>NZ_JBHSZO010000040.1:0-50385 GCF_042663125.1 Streptomyces polyrhachis | reverse complement strand
TCGCGCGTACGCTGCAGGCCGTGCGGGGGGGCCTCGGACCTGGCCGAGGCCGCCACCGCGAAGGCCGCCGGCCCCTTCCCGCCGCGCCCCAAGCGCGACAACGGCGCCCCACCGGCCCCGCCGTCCCCCCACACCCCGCCGCCTCCGCCCGGCGCGCCCGGGACACCCGCCGCGCCCGCCGCGCCCGCCGCGCCCGGCCCGTCCGGGACGCCGTACGTACCGACGCAGCTCGTCCCGCAGACGCCCCCCGCCGCCCCCGGGACCCCGCCGCCCTCCGCGCCGCCCAGCGTCGGCGGGTTCCCGGCCTCAGGCGCCCCGTTCCCCCCGCCCGGCGCCACCCCGCCCCTCCCGGCCGGGGGCTACGGCTTCCCCCAGCCCACCGTCCCCACCGTCGGTCCGGGCTATCTCGCCGTGCTGCGCTACCGCACCGCCGACGGCACCGAGCAGCAGGTCATGCGCCGCTCGGCGCCCGGCACCCCGCACCCGGAGTGGCAGATCCTGCACGAACTGCGCTCGATGAACGTCCCCCCGCAGCAGGTCCTCGAACTGCACACCGAGTTGGAGCCCTGCGACCTTCCCGGCGCCTACTGCGCCCGGATGATCCGCGAGACCTGGCCGCAGGCGCGCCTGAGCCACACCGCCGCCTACGGCCGCGACCACGCCTCGCGCCGGCAGGGCATGCGCCATCTCATCGAGCACCAGGGCGAGTTGCACCAGGTCGCCGAGGCCCCGGCCCGCCCCGCCCCCAACCGGGCCCCGCTGCCCGGCCCCGGGCAGTTCCAGCCGGTGCCGCCCGCGCCGCCGCAGGCCGTGGCGCAGGAGCTGGCGCAGTCCTTCCCGCAGGGCGTGCACCGCTTCGACCAGCGGGCGGTGGCCCGCCAGGGCGTGCCGGAGGTGGTGGCGCAGACGCTGGTGTGGTCCGGACTGCCGGTGGACTTCGGCCCGTTCTTCTGGGCCGAGGCCCACCAGGGCCGCCCGGTGCCGACGTTGGCGGAGCTGGCGCAGGAGCGCGGCGTGCAGCCGGCGCCGGACGCGGGTTCGTACCTGGTGATGGGCAACGACTTCGGCCGCCAGCTGTGCGTGCAGTACGGCACCGCGCACATCGTCGCCGTCCCCCTGGAGGCCGCGCCCGGCGGCCAGGCGGGCCCGGTGCAGTTCGTCAACTCCGGGCTGCCCGAGTTCGTCCGCTGCCTGGCGCTGCTGGGCCGCATGTGGCGCTGGCGCTACGGGCTGACGCCGGAGCAGGCCGGCCGCTGGACGGTCGACTTCCAGGCCCAGCTCCTGGCCCTGGACCCGCCCGCGCTGGAGGGTCCCGACCACTGGTGGTCGGTGGTCCTGGAGCAGTTCTGGGACGGCCTGCTGTAGCCGTCCCACGTCCCCGTACGAGCCGAAGAAGCGCCCCCCGGACCCCCGGCGGGGCGCTTCTTCGTCTTATCGGCTCAACGGCAGTGACCTTTTTTGAGGGAAAAGTGGCGGAGTGTCGTTTTATGGCCTTTTAGTCACGTTCCTGAAAGATGTCGGCTGAGATCACTGTCGTACGAGAGGAGCCCGCCGATGACCGCCGTCACGGGGCCGTCCGAGGACTTCGGCACTGTTCGCAGGGGCTACCGGCCACAGCAGGTCGACGCGGCCCTCGGCCGCCTCGGTGAGGAGCGTGATCGCGCCTGGGAGCGCGCGGCCCGGCTGACCGTGCTCGCCCGCGACCTGGAGCGCGAGCGCGACCAACTCGCCCGTCGGATGGACGAGACGGGCCCGCAGACGTACGAGGAGCTGGGCGGCCGCGCCACCTTCCTCCTCGCGCTGGCCCGGGAGGAGGCCGACGGCGTACGGGCCGCCGCCCGCCAGGACGCGCAGGCCGCCCTGGCCGCCGCCCGCGCGGACGGCGAGGAGCTGCTGGCCGCCGCCCGCGCGGCCGGCGGCGGCGTGACCGGCGAGGCGGAGGGGCACTGGCGCAGCATCGTCGCGGCCGCCGAGGCGCAGGCGGCGGTGATGCTGGCCGCCGCCCGCGCGGACGCCCAGGCGTGTGCCGGTGAGGCCGGGCGGGCGCTGGCGGAGGTGCGCCAGCGCACCGCCGCGATCCTCGCCGAGTCGGAGGCCGAGGAGCTGGCCGCCGCCGAGGTCAACCAGCGCGACCTGCGCGAGCGCGAGGCGACCTGGGCGCTGGAGATGGCCGCGCGCACCGCCGCCGCCCAGCAGCGCCTGGAGGAGGCGCAGGCGGTCTGGGCCGAGGCGGAGAAGTACGCGGCGGCGCAGCGCGACCGGTCGGAGGCGCGCGGCGCGGAGCTGCTGGCCGAGGCGTCCCTCGCGGTCGAGGGCGTCCAGCGCGAGACGGACCACCGGCTGCGCGGCGTGCAGGACCGGCGCACGGAGCTGACCGGGCAGCTGGAGCACGTACGCGCCTCGCTGGCCGCGATGGTGGGCGGCCAGATGAACGTCCCGGCGGAGGAGGGCGGCACGGTGGTGCCGCCGCCGGCGGGGTCGTCGGAGGACTGAGCGCCGGAGCGCAACCCCGTGGCCGGGACGGGGAGATCCCGCCCCGGCCACGGGATCCCCCGCACACACCCGCGCGCCCCCGCCCCGGGCACGTCTGTCAGTGCGTCGGCGTACGCTGGGAGACCCCCGGGATCCGCCGATCCCGGGCACTTCGCGTTGCCCGACCGCAGATGGATGAGCCGCCCCATGAGCCTGCACGGACTGCTGGACGCCGTCTCCGACGACGCGGCCCTGAAAGACGCGGTGAAGGCCGCCGCCGAGGGCCTGCGCACCCAGGTCGACCTGGTGGGCCCGCCCGCCGCCCGGCCCTTCGCCGTCGCCTCCCTCGCCGCCGGTGCCGGACGCCCGGTGCTGGCGGTCACCGCCACCGGCCGCGAGGCCGAGGACCTGGCCGCCGCCCTGCGCGGGCTGCTCCCGCCGGACACGGTGGTGGAGTTCCCCTCCTGGGAGACGCTGCCGCACGAGCGCCTCTCCCCCCGCAGCGACACCGTCGGCCGCCGGCTGGCCGTGCTGCGCCGCCTCGCCCACCCCTCGGCCGACGACCCCGCCGCCGGCCCCGTCTCGGTCGTCGTCGCGCCCGTCCGCTCCGTACTGCAGCCGCAGGTCAAGGGCCTGGGCGAGCTGGAGCCGGTCGCCCTGCGCACGGGGCAGAGCGCGGATCTCACCGAGGTCGTCGCGGGACTGGCCGCCGCCGCCTACCAGCGGGTCGAACTGGTGGAGAAGCGCGGCGAGTTCGCCGTGCGCGGCGGCATCCTGGACGTCTTCCCGCCCACCGAGGAGCACCCGCTGCGGGTGGAGTTCTGGGGCGACGAGGTCGAGGAGATCCGCTACTTCAAGGTCGCCGACCAGCGCTCCCTGGCCGCGTTCGACGGCGCGCAGAGCACGACCGCCGAGCACGGCCTGTGGGCGCCCCCCTGCCGCGAGCTGCTGCTCACCGACGAGGTGCGCACCCGCGCCGCCGCCCTGGCCGAGAAGCACCCGGAGCTGGGAGAGCTGCTGGGGAAGATCGCCGAAGGCATCGCGGTGGAGGGCATGGAGTCCCTCGCGCCCGTCCTGGTCGACGAGATGGAGCTGCTGCTGGACGTGCTGCCCGAGGGCAGCATGGCGGTGGTCTGCGATCCCGAGCGGGTACGCACCAGGGCGGCGGACCTGGTCGCCACCAGCCAGGAGTTCCTGGAGGCGTCCTGGGCGGCCAGCGCCGGCGGCGGCGAGGCGCCCGTCGACGTGGGCGCCGCCTCGCTGCGGGGCATCGCGGACGTCCGCGACCGGGCCCGCGAGCTGGGCATGATGTGGTGGACCGTCTCCCCCTTCGCCGCCGGCGAGGACGGCGAGGACGGGGAGGACGACACGGTCCACCTCGGCTTCCAGGCCCCCGAGCTGTACCGAGGCGACACCGGGCGCGCGCTCGCCGACACCCGCCGCCTGCTCGCCGAGGGCTGGCGCGTCGTCTACCTCACCGAGGCCCACGGCCCCGCCAAGCGCACCGTGGAGGTGCTCGCCGGCGAGGGCGTCGCGGCCCGCCTGGCCGGCGGTATCGACGGCGCCATCGACCCCTCCGTCGTCCAGGTCGCCTGCGGCTCCCTCGACAACGGCCTCATCGCCCCCGCGCTGAAGCTCGCAGTCCTCACCGAGACCGACCTCTCCGGCCAGAAGGCCGCCGGCCGCGACGGCCGGCGCATGCCCGCCCGCCGCCGCAACGCCGTCGACCCGCTCACCCTCCAGGTCGGCGACTTCATCGTGCACGAGCAGCACGGCGTGGGCCGCTACGTGGAGATGGTCCAGCGCACCGTGCAGAACGCCACCCGCGAGTACCTGCTGGTGGAGTACGCCCCCGGCAAGCGCGGCCAGCCCGGCGACCGCCTCTACATCCCCACCGACCAGCTCGACCAGGTCACCAGGTACGTCGGCGGCGAGGCCCCCACCCTGCACCGCCTGGGCGGCGCCGACTGGACCAAGACCAAGGCGCGCGCGAAGAAGGCCGTCAAGGAGATCGCCGCCGACCTCATCAAGCTCTACTCGGCGCGGATGGCCGCCCCCGGCCACGCCTTCGGACCCGACACCCCCTGGCAGCGCGAGCTGGAGGACGCCTTCCCGTACATGGAGACGCCCGACCAGCTCTCCACCATCGCCGAGGTCAAGGAGGACATGGAGAAGTCCGTCCCCATGGACCGCCTCGTCTGCGGCGACGTCGGCTACGGCAAGACCGAGATCGCGGTGCGCGCCGCCTTCAAGGCCGTGCAGGACGGCAAGCAGGTCGCCGTGCTCGTGCCGACGACGCTGCTCGTGCAGCAGCACTTCGCGACCTTCTCCGAGCGCTACTCGCAGTTCCCCGTCAAGGTCAGGGCGCTCTCGCGCTTCCAGTCCGACGCCGAGGCCAAGGCCGTACTGGAGGGGCTGCGCGACGGCTCGGTGGACATCGTCATCGGCACCCACCGGCTCTTCTCCGCCGAGACGAAGTTCAAGGACCTCGGGCTGGTCGTCGTCGACGAGGAGCAGCGCTTCGGCGTGGAGCACAAGGAGCAGCTGAAGCAGCTCCGCGCCAACGTCGACGTGCTCACCATGTCCGCCACCCCCATCCCGCGCACCCTGGAGATGGCGGTCACGGGCATCCGCGAGATGTCCACGATCACCACCCCGCCCGAGGAGCGCCACCCGGTGCTCACCTTCGTCGGGCCGTACGAGGAGAAGCAGATCGCCGCCGCGATCCGGCGCGAACTCCTGCGCGAGGGCCAGGTGTTCTACATCCACAACTGCGTCGAGTCCATCGACCGGGCGGCGGCGCGGCTGCGCGAGATGGTGCCCGAGGCGCGGATCGCCACCGCGCACGGGCAGATGTCGGAAGGCGCGCTGGAGCGGGTCGTCACGGACTTCTGGGAGAAGAAGTTCGACGTGCTGGTCTCCACCACGATCGTGGAGTCCGGCATCGACATCTCCAACGCCAACACCCTCATCGTCGAGCGCGGCGACAACTTCGGCCTCTCCCAGCTCCACCAGCTGCGCGGGCGCGTGGGCCGGGGCCGCGAGCGCGGCTACGCCTACTTCCTCTACCCGCCGGAGAAGCCCCTCACCGAGACCGCCCACGAGCGCCTGGCCACCATCGCCCAGCACACCGAGATGGGCGCGGGCATGTACGTGGCGATGAAGGACCTGGAGATCCGCGGCGCCGGCAACCTGCTGGGCGGCGAGCAGTCCGGGCACATCGCGGGCGTCGGCTTCGACCTGTACGTACGCATGGTCGGCGAGGCGGTCGCCGACTACCGGGCCTCCATGGAGGGCGGCGGGCGCGAGGAGGAACTCCTCGACGTGAAGATCGAGCTGCCGGTCGACGCGCACATCCCGCACGAGTACGCGCCCGGCGAGCGGCTGCGCCTGCAGGCGTACCGCGCGATCGCCGCCGCGAGCACCGAGGAGGACGTCAGGGCCGTGCGCGAGGAGCTGACCGACCGCTACGGCAAGCTCCCCGAGCCCGTGGAGAACCTGCTGCTGGTCGCCGGCCTGCGGATGCTGGCGCGGGCCAGCGGGGTCGGCGAGATCGTGCTCCAGGGCGCCAACATCCGCTTCGCGCCGGTGGAGTTGCGCGAGTCGCAGGAGCTGCGCCTCAAGCGCCTCTACCCCCGCTCGGTGGTCAAGGCGGGGGCCCGCCAGATCCTCGTCCCCAGGCCCAGCAGCGGCACCATCGGCGGGAAGCCGGTGGTGGGGCGTGAACTGCTGGCCTGGGTCGGGGAGTTCCTGACGACGATCGTGGACGGCTGAGCGGGACCCGCGGGCCTCAGCGCACCAGCCGCTTCACCTTCCGCGCCGTGCGCACCGCCCGGCGGGCCGCGGGCAGCAGCCGCCGCGCCGCCGCGCCGGAGACCACGCCGCCGGGCAGTTCCAGCGCGGTGAGGCGGCGGCGGGTGATGTAGCGCAGGGTCTCCTCGCCCTGATGCGCCGAGAGCCACCGCACGACCGCAGGGCGCAGGCGCCGGTGGCGCTTGTCCTGCATGCAGTAGCCGACCGCCGTCAGCAGGGGGCCCAGCTCCGCCGCCGAGCGGCGGGGGGCCGCCTCGGCGCCGCCGGCGAGCGCGTCGACGTCCGGTACCACCGCGTCCACGATGGTGACCGGCACCCGGTTGCTGTTCTGGTACGGGCGCAGGCGCCGCAGCAGCAGCTCCGTCCCCGTGCGGGCGATCGGGATCCCGTACAGCCCGGCGGCCGTCAGCATCGCCGTCGAGAAGCAGCCGACGACCAGCCGGGGCGCCAGCTGCTCGTAGAGCGTCTCGGCGAGCATCGGCCGCTCCAGCGTGGTGAGCACCGCCCCCGCCTCCTCAGCCGCCCGCTCCAGGGCGCGCGAGTAGCTGGCGGGGGCGGTCGGGTGCGGCTTGAAGAGTACGGAGGTGTGGCCCGCCGCCGCGGCGCCGCGCACCATGCGCGCCAGCAGCTCCTCCTCCTCGGCCTGCGTGAGGATGCCCAGGGCCGCCAGGTACTGGCCCAGCACCACCGCCGTCGGTACGCCCCCGCGCGCGTCGCGGACCTCCACCGGCTCGGACAGCTCGTCCAGCACCTTGCGGAAGACCTCGGAGGGCACCAGCTCGGCCGGCACCCCGTACTCGGTGAGCAGCAGCGGCGCCAGCCCCGGCACCAGGTCGAGGTGGAGGAGGCGCCGCACCCGGCAGGCGATGTACTGCGGCAGCGGGTCGCGGGTCGGGCCGTAGCTCATCAGGCCGTCCGCGTAGACGTGCACCGAGGCGTCGCCGAAGATCATCGTCAGGGCCTTGGCGGGGGCCGCGGTGACGGACTCCACCACCAGCTCCAGCGGTCCGTCGCCCAGTCCCCAGCTCCTGCGCAGCATCCGCTGCCAGATCGGGGCGTCGTGCCCGGCGGGCGCCCAGGTGCCGGGGTGGTGCGGGGCGATCTCGCGGTTCCAGTCGACGACGTCGTCGAAGCGCGCCGCGAGTGCGGCGAAGCCCGCCATCTCCGGGAGCTGGACGGCGGTTTCGGGGATGGCCGCGTTGTTGGAGACGAGCAGGACGCGCAGCGTCGCCTCACGCGGGCCGAAGAGGCCGGCGTCCAGGGCCGCGGCGAGGGTGGCGGCCCCGTAGAGCGTGGAGACCTCGAAGACCTGCGCGCGGCGGTGGGTGTGGGGAGCGGTGGTACGTGACACGGGTCAGGCGGCCTTCCCGGCGAGCTTCGCGGCGCGTCGGGGCCGCATCCGGCGCAGCAGGCGGCTGCGCTCCTCGTCCATCCCGCGCAGGGTCTCCTCCAGTACGTCCTGGGGCATCCGCTCCAGCGCCTCGACGGACGCCTGCTTCAGGCGGCGTGCGGCGGCCGGCTCGTAGCGGTCGGCGTTGTTGGCGTGGAAGGCGAGGAGCGCGCAGTAGGTCCGTACCGCCTTGGGCAGGAAGCGCTCGGCCTCCGGGTCGGCGAGGACCGCCCGGAGCATGGCGTCGTGGGCCGGGATGAAGTCGAGCTGGCGGTCGTCGCGGATCTGGGTGAGGGAGGTCGTCACCCCGCGGCGGTAGAAGGTGCCCAGCAGGCCGGTGACGGCGAACGTCTCGGCGGTGAGGTGCAGTTGCCAGGTCCACAGCCGGTCCTCGGCCGTGCGCAGGTCGGGCGCGAAGCGCATGCGGCCGTCGGCGAAGAGGGCACTGCGGTAGATGCCGGCCCAGACGAAGGGGTAGTCGACCATCGTCTCCAGGTCCGCGGGCGCGATGCCGTCCCGGGCGCTGAGCGCGGTCTGCCGGATGCGGGCGGGGGCGCGTTTGACGGTCCGCTTGCGGCCGTTGACCTGGACGTGGTCGGTGCGTACGAAGTCGACGTCGAGCGACTCGGCGGCGTGCAGCAGGTCGTCCAGCTGGCCGGGGCCGTACCAGTCGTCGCCGTCCAGGAAGGTCAGGTAGTCGCCGCGGGCCGCGTCGATGCCGCTGTTGCGGGCGCGGGCGATGCCCTGGTTGGCGTCGTGCCGTACGAGGCGGGCGCCCGGCAGCTCGGCCGCCGCGCGGTCGAGGATCTCCCCCGTGCCGTCGGTGGAGGCGTCGTCGACCAGGATGAACTCCCGGTCGTCGGCCGCGTTGCGGGCGAGGGAGCGCAGGGTGTCGGGGGCGAAGTCCCGCACGTTGTGGAAAGGGACGATCACGGAGAGGCTGGGCGCATGGTGGGGCACCTCGGCACCCTAGCCAGGGCGCGGGGGTGCCGGATGTGCCTGAGGCGTCCGCCGGGTGAACACTGGGTGATGTCGGCCGCGCTCAGCCTTCGCACTGGCGCAGCATCGTCCGCTTGTCCGGGGGGGTCACCGGGAGGTCGTACTTCAGGGCGACCTGGGCGAAGCGGACCGCGTACGCGCATCTGACGCGGGTGTTCGGGGGGAGCCAGGAGGCCGGGCCCGAGTCGCTCTTGGCGGAGTTGGCGCGGCCCTGGACGGGAAGCAGGTTCAGGGGGTCGTTTGCTAGTTGGCGTTTTTTGGACTCCGGCCAGCGGGACGCGCCCAGTTGCCAGCTGTAGGAGAGCGGGATCACGTGGTCGATCTGGACCTCGGCCGCCTTCGTCTTCTTCCAGGCGATGTCCTTGCCGGTGTAAGGGTCGTGCAGCGTCATCGACACGACCACGCAGTCGGAGCCGGCTCGGAACCGGGCGTTTCGGCCATGGAGCTTCAGCAGGTCGTTCCGCGTGTCGCAGCCGTTCCCCGCCAGCGGGACGCCGTCCGCCGTGTCCATCCAGGCGTAGCCGAACTCGGCGCGCTCGTACCCGGTCTTGGGCCCCCGCCCCTTGGTGGCCAGCGTGGAGATCAGCTCGCGCGCCGCCCTCTCGTCCTCCGCGGAGGAGATCGGCGCCAGGCCCGGTTTCGTGCCCGCCGGGTTGGTCAGGGGGTTGGCGCCGGCGCCGGTGGCGGGGGTGTCCGCGGGGTCGGGGGAGGGGGAGCACGCGGCGAGGGTGAGGGTGGTCAGCAGGACTGCGGTCGCCGCTGCGGCGCGGTGGGTCATCGGCGTAACTCCCGTGCGTCGGGCGCCTGTCGGGGTACGGGCCACGGGCGGCGCCGAGTCGCAGGGGGCCCGTGTGGGGGAAGCGGGCCCCCTGCGGTCCACCACCCTACTGCCGGTCGCGGGGTGCTCGTGCGCCGGTCGCGGGTGGTAGCGCTTGCTGGTGGGGGCGGATGGGGGCTGGTGGGGGCTGGTGGGGGGCGGATGGGGGCAAGCCTGGCTAGGTTGACTCGGTTCACAGGCTCTGGTGTGATGTGTCTTGCCAACACGCCGTCGCGCTTCCGGGCAGTCCCGGCGTATCCCCGCAACCGAGGGACCACCCCCATGAAGCTCCAGCGACCCGCTCTGTCCGTCGCCCTCTGCGCCGTCGCCGTGCTCGGACCCGCCGCCTGCTCCGGCGGCGGGGAGGACGGGCCCTTCAGCGGGCTCTCCGGCGCGGAAGTCCTCGACAAGGCGCTGAAGACCACCAAGAGCGCCCGCTCGGTGACGATGGACCTGGACGTCACCTCCGACGCCAACCGCATCACCGGCAGGGTCTCCCTCGACCGCGACGCCCGCTGCAACGCCTCGCTCTCGCTGGCCGGTCAGGGCTCCGTCGACATCATCAAGGAGGGCAGGACCGTCTACCTGCGTTCCGATGAGGCCTTCGTGCGCGCCCAGAGCAAAGGTGACCCCAAGGAGCAGGTGGACGCCGTGGTCAAGGTGATGAAGGGCAAGTGGATCAAGAGTTCGGTCAGTGACGCCGACATCAGGGACCTGGCCGGACTCTGCGACCTGGACGAGCTGTTCAAGAACTTCGACGAGGACGAGGGCAGCGTCGAGCGCGGCCCCGTCACCGAGGCCGGCGGGGCGAAGGCGCTGACGCTCACCGGCAAGGGCGCGGACGGCTCCGACAACACCGCCCTCGTCGCCACCGAGGGCAGGCCCTACCTGCTGAAGCTGGCGCAGAAGGGCGGCGACGAGCCGAGCACGGTCGTCTTCGGCGACTACAACGAGGCTGTCGACGTGCGGGTGCCGGACAGGAAGGAGATCCTCGACTTGGAGGGCTGAGGGGGCGGGAGGCAGGGGCGTTCCCTCAACGGCCCCGTACGCGGGCAGGTCGGCCAGTGCCCGCCGGGCGCCGTCCGCCACGGGGTGCTGCGGGCCGTAGCGCTGCTGGACCTCGTGCAGGAGCGAGCCCAGCTCCGCCTGGGCGGCCGGGCGGTCGCCCAGGGAGAGCAGCAGGTGGGCGATGCGCAGGGCGGCAGCGTACCGAGCGGAGACGACACGCGGCCCCGGATCGCCCCCCGGGCAGGGCGGCCGTCCCCACCCCGCCCCGCTCACTCCTCCGCCAGCCCCAGCGTCCCGTCCGCCAGTCCGTCGTAGAGCCCCTGCGCCAGCAGCGCGCCCAGCCGCGAGGTCTCCCGCAGCGCCGCCTCGAAGGCGGCCAGCGACCTGAACTGCGCGCCGTAGACGCGCTGCCGCTCCAGCGGCAGCCGGGGCAGCTGCAGGCGCCGTACGTCCAGGCGGCCGGCGGCGGTGGCGTAGACGCCGGCCTGGCGGGCGTTGGCCGTACCGCGCAGGAAGCCGGCGACGAACCACGGGTCCAGCTCGCCGGCGGCCGGCCGCAGCAGCGCGAGCCGGGCGCCGAGCGCCGCGCCCGCCGTGGCGGCGTCCACGACGCGGGCGGTGCCATGGGGGCCGCTGGGGCCGCCCGCGCTGCTCAGCGGGACGACCACGTCGCCCTCGGCGAGCAGCACCGCCTCCTCGGGCTCGCCCTCGGGGAGCGTCCCGGAGGGCGCCGCCCCGTCGAGCACGTCCTGCACGGTGAGGACGGCTCCCGCACCGCCCGCGCCCGCCCCGCCCGTACGCACCGACAGGGCCCCCGCGCGCGCCAGTTCACCCACGGTCGTCCACGGCGGGGCGGCGGCGGGCGCGGCGGTGGGCGCCGGCGGGGTGCGCTCGGCGGCCAGGGCCAGGGTGCGGCCCAGGCGCTCGCGTACGGCGTCCAGCTCGGCCGGGGTGGTGCCGGCGGGGCCGCCGGGGGCGGGGGGGAGGCGGCGGGCGGGGGTGAGGTCGACGTCGTCGTCGAGGAGTTCCACCACCGGGCGCACGGCCCGGGTGCCGGGGCGCTCCGGCAGCTCGCCGGTGCGGTCGTACGCGCGCCAGGCGGCCAGGGTGTCGGCGGTGAGGGCGGCCCAGTCGATGCGCTCGCGGCCGGTGCCGTAGGTCTCCCCGGCGTCGACGAAGAGCAGGCCGCTGGGCGGGAGCGCCCCGGCCGGCGGGCGGCGCAGCACCCACAGGTGCAGCGGCACGCTGTGCGGCGGGGCGGCGCCCGGCGGGAGCGCGATCACGGCGCGCAGGGCGCCGCGGCGCAGCAGCTCGGCGCGGATGCGGCGCCCGGAGCGGCGGGAGGCGACGGCCGGGGGCATCAGGAGCACGGCGGTGCCGCCCTCGGTCAGCCGGGCCAACGCGTGCTGGACCCAGGCCAGTTCGGACTCGGTGCGGGCGGGCAGGCCGTAGCCGAAGCGGGGGTCGTAGGCCAGCTCGTCGTGGCCCCAGTTGCGCTCGTTGAACGGGGGGTGGCAGACCACCGCGTCGGCCGCCCGGCCGGCGAGGGCGTCGGCGCGCAGGGTGTCGGCGGCGGCGGTCCGTACCCGGCCGGGGGTGTGCAGGGCCAGGCGCAGGGCGGCCAGCGCGGCCAGGTCGGGGTCGGACTCCTGGGCCAGGCGCGGGCCGTCGCCGGGGGCGGCGAGCAGCAGGGTGGCGGCGCCGGCCGCCGGGTCCAGGACGGTGGCGGCGCGGTCGCCGGGCCCGGTCGGCCCCGGCGGCACGGCCAGTCCCGCGACCAGGACGGCCAGTTCGGGCGGGGTCAGGGTGTGCTGGCGGGGGTTGGTCTCCAGATAGCGCCCGAGGAGGAACTCGTAGGCGCCGCGTGCCTCCCCGAACTCCGCGGCGAGGTCGGCGGTGGCGCGCACCAGCTCCGAGTGCGGGGCGGCGGGGGGCAGGCGGACGGGGTGCTCCGGGCCGAGTCGCTCGGTCAGCACCTCGGCCAGGGCGCCGGCCAGGTGCGGCGCGGACTGCGCGTCTCGCGCGTTCTGCGCGTCCGCAGTGCTCTCAGTGCTCTCAGTGCCCGCAGGGCCCTTGAGTGCCGCCAACTCCAGCCACCGCGCCGGATGTTCGTGGACGAGCAGCAGCACGGCGCCCGCGAGGGCGAGGCCGGCGGGGGCGCCGCCGGGATGGCCGGCGACGAGCTGCCAGACGCGTTCGCGCTGCGGGACGCCGCCGATCTTGCCCTGGGCGCGCAGCCACGCCTCGACCTCGGCGAGGTCGAAGTGGGGGCTGGTCTCCGTCCCCCCCACCGGGCGCGGGAAGTCGGTGTGCCGGCGGCGCCAGTTGCTCACGGCGGCCCGCCCCACGCCCGCGAGCCGGGCGATACCGGCGGCGGTCACGGTGGTCGGAGCGGCCTGGGCGGGGGGCGTGCGGGAGGCGGCGTCGGGCATGCGGTCACCCTACGGTGTTGACACGGTTCACACCAGTACGGAGCGGTAGCCGGCCCCCGGCGGGACAGCGCGCGCAAAGCCCACGTGCGCGTTTCCCGCACCCCCCGATCCCCGCCACCCCCCGGCCATCAGCCGTTGCCGCCACGGCAACCTGCCCGTGGTGAAGGTGCCCTCATGACGATTCTCACCAGCGGCCCGGCCCGGCGCCTCCTGCGCCCGGTGGCCACGCTCATAGACCAGCGCATCGACCGCGCCCTGCGCCGCCACACCGCCGCCGCCCCGCACGAGGCCTCCACCCAGCCCGACCCGCAGGACGCGCGCTTCCGCCACGCCCTCGACCTGCTCCTGGGCAGCGAGGGCCGCGGACTCGCCCGTACCCCCACCGCGCACCAACTGGCCAGGCTGGCCGACCAGATCACCGAGACCACCGGCGCGCAGGCCGGCCACGCCCGGCGCAACACCGCGCAGGCGTTCCGCACCCTCGTCGCGCTGGAGGCGCTCGGCGTCGGCCGGATCGCCGGCGGCACCCTCAATATCTGCGGGAAGCTCGCCACCGTCCCGCTGCTGCGCCCGCCCAACGGCGAGGTGCTGGAGATCGGCACGCTCTACGGCCTCTTCGCCGCCGCCCTCACCCGCACCCTGCAGCGCTCCGGCCTGGCACCGGAGGTCACCATCGTCGACCCGCTCGCCGGCACCCAGCTCCAGCCGGACGCCGCCGCCGACCGCCCCGACCCCAGCGGGACCCCGGTGCGGCGGGCGGCCGTGCTGGAGAACCTGGCGCTGGCGGGCGCCGCCGGGCAGCGGGCCCGTATCCAGCCCGGCTTCTCGGAGGACCCCGAGGTGCGGGCGGCCGTCTCCGACCGCGCGTACGGCGTGATCATCATCGACGGCGACCACTCGCGCGACGGCGTCCTGGCCGACCTGCGGTGGGCGGAGGAGATCGCCGCACCGGGCGGCGTGGTCGTCCTGGACGACTACGGCGACCCCTCCTGGCCCGGCGTCGCGGAGGCCCTGGAGGTGCACCTCAAGGGCGAGAGCCGCTTCACCCTCCTCGGCCGGGTGGCCAACTCGGCCTTCCTGCGCGCTGATTCACCGCGGGCCGACTGAGAAGCACTCAGCCCAGGATCTTCTTCAGCCCCAGCCGCTGCCACAGCAGACTCAGCCCGAACGACCCGGCGATGCTCACCACCGTCAGTCCCGCGGTCAGTCCCCACGCTGCCGCGGGACCCGCGCCGGTGTCGACGAACGGCTCGGCGACCAGCTCGATGACGAGGATGTGGCAGAGGTACGCACCCAGCGCCGCGTTCGCCAGCCGCGAGACGTACGGGCGCACGCGCTCGGGGACGCGCAGCCGCACCAGCGCCAGGACCACCGAGGCGGTGAACAGCGCGCCCAGCAGCGAGGCGTTGGGCATCGCGTAGTGCACCTGCGTCTGGTAGTACAGCACCCCCGCCCCGCACAGCGCCGCCGCGCCCAGCCACGCCAGGCGCGCCCGCCGGCCGCCGACCGCGGTGCGGCGGCTGAGCAGGAAGGCGCCCATGACGGCGTAGACCATCGAGTAGACCCCGAAGCTCCAGGCGAACCTCGGCAGGTCCCAACCGGTGAGGCTGTGCAGGTCGTTGAAGAGGACCGGCCCCCCGGCGCAGAGCACCAGCACCGCGCCCAGCCGCCAGGGCCGCTGCCCGGCGCGCAGCAGCACCACGAAGGCCAGCAGCACGATGATCGGCAGGTAGGCGTACATGAACCAGAGGTGGTACGCCGGCCGCACGCTGCCGACCAGGGAGTCGACCGCCAGCTCGGCGACGGGCGCCTCGTTCGTGCCCCGCACGTGCGCCCAGAGCAGGTAGATGCCCGTCCACACGAACATCGGCACCAGCGTGGTGCGCAGCCGCCGCAGCATCCGGCCCTCGTCCTTGGGCGGCGCCCCGGAGAGCACCGCCCAGCCGGCGATGGCGAAGAACACCGGTACGGCGTAGGCCCCCAGCGCGTTGGCGGCCATCCCGGCCCAGTAGGCGGCCGGCCCGTTGTCCGCCGTGCGGCCCACGGCCTCGATGGACAGCGCGCCCACGTGCGAGAGGATCACCCCGGACGAGCCGAGCAGCCGGATCGCGTCGACGTCGTAGCGGTGGGGGCGGGCGGCGGCGGGGGCGTCCGCCGGTATCGCGGCGGGGGCGGTCCGCCGGACGGGGGTTTCGGTTGTGGTCACGCGGACACCTTCTGGTGACCCGGTGTACGTCCCGCTAACACCAGGAGAACTTGAGCCGGCCGTGTCGAAGGTGTAGTGCCGGGCGCCCCGGATCCCTAAGATCGTGATCCGGTTCACACACTCGTGAGCGCACACGCCCGGCAGCCCCCGCCCACGGAGGTCCCCATGCGCAACCCCGCCCCCCGTAAGACAGCCCGCGGCCTCGCCGTGCTGCTGGCCCTCGCCGGCGTGCCGCTGCTGAGCGCCTGCGGCGGCGGTACGGAGCATCCCGGCGCGGCGGCCACGCTGGACGGGGAGCGCATCACGGTGGCGCAGGTCCAGTCGCGGGTGACGGCCGTGCGCGAGGCGCAGCTCGCCGCGCCCAAGGGCGAGGCGCTGGTCGCCAAGACGCCCGAGCTGGCGCGCGGCATGCTCTACACGATGCTCTTCGAGCGCGTCCTGGACCGCGCGGCGGCCGACACGGGCGCCGGGCAGCCCAGCGCGGCGGAGACCGGGGCCGCGCGCACCGCGCTGGAGAAGCGCTTCGGCAGCGCGAAGGCGCTGGAGGCCGCCGCGCTGCAGGGCGGCGTCGCCCCCTCGCAGCTGGACGCCTTCGCCCGCCAGGACGCCCAGTTCGCCCGGCTGATGCGGACGTTCTCCGGCGACCAGCAGGCGCTGGGCGCCGCGCTGGAGAAGGCGGCCAGGGAGCTGGACATCGACGTCAACCCGCGCTTCGGCCGCTGGGACGCCCAGGCGCTGCGCAAGGGGACGCTGCAGGACGTCAGACTCCCGTGGCTGAAGCAGGCCGCCGCGCAGCCGGCCCAGGAGCGGCTTCCGCAGTGAGCCGCGGCCCCGGCACGGCGCCGGCGGGCGCCGTCGGTCCGAAGTCCCGGTGGAGCGCGCCCAGGTTCTCCCGCGTCAGCCGCCACAGCAGCTCCTGGCGGTCGTGTACGTCCGCGACCGCCGCCGCGTGGTCCGCCAGCAGCGCGCCCGCCCGCTCGGCGAGCAGCGCCCCGAGACGCGGCTCGTGGACGGAGATCCCCCACTCGGGGCGGTCGATGTCGGAGAGGAAGTAGCCCAGCTTCGGGTGGGAGACGAGGCTGAGGATGGGCGTACCGCAGCCGAAGGGGATCATCCCGGCGTGCCCGCGCATGCCGATGACCAGCTTCGTTCGGCGGAAGAGCGCGCGGACCTCCGTGTTGGAGCGGTCGTAGAGCGGGTCCACGGGCAGCGCGATGCCGTGCTCGCGGCGCAGGTCGTGGACGAAGCGCTCGTCGGCCGGGGTGTGCGGGGCGCAGCGGACCTCGGCCAGCCCGCCCAGCGCCCGTACCGCCTTGGCCATCTCCGCCAGGAAGTGCCCGTAGCCCTGGCCGAAGCGCAACGTGGCGCGGTCGTAGGCGCAGTTGATGTGCACCGTGTCCGTCCGCTCCCCGCTGCCCGGGTCGCTCCAGTCGGGGAGCAGCTTGCGGAAGACGGTGGTGGGGCAGGGCTGGTAGCGGACCTTCTCGCGCAGGTGGGGCGGGAGCAGCTCGCGGACCTTCTCGACGGAGCCGTGGTTGCGCAGGCCGAAGAAGGCGGCGCGCTCGGTGAGCGTGGCCAGGCTGCGCCGGAAGCGGGCGCGGCGCGGGGCGCCGTCCTGCTCGAACACCCCCTGTCCGTCGAAGACGTTGTAGCCGACCGCGAAGACGGCGAGCGGGACGGTGATGCGCTCCAGCAGCGCGTCGGGGATGTTCCACTGCCAGGCGCTGTGGCCGTTGGGCATGGTGTCGGGGAGGAAGAGGCCGCCGCCGCCCACGACCAGGCCCCGGCGGGCGTTGACCTCGGCCAGCGCCCGCTCGTCGAAGAGGCGGTGGACGGGGACGGGGTGCCAGCGGGCGGGGCCGGTGTCGGGGGCGCTGTCGGGGTGCACGCACAGGCGTACGGCCTCGGGGAGCAGCTTGTCGCCGGCGTTCTCCTGGCCGGTGGCGTAGAGCGCGGCGTGCGCGAACTGCTCGCCGGGGGAGGGGTGTTCGGGCTCCTCGGGCGGGTGCCCGCCGCCCGCCTCGCCGGTGAAGTAGGCGCGGCAGGCCCGGTTGACGGGCTCCGCGTCCAGTCCGTCCGCCGCGTACTCCCGCGCCGCCGCCTCCTCGCCGCGCAGCCAGGCGAGCCGGGCGAGCTGGCTGAACGCCTTGGGCGCCACCTCCGGCGAGGCGGTGGCCAGCAGCAGGTGCGTCTCGGCCTCGGCGTAGCGCGAGACGGCGACCAGCAGCGAGCCGAGCGTCTCGTGGAAGCGCGGCTGGTCGGCCCCGGCCCGCTCCAGCACGCCGCTCAGCGCCTCGACCGCCTCCTCGTAGCGCCCCTGCTCGCGCAGCGCCAGCGCGACGGTACGGGCCAGGTCCACGCTCGGGCGCTCCGTGAGCAGCGGCAGCCCCAAGTGCACGGTCAGCTCAGGGTGCTTGGCGCCCTTGAGGCGGAAGTACGCTGCCCGGAAGTCGGTGTCGGCCAGCGGCGGCGCGGGCGCCGGGGTGCGCTGGACGGCCAGCTCCGGGGCGAGCGTCCAGTGCGCCTCCAGCTCGACGAGGGTGTCGTAGCCCGACAGGTCCGCGTCCAGGGGGCGGCTGTGCAGGCGCGGGTGGAGCGGGCGGGCCGCGTCCAGGGCCGGCGGCGCCCCGGCGTGCAGGACGAGGAAGTCCTCGCACACCGCCGGGTTGGACAGCGCGAGGCTGCGCAGCAGCGCGGGGAGGGTCTCGTACCCCTGCGGGGCGTGGACGCGGCAGACGAAGGCGGTGCGGCGCTTGCGGGGCGGGGCGGGGTGCCGGGTGTCGTGCTGGACGGCGTGCTGGACGGGGTGCTGGGCGGGAGGGGTCATCGCAGGACGGTCCTGGTCTCCTTGAGGCGGTCCCGGTCGGCGGCGGTAAGCCGCTCGGAGCCGTACAGCCGCACGTGGGGGGTGGCGTCGAGGAAGTCGAGGAGCAGCGCCATCGTCACGGCCGGCGCCGCGGGGGCGCCCCCGGCCAGCAGCGCCGGGTCGGTGAGCGGGCGGCGCAGCGACTCGTCGCCCAGATAGCGCTGGGCGCCGGGGACGGCCGTGCGCAGCGCCTCGCGCCAGGCGGTGAGGTCCTCGCCGAGGATGATGCGGTACGCCACCGGCCGGTCCAGGCACTTGGTGCCCGCCGCGACCGTGGTGACATGCCCGTCGGCGCGCTCGTCGGCGCGGAAGCTGCCGCAGCGCAGGACGAGCGAGCCGTCCTCGGGCGGCGTGGGGCCGCCGGGGGCGACGAGGGCGACCGGGCGCCCCGCGAGCCGGTTGCGCAGATCGCCGGCGGAGAGCGGCGCGGTGCCGGCCAGCGCCGGATCGGCCATCCGGCCGTGCGCGACGATCAGCCGGTACGCCGCGTAGAGCCGCGCCAGGCGCCGCACCTCCGGGACCGCCGCGCCGTGCTCGCGCAGGGCGGCGGTGAGCCGGTCGGTGAAGGCGGCGTGCACCTCCTCGGGCGGCAGCTCCTCGTGTACGGCCGCCGCGAAGGCGCTGCCCGGCGCCAACTCGGCGGCCTCCAGCAGCAGTCGGCGCCTCTCCAGCAGCGCGGTGTACGCGGCGGCGGGATCACCCCGCGGCGTGAGGGCGCGATGGCGCTCGTACGCCTCGACCGCCTGCGTCGCCCGCCCCAGCGCCTCCAGCGCCCCGGCGCGCAGCCGCCAGGCGGCACGGGAGGCGCGCCGCCGCCCGAGGGCGCTGTCGGCCAGCTCCAGCGCCAGCGCGGGCTGCCCGCAGTCCAGCGCGGTACGCCCGGCGTGCAGCAGGGCGTCGAAGGCGGCGGACGCCGAGGATCCGGAGGGGGAGGCGCCGGCGGACGCGAACCGGGTGGCGAGGAGCTCACCCAGGGCGCGCGTCACGGCGGGCGGCGGGCTGGACGCGCGGGCCAGATAGGCGGCGCTCTCGGCGAGGCCGGGCGTGGGGGCAGGCCGCAGGGGCCACGGCGTTCTCATAGGGGCAGCACGATGCCGCGCCCCGGTGGCACGTCCGGGGACGGCAGGGGGGCCGAGCGGTGAACAGCGGATGAGCCTTGGGCGTACACCGGCACCCCGTACGCCAGGACCTACCCTCGTACCGTGAACGACAACGGGCGCATCGTGCTGCTGACCACCTCCCACCGGGTCGCCCCCGGGCTGCTCTCCTGGCCGGCCTGGGAGGTGCTGCGCGGCGCCGACCGGGTGCTGTGCGCCGAGCCGGGGCATCCGCAGCTGCCGTACCTGCGCGAGGCCGGGGTGGGGGTGGAGACCGGGGAGGTCCCCCCGGCCCGCGAGCTGGTCGAGGAGTGCCGCGACGGCGGGCGCACCGTCGTCGTCCTCACCTCCGCCGAGGGCGACGCGGCGCTCACCGACGGGCTGGCGCGCCTGGCCGGCTCCGGCCGCGAGGAGATGCCGGCGCTGGAGCTGCTGCCCGGCTCCTACGACCTGCCCGGCGCCCGGCTCATCGACCTGGTCCAGGTGATGGACCGCATCCGCCGCGACTGCCCGTGGAGCAGCGGCCAGACCAGCGAGGGCCTCGTCGCGTACGGCCTGGAGGAGGCGTACGAGCTGGTCGAGGCCATCGAGCTGGGCGACCGCGCGGCGCTGCGCGAGGAGTTGGGCGACGTACTGCTGCAGGTCCTCTTCCACTCCCGCATCGCCGAGGAGCACGAGGAGGAGCCCTTCTCCGTCGACGACGTGGCCGGCGCCCTCGTGGACAAGCTGATCCGCCGCCACCCGCACCTCTTCGGCGAGGAGAGCGCCCAGACCCCGCAGGAGGTCAAGGAGCACTGGCTGCGGGCGAAGGCGCGGGAGAAGGGCCGCGAGTCGGTCACCGAGGGCGTCCCGCTCGCCCAGCCCGCCCTCGCCCTCGCCGCGAAGCTGGCCTCGCGCGCCCGCGGCGCCGACCTGGACGTACCCCTGCCGCAGACCGCGGGCCTCGGCACCGAGCTGCTCGCCCTGGCGCTACGGGCCGAAGCGGCCGGCGTGGACCCGGAAACGGCCCTGCGCCAGGCGGCCCGCGCCTACCGCGACGCGATCCTGGCAGCGGAGAAGACGGCCCGTGACAGCGCCTGAGGGCCCCCGAAATCCGGACAGGACTCCGGACAGGACCTAGAACCGCACGGGCAGCTCCCGCAGCCCCCGCATGATGAGTCCGCCCCGCCAGCGCAATTCCGAGGGAGCCACGGCGAGTTGCAGGTCCGGGAGTCGGGTCAGGAGCGTACGGAGCCCTGTCTGTCCTTCCAGACGTGCGAGAGGGGCCCCCAGGCAGTAGTGGATGCCGTGCCCGTAGCCGAGGTGCTGGTTGTCGCGCCGCGTGAGGTCGAGCGTGTCCGGCTCCTCGAAGCGTGCCGGGTCCCGGTTGGCAGCGGCGAGCACGACGAGGACCGGATCGCCGACCGGAATGTCCTGCCCTCCGATGGTGAGACCCGTGGTCGCGTACCGCCAGGTCGCCAACTCCACCGGACCGTCGTAGCGGAGCAGCTCCTCGACTCCCGTTTCGAGAAGGCCGGTCTCTCCGGCCGCCAGGGACTCTCGAAACCGTGCGAGCCGCACTGGATTGCGGAGCAGCGTGTAGACGCTGTTGCCGAGGAGGTTGATGGTCGTCTCGAAACCAGCGAACAAGAGTACGAAACACATGGCTGTGGCCTCGTTCTCGGTGAGGTGATCGCCGTGGTCGGAGGCCTTGATGAGCCCGGAGATCAGGTCGTCGCCGAGGTTCTCCCGCTTCCGGTGGATCAGCTCGGCGAGGTAGGCGCGCATCTTCTTCACGGAGCGGGCCACCCCGCCACGGGGTCCTCCGCCGTGGCGGATCATCATGCCGGCCCAGTCGCGGAAGTCGTCCTGGTCCTCAGCCGGTACGCCCAGCAGGTCGCAGATGGCGTAGATGGGCAGCGGGAAGGCGAACTCGTGGATGAGGTCCGCGCTCCCCTTCTCCGCGAAGGAGTCGATGAGTTGGTCGGTGAGCTCCTGCACGCGTGGCGCGAACTCGGCGGTCCGTCGGGGGGTGAAGGCTTTCGACACGAGGCGCCGCAGCCGGGTGTGGTCGGGCGGGTCGATGTTGAGCAGGTGCGTCATGAGCCCGGCGCTGCGCTCGCCCGGGATGCCGGTCTTCCCGGGTTCGGCGTGGTGCACCGGGTTCTTGGACAGCCGCGGGTCGGCAAGGGCCTGGCGGGCGTCCGCGTACCGTGTCACGAGCCATGCCCCGACCCCACTGGGCAGTTTGGTCCGGTGTACCGGAGCGTGCTCGCGCAGCCAGGCGTACGTGGGGTACGGATCGGCGGCGAATTCCCAGCTGAAGAGGTCCGGTGGCTCGGGAGTTGATCGGTCATGCATGACTTCGACCGTATCCTGGCACTGACGATCGACCCATTTGGCCTTTGTTTCCTTTCTGCCGTTTTTCCCCTCGGGGTCCATTCGGCGGCGTACACTCCCCTAAAACGATCAAGACCCCCGCGCCGACAGCGCAGGGGCCTCAACCTGCCTCGCGGGTCTCTGACCACCCCGAGGTATGGCCACTCTGGAGGGAGTGACATGCCCATTGTGGCACGCTCGCGCCTGCATGCGGCAGCGCCGATCACCGTCGCCAGGTATCGACGAGTTTCGACAACGGATCAGCTCAACGGCTTCGGTCTCGAAGTCCAGGATGCCGTGTGCAACGACTGGCTCACCCGCAACCCCCAGGCAACCGTCTACGGCGACTACGTAGACCAAGCTGTGTCCGGAGCTCTCGAATCCCGACCCGGCATGGACCGCCTCGTCGCCGATGCCGATGAGGGCCGCTTCAACCGCATCCTCATCCCCTCCGTCGACCGCGTCGGCCGCACCATCCGCGCCGCGTACAACTGGGCGTGGCAGATGGGGGACATCGGCATCCACTTCATCTCGGTCAAAGAAGGCATCGACACCAGCGCCGATGGGGGCTGGCAGTCGTTCGCCCAGTACGTACGGCTCGCCGAGATGGAATGGCGCCGGATCAAGGAGCGAGTGGTCGCCGGTAAGGAATTCAAGATCGGCTACGGTGGCTGGCCCGGTGGCCCCGCCCCGTACGGCTACCGGATCGCGATCGACGAGAACGGCGGCATCGGACGCAGGAAGAAGATGTCCGTCCTCGTCTCCGACAACCGCGAAGCCATGACCCTCTCCATGGCGATCGGGTTCGTCGTCGACGACGGCATGAACTTCACTGAAGCCGCTGGGAAACTCAACAAATGCGGCTTCCTCACCCGAAGCGGCGTCCCCTGGACCGCTGCCAACCTGCGAAGCCGCCTTCACCACGAAAGCCTGCACGGCGGATACGTGCTCTACCGCAAGGCCAAGCGCGACAAGAGTCCCGGCACCACCCTTTGCGACGACGGAGTGCCGGTCCACAGTGACCAGGTCAGGATCGGAGTCCCCCGCATCGTCACCGCGGAGCGTGCTGAAGCCCTGGCGACAGCCATGTCCGAGATCGGCTTCCAGAACGGTCGTGGAAGAAACCGTGTCTACCCCCTCACCGGCCGTATCCAGGGACACTGCGGCCTTGTCTTCACTGGAAGCAACCAGGGTTCCGAAGCGAACCGTGGCTACCGGTGTCAGGGCCTCGTTCCGAAGAGGGACAAGGGGACCGGTCAGAAGGGCATGTCCTGCGCCGAACCGTACTTCAACGCCGACGAGATCGAGAAGGCCGTCTGGGATGAACTGGGGGCGCTCCTCAAGGACGAGGTCCACCTCCACGCCACGGTGAACGAGTGGGTGCTCAGCAGGTCCGGCGACAAGGCGAGGTATGCCGCGCGTGTGCAGGACTTGGAGCGCAAGATGGGCAGGCAGGAACTGCTGATCCTTACCGAAGTCCCGAAGTACCTCCAGGCCGGCATGGATCCCGCCGTTGCCGCTGCCGCTACGAGGAAACTCCGGGACGAACTCGGTGAGATGGAGGAGCAACGCAAGATCGCCAAGGAATGGCTGGACAACTACAAGGAGTCGGAGGGGCGGGCCCGCAACCTGGCTGCGCTCGTGACCGGCATCGAAGGCCGGTCTGGCGGCATGACGCTGGAGGAGATGAAGCAGGTCTTCGACATGTTCGACATCCGCGTCACCTTCGGTGACGTCACCCACCTTCAGAAGCCCGGCGTGCAGTGCCAGGTGACCGCCTGGCACTGGGACAACGGCATGCTCGTACCGCCGGACCCCACGGATGAGCAGTGGCAAGCGGTCGTCGCCGCAGTGAATCCTCTTCTCCCGGCCAAGCACTTCACGGGCAAGTACGACATCCGTGAGCAGTTCAAGGGGATGCTTTACCGCCTCCGCCACGGTCTGTCCTGGGCAGATATGCCCGACATCTGGGGATCAGTCGGCGCGGTGCGCGAGCGGCAGTTGACCTGGTGGAAACGGGGTGCGTGGTCGGTGGCCATGGAGGTGCTCAACGCCAAGGAGCGGGGCGTGCCCGCGTATAGGCGACCGACTCTCCCGCAGCTGTTCGTGACCGGCCGATTCAGGGGCGGTATCGCACCCTGATAGGGCGCTTCGCCGCCACGGGACTGGAGTTGGGCGGGCGGCAGGGTGTGCGGCGGCCTCATCATGCGCGGACTGCGCACCCTGCCGGTGGAGTTCACACCGCTCGGCCGCCTGTAAAGGGGGCGGCCGCGTCAACCCCTTGTGGCGGGACGGGGGACATTCCGTGATGTACGCGTTATCCGGGGGCCATCGACTTGTGATCCGGCACGCAACACGGCTATGTTCACCGCCAACTCTCGAAACGTACGGTTGAACGAAAGGCATACGCATGCTCACCGGGAACGGTCGTCACCGTCGCCCCCGACAGGCGCCCGCCTTCGTCGTGACCGCCGGCGTCACCAGCGCCGTCGCCCTGCCGCTGCTGGCCGCCGCCGGCAGCGCCGCCTTCGCGGCCGACGGCAAGACCTGGGACAAGGTCGCCCAGTGCGAGAGCGACGCCCTCTGGAGCGCCAACACCGGCAACGGCTACTACGGCGGCCTGCAGCTGACCCGCGAGCAGTGGGACGAGCACGGCGGCCGCGACTACGCCGACCGCCCCGACTACGCCAGCCGCGGCCAGCAGATCGCCGTCGGCGAGCAGATCCTCAACGCGGAGGGCCCCGACGCCTTCCCGCGCTGCGCCGACCTCGGCGGACTGCGCCAGGACGCCGGGAACCCGGAGATCGACCCGGGCCGGGACTACCCCGACTACGCCCGCCAGGACACCAGGGCCCGCGAGCACACGGCGGAGCCCGGGAGCGGCGACGAGGCGTTCACCGACGGCGGCGGCAGGCACCGCGGTCCGGAGTCCGCCGAGGGCCGCGGCGAGCAGGGCAACGGCAGCGGCAAGGGCAGGCACCGCGGTACGCCGGACAACGCGCCCGTCGAGTTCGACGGGACGATCGGCGCCCCCACGCTGCCCACCCCCGCGGACGTCCTCGACCCGCTGATCGACCCCCTGATCGACCCCCTGGCCGGCGAGCTGCCGACCGCCGCGCCCGCCGACCCCGGCGCCCCGGCCGCACAGGCCCCGGGCCGATCGGGTGAAAAGCGCGTCAAGAACCGCGCGGACAGCGTCCTGCCCACCCCCGCCGACACCCTCGGCCAGCTGATCGACGAGGCGCAGAGCGCCACGGCGGAGTCCATCCCCGCTGGTCAGTCCGGTCTGCTGGGCCAGTGGTGAGCACCGGCCGCGAGCGCTAGCCCGCACCGGGCACTGTGGGGCGTACGAACGAAAAGCGGGCCGCCGGGTTTACCGGCGGCCCGCTTCCCGTCGTACGGCCGCACCTTCGCCCGGCCCGGTGTCCACCTGCGCTTTGCGTGCCCACGGCGGCCGGACCGCGTCCCCGGGGCCCCGATCGGCGACCCGGCGACGCGAGCTGACGTATCGTCCGAAATCTTTGAACACGGGATGTTTGTGTGCTTACCGTCGCCTCGCTCGCCAACGGCGGGCACCGGTGATCGCCTCGCCGAATCCTGTCGGCGTTCACCGGACACCTGCGCAAGCGCACCGCGGACAGGAACGGGGGACCCAGGTAAGTGCCGGGAGCGGTCCGCCGTCGGCGGACCCGACCGGCTTGGGGTGAAGCCGTGTGGGAGCACACGCGGCCGGGCACTCACCAGTCCCGAACCCGACAGCTCACCTCGTAGGCGTCGGTGAGAAGTGAATGTCATGCAGCATTCGGATCTTCCTGCCGCGGACAGCACGACCAGCGCGACCCAGCGGATCGCGCTGCTCCTCGGGGCGGCAGTGGCCCTCCCCCTCGTGGGCGCCGCCCCGGCCGCGGCCGCCCCGATCGACACCTGGGAGAAGGTCGCCCGGTGCGAGTCGGGCGGCAACTGGGCGATCAACACCGGCAACGGCTACTTCGGCGGGGTGCAGTTCTCCCGGTCCAGCTGGGCCGCCGCCGGCGGCCACCGCTACGCCTCGCGTGCCGACCTGGCCTCCAAGCACGAGCAGATCGCCGTCGCCGAGCGGCTGCTGCGGATGCAGGGCCCCGGCGCCTGGCCCAACTGCGGCCCGCGCGCCGGACTCAGCCGCGGCTCCGCGGCGCCCGAGACGGCCGCCGAGCGGGCCCGTGTCCGCCAGGCACCCCCGGCGACCGCGGCACCCTCGAAGGGGTCTTCGAACGGATCGGCCCAGGCGGACGCCAAGCGCGGCTCGCGCACGGTCTACCGGGCGATGTACGTCGTGCGCCCCGGCGACACCCTGCACACCGTCGCCCGCAAGCACGGCGTGGACGGCGGCTGGGCGGAGGTCTACGCCGCCAACTCCGAGACGGTGGGCGGCAATCCGAACCTCATCCGCCCCGGCCAGCGGCTGAAGATCACCTGACGGATCCGCAGCAGCCCGTACGGGGCGGCCGGGAGGGGACTCCCGGCCGCCCCGCGGTCCGCGGGCGCACATCCTTCGCGACCCACGAGCGCGCACCCGCGCCGTGCGGCCCGCACACCGCTCCCTCCACGGTTGATCGACCGGCAACCCGTTAGGCTCGGTCCCGCACCAGTCCTGTGCCGGCACCGCACCCGCGCCGCCGGCCATCCTTTCGAAGGAGAAACCGTGCCGTCGATCGACGTCGTCGTAGCCCGCGAGATCCTGGACTCCCGAGGCAACCCCACGGTCGAGGTCGAGGTCGGCCTCGACGACGGCAGCACCGGCCGTGCCGCCGTCCCCTCCGGCGCCTCCACCGGCGCCTTCGAGGCCATCGAACTGCGCGACGGCGACATGTCGCGCTACGGCGGCAAGGGCGTGGAGAAGGCCGTCCTCGCCGTCATCGAGCAGATCGGCCCGGAGCTGGTGGGCTACGACGCCACCGAGCAGCGGCTGATCGACCAGGCGATGTTCGACCTGGACGCCACCGAGGACAAGTCCTCGCTCGGCGCCAACGCCATCCTCGGCGTCTCCCTCGCCGTGGCGCACGCCGCCTCCGAGGCCTCCGACCTGCCGCTCTTCCGCTACCTGGGCGGCCCCAACGCGCACGTGCTGCCCGTGCCGATGATGAACATCCTCAACGGCGGCAGCCACGCGGACTCCAACGTCGACATCCAGGAGTTCATGATCGCCCCGATCGGCGCGGAGACCTTCTCCGAGGCCGTGCGCTGGGGCGCGGAGGTCTACCACACCCTCAAGGGGGTCCTGAAGGAGCGCGGCCTGTCCACCGGCCTGGGCGACGAGGGCGGCTTCGCGCCCGACCTCGCCTCCAACCGCGAGGCGCTCGACCTCATCGTCGAGGCCATCGAGAAGGCCGGCTACGTCCCCGGCCAGGACATCGCGCTGGCCCTGGACGTCGCCGCCTCCGAGTTCCACAAGGACGGCACGTACGTCTTCGAGGGCAAGGAGCGCACCGCCGCGGAGATGATCGACTACTACGCCGACCTGGTCGACTCGTACCCGATGGTCTCCATCGAGGACCCGCTGAACGAGGAGGACTGGGAGGGCTGGAAGGCCATCACCGAGCGCCTCGGCGACAAGGTCCAGCTCGTCGGCGACGACCTGTTCGTCACCAACCCCGAGCGCCTGGGCCGCGGCATCGCGGAGGGCGCGGGCAACGCGCTGCTGGTGAAGGTCAACCAGATCGGCTCGCTGTCGGAGACCCTCGACGCGGTCGAGCTGGCCCAGCGCAACGGCTTCAAGTGCATGATGTCCCACCGCTCCGGCGAGACCGAGGACGTCACCATCGCCGACCTGGCCGTCGCCACCAACTGCGGCCAGATCAAGACCGGCGCCCCGGCCCGCTCCGAGCGCGTCGCGAAGTACAACCAGCTGCTGCGCATCGAGGAGATCCTCGACGACGCCGCCGTCTACGCGGGCCGCGGCGCCTTCCCGCGCTTCGGCCGGTAGCCACTGCGGTACGTCCGACGGCCGCCCCTTCGCCGGGGGCGGCCGTCGGCGTACGGGGGCCCGTACGCGCCCCATCTCCCGGGCGCCCGGCGCGCTTTGCCGTCTTGCCGGCGCACGAATCTGCGCCGTGCGCCTCGGGCAGGTGTGCGGCGCATTACGGTAGGGGCGATGCCACCCAAGGATCGGTTCTCCACCACCACCCGGCTGCGGCTGCTCGGCGAGCAGGCCGTCGTGCGGGCGTCCGAGCGCGTCTACCGCGCCCGCCCCGTGCGGCGCAGCAGGCTCACCGGCCGGGCGGCCCTCCTCGCACTGGTCCTGTGCGCGCTGATCGTCGCGCTGGCGTACCCGATGCGGCAGTACGTGTCCCAGCGCGCGGAGATCGCCGACCAGCGCACGGAGAAGGAGCGCTCGGCGGCCCGGGTGGAGCGCCTGCGCGACGAGAAGGCCCGCTGGCAGGACGAGGAGTACCTCCGCCGCCAGGCCCGCGAGCGCCTCCACTACGTCACCCCCGGCGAGACCTCGTACACGGTCCGGGACGGCTCGGCGGACGCGGAACGCGACCGCGACGGTGACGGGGCGGCGGACCGCCCCTGGTACGACAACCTCCTCGACGGCGTGGACACAGCGGACCGGTAGCGACGCCCGGCAGGCTCTGGGCGGCCGGAGGCGGGGGGTGTGTCGGCTCTGAGAAGATCGGACCCATGGAAACACCGCCGCCCGCCACCCCGCACACCCTTCCCACGGACGCGGACCTCGCCGCCGTACGTGCCCAGCTCGGCCGTACCCCGCGCGGTACGCGGGCCGTCGCCCACCGCTGCCCCTGCGGCAACCCCGACGTGGTGGAGACCGCCCCGCGCCTGCCCGACGGGACGCCCTTCCCCACGCTCTACTACCTGACCTGCCCGCGCGCCGCCTCCGCCATCGGCACGCTGGAGGCGAACGGCGTGATGAAGGAGATGTCCGCCCGCCTCGCCGAGGACGCGGAGCTGGCCGCCGCCTACCGCCGGGCCCACGAGGACTACCTCGCGCGCCGCGACGAGCTGGAGGTGCTGCGGGGCTTCCCCAGCGCCGGCGGGATGCCGGACCGGGTGAAGTGCCTGCACGTGCTGGTCGCCCACTCCCTCGCCGCCGGCCCCGGGGTGAACCCGCTGGGCGACGAGGCCATCGCGATGCTCCCCGAGTGGTGGCGCAAGGGCCCCTGCGTGAGCCCGCAGGACGCCTGCGGCGCGGAGCCGGAGAGCGCCGCCGGACCCGAGAGCGCCGCCGGACCGGAGAGCCCGGAGCCCGCCGCGTGACCCGCGTCGCCGCGATCGACTGCGGTACGAACTCCATCCGCCTGCTCGTCGCGGACGCCGACCCCGCGACCGGGAGGCTGACGGACCTCGACCGCCGGATGGCCATCGTGCGCCTGGGCCAGGGCGTCGACCGCACCGGCCGCCTCGCCCCCGAGGCGCTGGAGCGCACCTTCGCCGCCTGCCGCGAGTACGCCGGCGTCATCGCCGGACTCGGCGCCGAGCGCGTCCGGTTCGCCGCCACCTCCGCCTCCCGCGACGCGGACAACCGCGCGGACTTCGTGCGCGGCGTGGTGGACATCCTGGGCGTGGAGCCGGAGGTGATCACCGGCGGGCAGGAGGCGGAGTTCTCCTTCACCGGCGCGACGCGGGAGCTGAGCGGGCGGTTCGAGGCGCCGTACCTGGTGGTCGACATCGGCGGCGGCTCCACGGAGTTCGTCCTCGGCGGCGCACACGTGGACGCCGCGCGCTCGCTCGACATCGGCTGCGTGCGCCTCACCGAGCGCCACCACTTCTCCGACCCGCCCACCGCCGCCCAGCTCGACGCGGCCCGCGCCGACATCGCGGCGGCGCTGGACGAGGCGGCGCGGTCCGTACCGCTGGACGGGGCCGCGACCCTGGTGGGCCTGGCCGGCTCGGTGACCACGCTGGCGGCGATCGCGCTGGACCTCCCGGCCTACGACCCCGCCGCCGTCCACCACAGCCGCGTCCCGCTGGCGCGCGTGCGCGAGCTGACCCGCCGCCTGACCACCGCGAGCCAGGAGGAGCGCGCGGCGATCCCGGTCATGCACCCGGGCCGCGTCGACGTGATCGCGGCGGGCGCCCTCATCCTGCTGGCGGTCATGGAGCGCACCGGCGCCCGGGAGGTGGTCGCCAGCGAGCACGACATCCTGGACGGCATCGCCCTCAGCTGCGTCTGAGGATGCGTCCGAAGACTCCGCAACGCCCTCTCGCGGGGCCGCCGCGACGAACTTCGTGAAGATTTTCACATGGATTTCGGACCGGTTGGCCCCCATGCGCCCGCCCAGCTGAGCCCTGGCCGTCACAAGGGTGCGATCCACCCTTCATACGGCCGTGACATCGCCCCCCGTGCCGTACGAAACCGCAGGTGGGAGGGATGTGTCCGCCGGTAGCCCCGGTACCGTGGCGCGGTCCGGAAAGTGCGGCCGCGCAGTGTAGCACCACCCCCGGGAAAGCTTGTGAACCCCCTCACGAGCGACCCCCCGCGGGGTGCTGGATACTCGATTGCATGAGCACCACGGAGCGTCCCAGGATCCTCGTCGTAGGCGGCGGATACGTCGGCCTGTACGCGGCTCGTCGCATCCTCAAGAAGATGCGCTACGCCGAGGCGACCGTGACGGTCGTCGACCCCCGCTCGTACATGACGTACCAGCCCTTCCTCCCCGAGGCTGCCGCCGGCAGCATCTCCCCCCGCCACGTCGTGGTGCCGCTGCGCCGGGTGCTGCCCGGCGCCGAGGTGCTCACCGGCCGGGTCGTCCACATCGACCAGGAGCGCAAGGTGGCGACCGTCCGGCCGCTGGTCGGCGAGTCCTACGAGCTGCCCTTCGACTACCTGGTCGTCGCGCTGGGCGCGGTCTCCCGCACCTTCCCGATCCCCGGCCTCGCCGAGACCGGCATCGGCATGAAGGGCGTGGAGGAGGCCATCGGCCTGCGCAACCACGTGCTGGAGCAGCTGGACAAGGCCGAGTCGACCAACGACGCCGAGCTGCGGCGCAAGGCGCTGACCTTCGTCTTCGTCGGCGGCGGCTTCGCCGGCGCGGAGACCATAGGCGAGGTGGAGGACCTGGCGCGCGACGCGTGCAAGTACTACCCCTCCATCAGCCGCGACGACATGCGCTTCATCCTCGTCGACGCCGCCGACAAGATCCTCCCCGAGGTCGGCCCGGAGCTGGGCAAGTGGGGCCTGCGCCACCTCCAGCAGCGCGGTATCGAGGTCTACCTCGGCACCTCCCTGGAGTCCTGCGTCGACGGCCGTGTGGTGCTGAAGAACGGTCTGGAGGCCGACACCAACACCCTGGTGTGGACCGCCGGCGTCAAGCCCAACCCGGTCCTGCGCGAGTACGGCCTGCCGCTGGGCCCGCGCGGCCACGTGGACACGCTGCCGACCCTGCAGGTCAAGGGCATGGACGGGGTCTGGGCCGCCGGCGACAACGCCCAGGTGCCCGACCTCGCCGTCGGTGAGGGCGCCTGGTGCCCGCCCAACGCCCAGCACGCGCTGCGCCAGGCCAAGGTCCTCGGCGACAACGTGATCTCCGGGATGCGCGGCTTCCCGCAGCAGGAGTACAAGCACACGAACAAGGGCGCGGTCGCCGGTCTGGGTCTGCACAAGGGCGTGGCCATGATCAACCTCGGCCCGTTCAAGCTGAAGCTCAAGGGCCGGCTGGCCTGGTACATGCACCGCGGCTACCACGGCATGGCCGTCCCGACCTTCAACCGGAAGATCCGGGTGCTGGCCGACTGGACGCTGGCGATGTTCCTCAAGCGCGAGGTCGTCTCGCTGGGCGCGATGGAGTCCCCGCGCGACGAGTTCTACCAGGCCGCCAAGCCGCCGACACCGGTCGCCAAGCCGGCCGAGGTCAAGGAGCCCGCGAAGGCCTCCTGACGCCGCGCGGTCCGCATTCCGAAGGGCGCTCCTCCCGTACGCGGGGAGGGCGCCCTTCGGTGTGTACGGGGACTGTACGGACCCGCCCGACGTGTTAGGTATGGGGAGACCGTCCGCCGGACCGCGTATCGGAGGTGCGCCATGGCCGATGCCGCGCTGCGGCTGTCCGAGATCACCGAGCAGCTCACCGGGGCGCCCCCGCCGCTGCGGATCAGGGCCTGGGACGGCAGCGTCCGCGGGCCCGACGGCACCCCCGCCCTGGTCGTGCGCCACCCGCGCGCCCTGCGCCGCTTCCTGTGGCGCCCCGGCGAACTGGGCCTCGCCCGCGCCTGGGTGGCCGGGGAGCTCGACGTCGAGGGCGATCTGTACGAGGCGCTGGAGCTGCTGGCCGGGGCGCTCTGGGAGCGGGCCGACACCCCCCGCCGCCTGCCCACCGCCGGTCAGCGCGCCGCCGCCCGCTCGCTCCTCGCGCTGGCCGGACCCTGGCCGCCGCCGCGCCCGCCCCGCGAGGAGGTCCGCCGCCGGCGGGGGCCGCTGCACACCCTCAGCCGCGACCGGACGGCGGTCAGCCACCACTACGACGTCGGCAACGACTTCTACGCCCTGGTCCTGGGGCCGACCATGGTCTACTCCTGCGCCTACTTCTCGCCGGGCGCCACCCTGGAGCAGGCCCAGCACGACAAGCTCGACCTCGTCTGCCGCAAGCTCGGCCTGCGCCCCGGGCAGCGGCTGCTGGACGTCGGCTGCGGCTGGGGCTCGCTGGCCCTGCACGCCGCGCGGGAGTACGGGGCGCGGGTGGTGGGCATCACGCTCTCCGCCGAGCAGGCGGCGTACGCCCGCGAGCGCGTCGCGCAGGCCGGGCTCGGCGGGCGGGTGGAGATCAGGGTGCAGGACTACCGGACGGTCGGCGACGGCCCGTACGACGCCGTCGCCTCGATCGGGATGGCCGAGCACGTCGGCGCCGCCGCCTACGGCCGCTACGCGCGGCGGCTGCACGGGCTGCTGCGGCCCGGCGGACGGCTGCTCAACCACCAGATCTCCCGGCGCCCCCGCGCCACGGGGCGGGCCGAAACCGCCTACCACGTCGACGAGTTCATCGACGCCTACGTCTTCCCCGACGGCGAACTGGCCCCGCTGGGCGAGACGCTGGGCGCCCTGGAGCGGGCGGGCTTGGAGGCGCGCGACGTGGAGGTGCTGCGTGAGCACTACGCGCTGACCCTGCGGGCCTGGGTGGCCAACCTGGAGGCCGGCTGGCAGCCGGCGGTGGCCGCGACCTCCCTGGGGCGGGCGCGGGTCTGGCGGCTGTACATGGCGGCCTCGGCGCTCTCCTTCGAACGCAACCGCATCGGCGTGAACCAGGTGCTGTGCGTACGCACCTCCCCCGCGGGCGACTCCGGCCTGGAGCTGCGGCCGAGGACCTGGCGGGAGTGAGAGGCTGTTGCCGAACCCCCGTCTGCGCCCCGACGCCCGGCACGCACTCTCGCCGCACCCCGTCGCAGGACAGGTGGCTCCGCCACATGACCTGCGACGGCGCACGCCGAGAGCACGCACCGACCGCCGCTGCGCCCGCGCTTCGCGCGGACGACGGGGGTTCGGCAACAGCCTCTGAGGACCGGGGACGGCCCGGAGCCGCGACGGCCCGGAGCCGCGACGGCGCGGGCCGGGCTCCCCCCGTGGAGAGCCCGGCCCGCGCCGGCGAGTGGCGCCGCTACTCGCTCTTGATCGACGCCAGTACGTTCAGCCGCGCCGCGCGCCGGGCCGGCCACAGCGCCGCGATGACGCCGACCAGGGCGGCCAGGGCGAGGAAGACGCCCAGCCGGTCCCAGGGCAGGACCAGGGAGTACGTCGACAGGCCGGTCGCGATCAGCTCGCCGGCCGCCCAGCCCAGGAAGACGCCCAGGCCGATGCCGAGCACCCCGCCGAACAGGGAGATGGTCAGCGACTCCAGCCGCACCATGCGCTTGACCCCGCGCCGGTCCAGGCCGATCGCGCGCAGCATCCCGATCTCCTGCGAACGCTCGAAGACCGACATCGCCAGCGTGTTGATCACGCCGAGGACCGCGACGACGACCGCCATGCCCAGCAGCCCGTACAGGACGTTGAGCATCATGGTGAAGAAGCCGGCGATCTCCTCGGAGACGTCCTGCTTGTCCATGACGCGGATCGCGGGGTTGTCGCCCAGCGCCGCCGCCAGCCGGTCCTTGCCCGCCTCGCTGACGCCGTCCTTCGTCTTGACGAAGACCAGCATGTCGAGCGGCCGGTCCAGGTGCGCGTCGACGGCGGCGGTGTCGAGCATGAGGCCGCGCACCATCTCGTTGCCCTGGTAGACGCCCGAGATCTCGATCTCGCCCTTGGCGCTGTCCTGCCAGGTCACGGGGATGCGCTCGCCGAGCTTCCAGCCCTTCTCGCGCGCGGTCTCCTCGTCGACGATGGCGTGCCGGCCGCTCAGGTCCGCGAAGGAGCCGGCGGTGAAGTCCAGGTCGAGCAGCTGCGGGGCGTCCTTGCCGTTGACGGCGGTCAGGAACTCGTCGTCGCCGTGGATGCGGACCGGGGCGTTGCGCAGGGGTGTGACGGCGGTGACCTCCGGCAGGGCGGACAGCTTCTCGCCGACCTCGGGGGACAGGGGGCCGTTGGCCATGGAGACCTGGTAGTCGGCCTTCATCGCGGAGGTGGCCATCGTGTCGATGGCGGAGGCCATGCTGGTGCCGATCACCGTCAGGCCCGTGACCAGCGTCAGGCCGATCATCAGCGCCGAGGCGGTGGCGGCGGTACGGCGCGGGTTGCGCACCGCGTTCTGCCGCGCCAGGCGGCCCGAGACCCCGAAGGGGCGCAGGATCGGCCCGGCCAGGGCGATCACCGGGCGCGAGAGCAGCGGCGTCAGCACGAACACCCCGACGAGCAGCAGCGCCGCGCCGCCGCCCATGGCCGCGCGGCCGTCGCTCATGGTGATCGCGGCGAGCACCAGGGCGGCGCCGGCGCCGGCCAGCAGCGAGCCGATGGTGTTGCGGACGACCAGGGTGCGGGTGGTCGCCACCGCGTGCACGCTGCTCATCGCGGCCACCGGCGGGATCTTCGCGGCCCGGCGCGCGGGCAGCCAGGCGGCGCCCACCGTCACCACCACGCCCACCAGCAGCGAGGTCAGCACGGTCGCCGGCGTGACGACCAGCGGACCGTCGGGCACGGTCGAGCCGATGGAGGAGAGCAGCGAGCGCAGCCCCGCCCCGATACCGATGCCCGCGCCCAGGCCGACCAGGGCGGCGACGGCGCCGACGGTGGCGGCCTCGATCAGCACCGAGCGCGTCACCTGGCGGCGGCTGGCGCCCACCGCGCGCAGCAGCGCCAGCTCCTTGGTGCGCTGGGCGACCAGCATGGTGAAGGTGTTGACGATCAGGAAGACGCCGACGAAGAGGGCGATCCCGGCGAAGGCCAGCATGCCGGTGCGCATGCCGCTCATGCCCGCCTCGATATCGGCGGCCTGGTCGGCGGCGAGCTTGTCCGCGGTGACCGCCTTGGCCTCGGCGGGCAGGATCGCGGCGGCCTGCTTCTTCAGCTCGGCCTGGCTGGTGCCGGGGCGGGCGGTCAGCTCGACGGAGCTGAACTCGCCCTTCCTGGCGAAGAGTTCCTGGGCGGTGGCGGTGTCGAAGAGCACCAGGGTGCCGCCCGCGGCGACGTTGCCGTCGTCGGTGGTGAAGATGCCGGTGACGCGCTCCTCGCGTACCGGTCCGGCCACCGAGAGGCGGGCGGTGTCGCCGACGCGGTAGCCGGCGCGCTCGGCGCTCCTGGCGTCCAGCGCGATCTCGCCGGCGCCCCGGGGCGCCCGGCCCTCCTTCATCGGGTAGCGGGCGTCGTCGGTGCCGTAGTAGTTGGCGCCGGTGGTCGACCAGCCCTTGCCGACCAGCCTGCCCTGCTTGTCGGCGAGGGCGGCGAAGCCGGAGACGCTGCCCACGGCGCGCTCGGTGCCGGGCAGCGCGGCGGCCTGCTCCAGCAGCTTCCCGGTGAGCGCGGGCGCCTCACCGGGGCGGCCCTCGGCGCCGCCGCTGTCGGGGCGCAGCTGGACGTCGAGGTGGTCGTAGCCCTTCTCGGCGCTCCTGGTGTAGGCGTCGGAGACGGTGGCGGTGAAGACGAGGGTGCCGGAGACGAAGGCGACGCCGAGCATGACGGCGAGCACGGTCATCAGCAGCCGGGCCTTGTGCGCGAGGACGTTGCGCAGTGCGGTTCTCAGCATGGGTGTACGGATCCAGGGTGTGGTGGCGGGCGGCGAGGGGTCAGCGGGCGTCGGAGTCGGAGCGCGCCCCCACCGGGGACCTGCTCCCCGGCAGGTTGCGCATCCGGTCCAGGACCGTGTCCGCCGTGGGCTCGCGCAGTTCGTCGACGATCCGGCCGTCGGCGAGGAAGACGACCCGGTCCGCGTAGGCCGCGGCCGCCGGGTCGTGGGTGACCATGACGACCGTCTGGCCCAGCTCGCGCACCGAGTTGCGCAGGAAGCCCAGCACCTCGGCGCTGGAGCGCGAGTCGAGGTTGCCGGTCGGCTCGTCGGCGAAGATGATCTCGGGCCGGGAGGCGAGGGCGCGGGCCACGGCGACGCGCTGCTGCTGGCCGCCGGAGAGCTGGCCGGGGCGGTGCTTGAGGCGCCCCTCCAGGCCGACGGCGCGCACCACGCGCTCCAGCCACTCCGGCTCGGGAGCGCGCCCGGCGATGTCCATGGGGAGGGTGATGTTCTCCAGCGCGTTCAGGGTGGGGAGCAGGTTGAACGCCTGGAAGACGAAGCCGATCTTGTCGCGGCGCAGCCGGGTGAGGTGCTTGTCCTTCAGCCCCGTCAGCTCGGTGTCCCCGATCCGGGCCGAACCGGCGGAGACGGAGTCCAGCCCCGCCATGCAGTGCATGAGGGTGGACTTGCCCGAGCCGGAGGGCCCCATGATCGCGGTGAACTCCCCGCGCGCGAACTCCACGCTGACCGCGTCCAGCGCCACGACCTGCGTCTCACCGCGCCCGTAGACCTTGGTCAGCTCGGTGGCCGTGGCCGCGGGGGCAGTCCGCGTCGCGGGCTGGGCGGCGGGGGCGCCGGGGGTGAGGGTGGTCACGGGGAGGGCTCCTGTCGTACGCGTGTCATACGTGCGGCCCGCATGTGTCGCACATGGGGTCACTTTTCGGTCGTGTCCATGCTGCCTGGTCGGAGGGCTGCGGGGATCAGCCCAGGCTCCGGTATCGGCACCAGCCGAAGGAGGTATTCCGGTCCTTCGGGGTCATCCCCAGGTATGACATCCGCCGCCGCGGGGGTCCGGGGCGGGCAGCGTGCGGGGGCCGCTTGCTGAACGGCCGTACAGCCGTCAATTCCAGCCAACATCACTCCAGGGCAGGAGAGTTGCACCTGCGGTGGCGGATAGTCTGGTGACGCGTCAGAGGGGGTATCCGCACCCAGCGTGGGGACACCGTCCCTGCCTCGAGGATCTGCCCGGGTGGTGGAAAGCAGACACGGCGACCTTAAAAGTCGCTGGCCTTCGGGTCGTGCCGGTTCAAGTCCGGCTCCGGGCACCTCGCTCCTCTCCGCCGGCGGTCTCCTCCGGTGCGCCGGCGACGTGAACCCTTGGGTAAAGATCCGTCCATGGGCTGGCGCAATCCCTTTGCCCAACCATTACCCTGGGGGCAGTGTTCGCAGCTTGGCTGCGACCAGTGGCCATAAAGGAGTGAGATGAGAAGCAGCAACCCGGTCTTCTCGCGACGGGGGTTCAGTCACGACGGCGGCACCGCGGGCTACGGCGCGCAGCCGCAGGCCGGCGGCGCCGCGACGGCCACCGGTGGGAACCCGTACGCGCAGGCAGGCGGAAGCAACCCCTACGCCGCGAACCCCTACGCCCCCGAGGGCCAGCAGCAGGGCGAGTGGGCGCCGTACGCCGCGGCGGCCGGCACCCGGATGACGATGGACGACGTCGTCAGCCGCACCGGCATGACGCTCGGCCTGGTGGTCCTCGCGGCCGTCGCCTCCTGGATCACCCTGGACGGGGCGAGCAGCTCCGGCCTCGGCGTCGGTGTCGCCGCCGGCCTCATCGGCTTCGTGCTGGCGATGGTCCAGAGCTTCAAGCGCAAGCCCGTCCCCGCGCTGATCCTGGCCTACGCCGTCTTCGAGGGCGTCTTCCTGGGCGCGATCAGCGAGTACTTCAACACCTACTTCGGCAGCGGCGGCGCCATGACCGGCGTCGTCATGCAGGCCGTGATCGGCACCATGGCGGTCTTCGCCGGCGTGCTGGTGGCCTACAAGCAGCGGTGGATCCGCGTCACGGGCCGCTTCCAGCGGTACGTGATCGGCGCCGCGATCGGCTTCATCCTGCTGATGGCGGTCAACAGCCTCGTCGCCCTCTTCGCCGGCGGCGACGGGATGGGCCTGCGCAGCGGCGGCCTGGGTATCGCCTTCGGCGTGCTGGGCGTCATCCTCGGCGCCTGCTTCCTCGCCCTGGACTTCAAGCAGGTCGAGGACGGCATCGCCTACGGTGCCCCGCGCGAGGAGGCGTGGCTGGCGGCCTTCGGCCTGACGATGACGCTGGTGTGGCTCTACACCGAGCTGCTGCGCCTGTTCTCCCTTCTTCAGGGCGACGACTGACGCGCCGGTTGACGTGAGGAGGACCCGCCCGGGCTCGGACCCGGGCGGGTCCTTCGTCGTTCCGGCCCCTCTCGTCTCGGTGCGCTGCCGCTCCGGGCGGACCTCAGAGCAGGCGCCGCGCGGCACGCCTCATGTCGTACTCGTGGATGATCGCCTTGGCGTGGCCGTACGCGAGTTCGTGCTCGTGCCGGAGCCAGCTGACCTTCTCCTCGAAGCGGAAGAGGCAGGGCCCGTTCTCAACGGTGCGCATCCAGTCGGCGACTTCACGACCGGTGCAGTGGGGGATGCGGGAGAGCAGGTTCTTGTGGGTTTCCTCGGAGAAGGAGAGTTGGGACATCGGCGCCTCCGGGCCGCTCGGCAAGAAGTCCTTCCTCGAACCGTGCCCGAGCATTCGGCCGTTGGCAACCATGCGGGGCGTACGGCTGTGAACACGCGCGGCGCGCGCGCCCGTTGCGCCCCTCTACGCTCAGTGCATGCCTGATACGGAACCGCTGCTGACCGCCGTTGACCGACTCGCCGACCGCCTGCGCGCCCTGCCGGAGAGCAGACTGCGCCGGGGCGCGGGGGAGGCGGGGCTGGCGCTGGCGCGGGAGCTGGCGCTGCGCGCGCAGCGGCTGGAGGAGCCCGGCGCCGAGCCGCGCGCGATGCCGGCGGCCGGGCTCTTCGCGGTGGGCGACCAGGTCGCCGTCGCCGGCCACGACCTCGCGGACGCACTGCGCGCCGCCCCCCGTGAGGAGGCGGCGCGGGAGCTGGCGGGGGCGCTGGAGCTGGTGGATGGGTGTGCGGGGGCGGTGGGCTGAGACCGTACGGACCACGCGGCCGTACGGTCGGGAGGCTGGCCTCAGAGCGAGGCGATGACCCGGTCGGCCAGCACGTACACGCTCTCCGCGCCGCACTCGAAGGTCAGCGCGAAGGCGCCCGAGACGGCCGAGCCGCCCAGCAGCGCCACCTGCGTGCCGCCCTGCAGCGCGTCCGCGAGGTGCTCGGCGGTGTCGCGGTGGCCGGGGGAGAGGCACAGGGTGGTGCCGTCGGCGAAGACGTAGACGTCGAGGGTGCCCAGCGGGCCGGTGCGTACGTCCACCAGCGGGGTGCGCAGCTCGGAGAGGTCCTCCAGGCGCGCGACCGTGCGCTCGTGGTCCGCGATAGCGGGCGCCGCGGCGTGCGGGCGGAAGTCGGGGTGCGAGGGGTGGCGGCGGCGCGCGGCGGCCAGCTCGGCGGAGTCCGCGACGGACTCGGCGTCCTCGGCCGGCTCGGTGGCCAGCTCGGCCAGCTCGGCGTCGACCAGCGGCTCGATGCCCGCCAGGGAGGCCAGATCGGTCTGGTTCGGTATGAACACGGAGCCCTCGAAGAGGCCCGTACCGCCGAAGAAGGGGGCGTCCGCGCTCTCGCGCGCCTCCTGCTCGGCCCAGAACGCCCGCGCCTCGGCCAGCTCGTGCTCGCGCTCCGCGGCCAGCGCCTCGCCGACGGCGGCGCGTATGTCGGCGCGCAGCTCGGCGGGGTGCGCCTCGCGCTGTGCGGGGACCGTGCCGACGGCCAGCTCGGCGCGCAGGTCGGCGACCTCGCGGCGCAGTCCGCGCAGCGTGCGCACGGCGGCGGCGCCCAGTACGGTGCCGGTGGCCGCGACGAGCAGCAGGGCGGCGATACCGAGGTTTGTGGCGCTCACTGGCTCTACTCCTGTAGCTGTCGGGTCCCCAAGTTCTACCCCAGGCTGTCAAAGGCGGGTACCCCACCCCCAGTGCAAAAAGGCACGAACCGGACAGGACCTTGGTCCCGTCCGGTTCGTGCCGCTACGGTGCGTCCAGCCGGTACGGACAGACCGTACGGACAGCCCGTGCGCCCCGGGCGGACGCGGGCGTCCGCGGTGGCCGCCGCTGCCTCAGCTGAGGCGCTCGATCACCATCGCCATGCCCTGGCCGCCGCCCACGCACATCGTCTCCAGGCCGAACTGCTTGTCGTGCCACTGGAGGCTGTTGATCAGCGTGCCCGTCAGGCGTGCGCCCGTCATACCGAAGGGGTGACCGACGGCGATGGCGCCGCCGTTGACGTTCAGCCGGTCCAGGTCGATGCCCAGGTCCCGGTAGGAGGGGATGACCTGCGCGGCGAACGCCTCGTTGATCTCGACCAGGTCGATGTCGGAGATGGACAGCCCCGCGCGCCGGAGGGCCTGCTTGCTCGCCTCGACCGGGCCCAGGCCCATGATCTCGGGGGAGAGGCCGGAGACGCCGGTGGAGACCACGCGGGCCAGCGGGGTCAGGCCCAGCTCGCGCGCCTTGGTGTCGGACATGACGACCAGGGCGGCGGCGCCGTCGTTGAGCGAGCAGCAGTTGCCGGCGGTGATCATGCCGTTGGGGCGGAAGACGGGCTTGAGGCCCTGCACGCCCTCCAGCGTCACGCCCGCGCGCGGGCCGTCGTCGGCGCTGACCACGGTGCCGTCGGGGGTGGTGACGGGGGTGATCTCGCGGGCCCAGAAGCCGTCCGCGATGGCCTTCTCGGCGAGGTTCTGCGAGCGGACGCCGAACTCGTCCATCTCCTGGCGGGTGATGCCCTTCTGCCGCGCCAGGTTCTCGGCGGTCTGGCCCATCGCGATGTAGACGTCCGGCACCTTGCCGTCGGCGCGCGGGTCGTGCCACTCCTCGGCGCCCTCCGCGGCGGTGGCGGCCGTCCGGGCCTGGGCCTCGGCGAAGAGGGGGTTCTGGGTGCCGGGCATGCCGTCGGAGGTGCCGTTGACGAAGCGCGAGACGGTCTCGACGCCGGCGCTGATGAAGACGTCGCCCTCGCCGGCCTTGATGGCGTGCAGCGCCATGCGGGTCGTCTGCAGGGAGGAGGAGCAGTAGCGGGTGACCGTGCAGCCCGGGAGGTGGTCCATGCCGAGCTGTACGGCGACCACGCGGCCCAGGTTGTGGCCCTGCTCGCCGCCGGGGAGGCCGCAGCCGAGCATCAGGTCGTCGATGTCGCGGGGGTCCAGGCCGGGGACCTTGTCCAGGGCGGCCTGCACGATCTGCGCGGTGAGGTCGTCGGGGCGGACGTCCTTCAGCGAGCCCTTCCCGGCGCGGCCGATCGGGGAGCGGGCGGCGGAGACAATCACGGCTTCGGGCATCGGAACTCCTGGCGGGCGCGGACGGGCGGCGTTTTCCTCTCGGGAAGCTACCCGGACGTAACGCGGCGGTCACGGGGTGGGGAGTGTGACACCGGTCCCAATTTCTGAGCGCTTGCTTAGGCCGCCCCCGGAGCGTCCCCTACGAGGCCCGGTCCTGCGCCGTCCGGGCCTCCGCGGCGTCCTCTGGCGTCACCCGCCGCCGGCGGCGGTGCTTGAGCAGCGCCCAGGGGGCGCGGCCCGTGGGCGAGGGGATCGCCGTGACCTCCGTACCGGGCTCGGCGGCGGCGCGGGCGGCGGCCTGCGCCATCGGCAGCACGCCCTCCGCGCGGCTGCGGTCGGGGCGGTCGTCGTCCGCCGGCCACAGGCCCAGCGCCGCGCTCATCGTCGGCAGCAGCGCCATCGCGGCCGTGGCGTAGCCCTCCGCGGAGGGGTGGTAGTTGTCGGGGCCGAACATCAGCCGCGGGTTCTCCGCGAACTCCGGGCCCAGCAGGTCGCCCAGCGAGACCGTCCGCCCGCCGTTCTCCAGCACGCCGATCGTCTGGGCGGCGGCCAGATGGCGGCTCACCCGCCGCGCCAGCCAGCGCAGCGGCTGGTAGACGTGCTCGACCGTGCCCATGTCCGGACAGGTGCCCACGACCACCTGGCAGTCCGCCGCCCGCAGCGCGGCCACCGCCCGGCCCAGATGGCGTACGGACTCCGCGGGCGGCATCCGGTGCGTGACGTCGTTGGCGCCGATGAGGATCACCGCCGCCTCCGGCGCGTACCCCTGCTCCCGCAGCAGCAGCTCCACCTGCCGCTCCAGGTCGTCGGACTGCGCCCCCGGCAGCGCGACGTTGCGCAGCTCCACCGTGCGCTCCGCGACCGCCGCCAGCCCGGAGGCCAGCAGCGCGCCCGGCGTCTGGCGCGGGCGGTACACGCCCTGGCCGGCGGCGGTGGAGTCGCCCAGGAAGGCGAGCCGCAGCGGGGGCAGGGTCCGGAAGTCCGCCGCCGAGGTGAGGGCGCCGCGGCTGAAGGCGAGCCCGTAGAGCCCGTCGGCGCGCGGCGGCTCGTCGTCGCCGCCGCCCACGACGCGGCGGGCGAGCTGCGCCTCCGCCACCAGCAGCCCCAGCGCCGCGCCGCCGAGCAGGCCGATACCGCCGCCGCCGTAGGCCGCCGCCGCGGCGATACGGCGCGCGACCCTCGCCCTCGACATCGTCATGGGCAGCCCTCTCGCTCGTGCGCACGCGTGTCCGTTCATCAGCTTTTTCCCACGCGGGGCGCCCCCGCAATCACCACGGGAGGGGGACGCCGCGAGAACTCCCGGTGACCGGGGCCCCGCGGCGCAGGTGCCGGGGAGGCAGGGGGCTCTGGTGCGGGCATACGCTGATCCCACACCCCCACGGGCCTACCGGCCCCCCGTGTCAGGAGCATTGGTGCAGTATCACGAGTCGATGATCGACCTCGTCGGCGACACTCCGCTGGTGAAGCTCAACCGAGTCACCGAGGGACTCGCCCCGACGGTGCTGGCGAAGGTCGAGTACTTCAACCCCGGCGGCAGCGTCAAGGACCGCATCGCGCTGCGGATGATCGAGGCCGCCGAGCGCAGCGGCGAGCTGAAGCCCGGCGGCACGATCGTCGAGCCCACCTCCGGGAACACCGGGGTCGGGCTGGCGATGGTGGCCCAGCAGAAGGGCTACAAGTGCGTCTTCGTCTGCCCGGACAAGGTCTCGACGGACAAGATCAACGTCCTGCGGGCCTACGGCGCGGAGGTCGTCGTCTGCCCCACGGCCGTCGACCCCGAGCACCCCGACTCGTACTACAACGTCTCCGACCGCCTGGTCCGTGAGACCCCCGGCGCCTGGAAGCCCGACCAGTACAGCAACCCGAACAACCCGCTCTCCCACTACGAGAGCACGGGCCCGGAGCTGTGGCAGCAGACGGACGGGAGGATCACCCACTTCGTCGCCGGCGTCGGCACCGGCGGCACGATCTCCGGCACCGGGCGCTACCTGAAGGAGGCGTCCGACGGCCGGGTCAAGGTCATCGGCGCCGACCCGGAGGGCTCGGTCTACTCCGGCGGCAGCGGGCGCCCGTACCTCATCGAGGGCGTCGGCGAGGACTTCTGGCCCACCGCCTACGACGCCTCCGTGGCGGACGAGATCATCGCGGTCTCCGACAAGGACGCCTTCCAGATGACCCGCCGCCTCGCCCGCGAGGAGGGCCTGCTGGTCGGCGGCTCCTGCGGCATGGCGGTCGTCGCGGCGCTGCGCGCGGCGGAGTCCCTCGGGCCGGACGACGTGGTGGTCGTGCTGCTCCCGGACAGCGGGCGCGGCTACCTGAGCAAGATCTTCAACGACGACTGGATGGCCGACTACGGCTTCCTCGCCGACGAGGGCTCCACCGGGGCGGTCGCGGACGTGCTCACCCACAAGGAGGGCGCGCTGCCCTCGCTGGTGCACATGCACCCCGAGGAGACCGTCGGGCAGGCGATCGAGGTGCTGCGGGAGTACGGCGTCAGCCAGATGCCCATCGTCAAGCCCGGCGCCGGACATCCCGACGTGATGGCGGCGGAGGTCGTCGGCTCGGTCGTCGAGCGGGAGCTGCTGGACGCGCTCTTCACCAAGCGCGCGCAGCTGGACGACCCGCTGGAGAAGCACATGAGCGCCCCGCTGCCGCAGGTCGGCTCCGGTGAGCCGGTGGCGGACCTGATGGCGGTGCTGGAGGGCGCGGACGCGGCGATCGTCCTGGTCGAGGGCAAGCCCACGGGCGTGGTCTCCCGCCAGGACCTCCTGGCCTTCCTGGCTAACCGCGCGTCGCACTGACGCACAGGCGGCACGACCCCGGGCCCGGGAACGACTACAGGAACGATTACGGGCCCGGGGACGACTACGGAAACGGCTACGGGCCCGGGGACGACCCCGGCCCCGTAGCCGTACAAGTACTTCGGGGATAACAGCGGCGTCCGGTGCGTGCTCTCGGCGTGCGGTGGCATGGGTCATGTGGCGGAGCCACATGACCCATGCCACCGTGCGGCGAGAGTGCGTGCCGGGGGTCGCAACCCCGGCAGCTAAAAAAGGGGGGCTTGGGCGGGGGGCCGCCGCACCTTGGCTGGTTTCGGCCGAGGGCGGGACGACGGCGGTCCCCCCGCGAGGGACGGGGGCGCGGATCGGGTCCGTGCCACGCGTCCGGGCGACCGAGGGGTCCGGGAGCCGCTCCGGAGGTCCAAGGCGCCGCATCGTGGTGCCGGCGGTTCCTCCCCCGCCGACATCCCCTACTGTGCCGGGGCGGTGTTAACCCCGTGCTGCGGGCGCGTGACGGGGGTGTACCGGTTGCGGGGCTCAGGCCCAGTCGTCCTTCTTCGGCTGCGGGCGCCGTGCCCAACTGCGGCCCACGTGCAGGGCGTTGACCCCTACGATGCCGCCCCAGGCGACGAGCAGGCCCGGCAGGCCCTCGTTCACCACGCCGATCGCCGAGAGCGGGATCGCCAGGACCAGCGAGACCGCCGCGAAGCCGAAGCGCTCGCCGAAGCCGGGATCGCCCGGTGCCGTGGAGCCGCCGCCCCGGGCCACCTGGAGCTGCTGTTCGGCGAGCTGGCGGCGCAGCCGCTGGTCGATGGTCCCGTCCAGGCGGCCCTGGACCTTCTCGAGGAAGCCCTCGACCAGCTCGTCCTCGTACTCCGGACCCAGCTCCCTGCGCGCGTGCAGGGTGGCGTCCAGTTCGCTGCTGATCTCGGGATCGCGGGCCGTCATATACCGACCGTAGAGCGCGCGGGGGCTTCGGGGGAGTAGGGCTATCCCCCCTCTTCGCGTTCTGCATAGACTCATGCAGCCGTGGCGTGGAGTGAATACGGCGGAGTGCGGGAGCGGCGGAGGTGTGGGGCGTGGCGGATGCCGGGGCGCGGTTGCAGGAGTTGTTCGAGGGGCATCGGCTGACGCCGACCCAGCGGCGGATCGCCCACTGCATGGTGCGCCGCGCGGCCGACGCGCCGTTCCTGTCCAGCGTGGAGCTGGCCGAGCTGGCGGGGGTCAGCCAGCCCTCGGTGACGCGGTTCGCGGTGGCGCTGGGCTTCGACGGCTATCCGGCGCTGCGGCGCCGTCTGCGCGAGTCCGCGCCCGGCGAGCAGCCGGCGCCGGCGGCCGCGGGGCACAACGCGTACCAGCAGGCCGTCGAGGCGGAGATCGACAACCTGCGCCGGCTGGCGGCCTCCCTGGCGGACACCTCGGCCGTCCGACGGGCCGGTGAGCTGCTCGCCGCCTCCACCCCGCTGCCGGTGCTGGGGCTGCGGGCGGCGGCGGCGCAGGCGCGGGGCTTCGCCTACTTCGCGGGCAAGGTCCACCCCGACGTACGGCTGCTGGACGAGGGCGGCTCGATGCTCACCGACCGCATCGAGGCCGCCGCGCGGGCCGGGGCGGGCGCGCTGCTGTGCTTCTCGCTGCCGCGCCATCCGCGCGAGGTCGTCGCGGCGCTGACCTGCGCGCGCGAGGCCGGGCTCGCGGTCGTCGGGGTCGCGGACAGCGGCTTCGCGCCGATCGCCCGCCACTGCGACGTGCTGCTCCCGGCGGCGGTGGGTACGGGGCTGGCCTTCGACACGGCCTGCGGGCCGATGCTGCTGGGGCGGGTGCTGCTGGAGGCGATGTGCGACGCGCTGCCGGACGCGCAGGCGCGGCTGGAGGCGTTCGACGCGCGGGCGGCGGCGCGGGGGCTGTTCCTGGACTGAGGGGCTTGGGCTGAGGGACCTGGACGGAGGCGCCCCCTCCCGGCTCACAGGTCCGTCAGCCCCGTCCCGTACGCCCCGCCGCCCTCCGCGACGATCTCCGCGAGGGACTGCGGGCGGCGCAGGGTCGCGAACCGGGTGGTCCCCGTCGCCGGGTCGGCGCGGTAGCCGTAGATGCCGGGGCGCGGCAGGCTGTTGTAGGCGAAGTGGTTCGTGGCGTAGTACGCGCCCGTGTCCAGCAGCGCCGCGTGGTCGCCGGGGTGCAGGAGGGGGAGCTTGCGGTCGCGGGCGGTCAGGTCGCCGGCGAAGCACGCGGGCCCCGCGAGGTCCTGGGCCACCGGCTCGCCCGCCTTGGGGGCGCCCTGCTGGTCGTACGCCCGCACCCGCAGCGGCCACGCCTCGGGGGCGAAGACCGTACGGGCCGCGACCTGGACGCCGGCGTGGGTGACCGCGATCGGGCGGCCCCCCGTCTCCTTGGTGTACTCCACCCGCGTCAGCACCAGCCCCGCGCGCGCCAGCAGGGCGCGGCCGAACTCGGTGGTCAGCGCGTACGCCCCGGAGAACAGCCCCGGGACCTCCGCCGCGAGGAGGCGGGCGTAGTCGCCGAAGTCGGGGGAGGGCTCGTCGCGGGAGAAGTCGACCGGCAGGCCGCCGCCGAGGTCCAGCACGGTGACCTGCCGGCGTCCCGCCGCCGCGTTGACCTCCTCCGCCAGCGTGTACAGCTCCCGTACGCCCGCCGCCATCAGGGACAGCGGGACGCCCTGCGAACCGGTGTGCGTGTGCAGGGCGGTGAGCCACGGCCGGTCCACGTACGCCTGCACGAGCCACTCCCGCGCGCCCGGATCGCGCAGCCCCACCCCGAACTTGGAGGTGGCCGTCGCCGTGGACATCGCGTCGATCGCCCCCGCGCCGAGCTGCGGGTTGACCCGCACGCCCAGCGGCGAGCTGGTCATGGTGTCCGTCAACAGGCCGTCCAGCCGGGCGAGTTCCTGCGGGTTGTCGACGTTGACCACCACGCCCAGCGCCAGCGCCTCGCGCAGCTCCGCGGTCGTCTTGGCGGGGGAGTCCAGCACGGTACGGGACGGGGCGACGCCCGCCGCCCGCGCCAGCGCCAGCTCCCCGGGGCTGGCCGCCTCGCAGCCCAGGCCCTCGGCGGCCAGCAGCCGCAGCACGGGCACCAGCGCGGCGGCCTTCGCCGCGAAGGTGTGCAGCACGCGCTGACCGGGCGCCGCCACCTCCTCGAAGGCCGCCCGCAGCGCCCGCGCCCGCTCGCGGACGGTCGCCACGTCCAGCAGCGCCGCCACCGGATGCTCCGCCGTGAGCAGCCCCTCGGCGACCGCGGCCCGCACCGCCAGATCGCGGCGGGCGGCGAGGGCCGTGTGGTCGGAGGAGGCTGCCTGGTCACAGGAGGAGTCGGAAGCGTGGTCGGCGGGCTGGGAGCCGGCGGCAGGGGTGGGCATGGCCCGCAGTCAACCACCGCAGCGGAGAGGCTGCCCAGGGCTGTCCAGAACGTGGGCGGATCCGGGCATTTACGCCAGAGGTCCAGACCTCGGGCGGGCCGTATTGACTGAAGTTATTCAGCGCGACAGGATGTGCAGCGAATCATTCATAACGGGGTCGCCGGCAGCGGCTTCGCAAGGCCAGGGAGGCGCTTGTGTCAGGACCACGCCCGGTGCGGGCCGCACGCGGTACGGAGCTGAGCGCCCAGGGGTGGCAGCAGGAGGCCGCCCTGCGGATGCTGCAGAACAACCTCGACCCCGAGGTCGCCGAGCACCCCGACAAGCTCGTCGTCTACGGCGGCACCGGCAAGGCGGCGCGCGACTGGCGCTCCTTCGACGCCATGGCGCGCACCCTGCGCGGCCTGAAGCAGGACGAGACCATGCTGGTCCAGTCCGGCCGCCCGGTCGGCGTGATGCAGACCCACGAGTGGGCGCCGCGCGTGCTGATCGCCAACTCCAACCTGGTCGGCGACTGGGCGAACTGGGAGGAGTTCCGCCGCCTGGAGGCCATGGGCCTGACCATGTACGGGCAGATGACCGCCGGTTCGTGGATCTACATCGGCACCCAGGGCATCCTGCAGGGCACGTACGAGACCTTCGCCGCCGTCGCCGCCAAGAAGTTCGGCGGCACGCTGGCCGGGACGATCACCCTGACCGCCGGCCTGGGCGGCATGGGCGGCGCCCAGCCGCTCGCCGTGACCATGAACGACGGCGTCGCGATCTGCGTCGACGTCGACCCGCGCGCCATCGAGCGCCGCATCGAGCACCGCTACCTGGACGTGCGCGCCGACAGCCCCGCCCACGCCCTGGCGCTCGCCGTCGAGGCCCGCGACGCGCGGCGCCCGTTGTCCATCGGCCTGCTGGGCAACGCCGCCGAGCTGCTCCCGCAGCTGCTCGCCGAGGGCGCGCCGATCGACATCGTCACCGACCAGACCTCCGCCCACGACCCCCTGGCCTACCTCCCCGTGGGCGTCGCCTTCGAGGACATGGCCGACGCCGCCGCCAAGGACCCGGCCGGCTTCACGGTCCGGGCCCGCGAGTCGATGGCCCGCCACGTCGAGGCCATGGTCGGCTTCATGGACGCCGGCGCCGAGGTCTTCGACTACGGCAACTCCATCCGGGGCGAGGCCCAACTCGCCGGATACGACCGGGCGTTCGCCTTTCCCGGTTTCGTCCCCGCCTACATCCGGCCGCTGTTCTGCGAGGGCAAGGGCCCCTTCCGCTGGGCCGCGCTGTCCGGTGAGGCGTCCGACATCCACAAGACGGACCGGGCGATCCTCGACCTCTTCCCCGAGAACGAGTCCCTGCACCGCTGGATCACGATGGCCGGCGAGCGCGTCCACTTCCAGGGCCTGCCCGCCCGGATCTGCTGGCTCGGCTACGGCGAGCGCGACAGGGCCGGTGAGCGCTTCAACGAGATGGTCGCCGACGGCACCCTCCAGGCGCCCCTCGTCATCGGCCGCGACCACCTCGACTGCGGCTCGGTCGCCTCCCCCTACCGGGAGACCGAGGCGATGCTCGACGGCTCCGACGCCATCGCCGACTGGCCGCTGCTCAACGCCATGGTCAACGTCGCCTCCGGCGCCTCCTGGGTGTCGCTGCACCACGGCGGCGGCGTCGGCATGGGCCGCTCCATCCACGCCGGTCAGGTCACCGTCGCCGACGGTACGGCCCTCGCCGGCGAGAAGATCCGCCGCGTGCTCACCAACGACCCCGGCATGGGCGTCATCCGGCACGTGGACGCCGGCTACGACATCGCCGAGACGGTCGCCGACGAGCGCGGGGTGCGCGTACCGATGCGCGAGGACGAGACCCCGGAGCCGACCGCGTGAGCGACACCTTCCACGCCATGTGGCGCTCGCTGCTGCCCATCGGCCGCAACGCGGCCTCCGGCGGCTACCGGCGCCACGCCTGGACCGGGGCCGACGCCGACTGCCGGCTGTGGTTCCAGGCGCAGGCCGAGGCGCGCGGGCTGGACTACGAGGTCGACCGCAACGGCAACCAGTGGGCGTGGCTGGGCGACCCTTCCCCAAGCTCTTCGAGCAGGGGATACCCCATGCGAGGTGACGCCGTCGTCACGGGCTCGCACCTGGACTCCGTGCCCGACGGGGGCGCCTTCGACGGCCCGCTCGGCGTGGTCTGCGCCTTCGCGGCGCTGGACGAACTCCGCCGCCGCGAGGCGGTGTTCACCCGGCCCTTCGGCATCGTCAACTTCACCGACGAGGAGGGCGCCCGCTTCGGCGTCTCCTGCGTGGGCTCGCGCCTCACCGCCGGCCAGCTCGACGGCGAGGCGGCGCGGGCGCTGCGCGACGCCGACGGGGTGACCCTGGCGCAGGCGATGGAGAAGGCCGGGCAGGACCCGGCCGTCCTGGGAGCGGACCCCGAACGCCTCGCGCGCATCGGGGTGTTCGTCGAACTGCACATCGAGCAGGGCGTGGCGCTGGCCGAGACGCCGCACGCGGTCGGCGTCGCCTCCGCGATCTGGCCGCACGGGCGCTGGCGCTTCGACTTCGCGGGGGAGGCCAACCACGCCGGTACGACGCGGATGGCCGACCGCCGCGACCCGATGCTGACGTACGCCTTCACGGTGCTCGCCGCGCGCAAGAAGGCCGAACTGGCCGGTGCGCGGGCGACGTTCGGGAAGATCGCGGTCGAGCCCAACGGCGTCAACGCGATCCCCTCGCTCGTCCGGGGCTGGCTCGACTCGCGGGCGGCGGACGACGCGACGCTGTCGACGGTCGTGGCGTCCATCGAGACGGCGGCGGCGGAACGCGCCGAGCGCGACGGCACGTCCGTGGCGGTGGTGCGGGAGTCGTACACGCCGGTGATCGAGTTCGAGCACGCGCTGCGGGACCGCATCGCCGCGCGGCTGGGCGGCGTACCGCTGCTGCCCACCGGGGCCGGGCACGACGCGGGCATCCTCTCGGGGGCGATCCCGACGGCGATGGTCTACGTCCGCAACCCGACGGGGGTCTCGCACTCCCCGGCGGAGACGGCGGCGGAGGACGACTGCGTGGCGGGGGTGCTGGCGCTGGCGGACGTGGTCGAGGATCTGGCGTGTGCTGCGCCGGGCGTGGGCTGACCGCTGGTCACGTCGCGCTCCGGGGGCTCCGCCCCCGGCCCCCCGAATCGCTGCTTCGCAGCTCTGGCCTCGCTGTGCTGGTCG
>NZ_JBHSZO010000039.1:0-52044 GCF_042663125.1 Streptomyces polyrhachis | reverse complement strand
AGGACTCCGTCCTCCACGCTCTGAAGCTCCGCTTCAGAGCGTGGTCGGGCGCTGGCATCCGCAACTCCGTTGCGGATACGGCGGGCTGGGGCCGAGTTTGGCTCGACTTCCCTGGTCAAGCGCTCTTCTTGACGTCGTTCCGTGGTCCGCTGCGGCCTTCCGCTTTCGTGCTTGGTGTCTCCACCGTACCGGGTCGTGAGTGAGGGCGGGAAGGCAACGGCGCTGGTCCGGTGCATCTGCGCGGCGCTGGTCGGGCGCCGGGGTTCGGGGGTGGCCGGGTGCGCGGGACACGAAAAGGGTGCGGGGTGGGACGGGGTGGGGTGGTGCTGGTTGTTACTGTACGAAACCATTTCATGACCGCTAACATGACTAGACCAATCATTGACATGCTCATGCAATTCGGGAGATCGTGGCACACCCCCACACGCCACTGACACACCCCCACATCGCAATAGCACCACCCACGTCACGACGAGCAACGATGGGGCGGCGTGCGGTGGATCGGAGACCCGACCCACCGCACGCGGGACTTGTCCTGGCTGACCGGCTACCGCCGACTCAACCACCGCTACGAACGCCACCCCCGCAACTACCTGGCCTTCCTCGGCCTCGCCGCAGCGCTGTGCTGCTACAAGCGACTGCTTCGACTCACCACATAGGACACGGTCTTAGTTGACGGCTCCTCACCAGTTCGTCTCGCCGGCGAAATACTTGGCCGCCTTGCGGAGGATGTCCCGCTCGGTGGCCAGTTTCCGTTCGCTTGCCTCCAACTCGGCCACCCGGGCCTCCAGCTGCCGGACCCGCTCGTCCGCATCAGCCGCTGGCGCGGGGCCGGCTGCTCGTGCCGACGCCTTTGCGGGCAGCGCTGCAGCATCACGTCGTTCAGTCCGACTCCTTGGTCGCCACTTCGACGCCGCAGCCGCTGCATACGAGGTTGGGGCCGTCCTGGCCGGCGATCCCGCAGCAACCGGCAAGACGCCGCGAATCGGGGTGCCGTGCGACCCCGGGAAGGTCATCCGGGTGCAAGATCAACAGACTCGCATCAAAATTGACCTTGAAGGTCCCCGCAGCCATCCGAGGGAAGGCGATCGCGTGAGCCGCCGACCGCTCCGGCCCTCGCAGCGGTTCCCCAGCTTCCACGTCGTTCGTCAGGAACTGCTGGCAGTTGACGCAGCAAAAGATGGTCACTTGTCGTCCTCCACGCCGCCTTCACACCAGGAGAGGCGATCCGCCATGGCGGTCACGTCGCTTCTGTCTCCCGCCATGCTGCGGTGACACACCCTTCCTCCCAATGCCACCACCCCTTGGCATCGCCATGCTCCAAGAGCTTCCGTATCCGAGGCAGGTCAGCATCTGGTGGAACATCGAGAGCCACCATCCGGAACTGCTCGATCCCCTCACCGGTCGTGCCCAGGCGGTGAAACGTCTCCAGCACGGTCTGCCGGGCAGCCTCCGAGCCGCCGTCCCTCAGGACGATCAGTCGGATGGTGCAGTTCCCCGAAGCCCGCACCGTCCCACCGGCCCAGCGGACACCTTCCTCGTCGGTCTCCACCCGGATGACGTCGTCGCTGGCGACTCCGCGTACGAACCAGGGAGTGTTGTCCAGACGCACGGTCCCGTCACCGAGGTCCACCGCCCACAAGCTCTCCACGCTTGCCGGCGGCCAACCGTCCTCGTCCACCTCCAGCCGGAAATGAACCTTCACATGGTCGTCCCTGACGCTCGTCACCGCACCATCATCCACAGCCGCGGCCATGCCGGGGAACGATCACCTCACGAACGGGGAACGATCTTCAAAGCCTCGAGTCGACACTGGTCAAAGCTTCTCGTGAACGCCCGTGGATGCGGCCGCCCTTCTCACGGACAGCAACAAAGCCCACCAACACCAGGAGGTTGCCCCTGCCACAGATCGACGTGTTCGGCATCCGCGTTGTGGCGTACATGCAGGGTCATCCGGTGCTGGCGGACGAGGTAGTTCACGACCGCGACCAGGGCACCCTGGTGCGCCGTTAACGAACGAGCTCGCTCTGGGATGAGGTAGATCAACTCGTCCAGGTCTTGAGCTGCGCGGCGACCTCTCGTACGGGGAGTCCGTCGCGTGCCGCGCGGGCCAGGGGGAGGACGGTGTCCAGGCCGGGGCTTACCGGGAGGCCGCACGCTGACAGGTAGGCCGCGGTCACCGTGGCGGCGAACAGCAGGTTCCTGACCTCCAGGCTGGGGTTCCTCGCCAACTCGCACAGCAGCGCCGCCGCCTTGTGGTGGGGCTCGGGGTAGACCTCGTGGTCCAGGACTTCCGCCCGGTGGCGTGCTTCCGCGGCTACGGGCACGCCGTAGTCGACGACCTGCGGGTCGCCCGGGATCTGCTGGGCCACTGCCAGGATCCAGGCAAGGTCGATGCGCAGGTTCACGCGGCGTCCCTCGATGCGCTGTTCGCCGGCCCTTCCGCCAGGCCGGGGTAGCGGTCCTCACCGACTTCCGCCTCGAACAGCTCGGTGTACGAGGCCAGGAACGCCGCGGCGCCGGCCATGAAGGCAGTGCGTGACTCGTTCACGTCCTGCTCGATCAGGTCGGCTACGTACCCCTGCAGGCTCAAGCCGCGGCGCTTGGCCCGGGCCTCGGCAGCCGCCTTGACGTCCTCGTCCAGCCTGATGTTCGTCTGCTTCGCCATACCCCCAGCATAGCTACCCATCGATACCAGCTGCTAGCTAACGACGGCATCAGCGTCCCCGATCAAGCTCCAGGTCCTTGGGCATGTCGATGACCAGCTGGCCTTGGTCGTTCACGCCGTGGATGTGGATGCGGCCGGAGTCGAACTCCTCCCAGTCGCACCGCACCCGGAACACCTTGTGCTCCGCCAGGCCCTCGAGGTCGACGCTGGCGGTGAAGTCGCCGGCGTCGAGCAGGATTTGGAGCGCCTGGCGGGCGTCGTAGGCGTTGCCGTCGATGATCCTGGCCAGTCGGCCAAGGCTGGTGCGGATCTCGCTGTGGCGCGCACCTCGGGAGTCGAACAGGTCGATGATCCGGTACGAGTCGCCCTCGTACGCCGCTTCGATGCGCAGCTTGCGCTGAATCGCAGCTTCTTCCTCTGCCAGCGGCAGGACGTCCTGCGGCACGGGGAACGGTTGCGCCGGATGCAGGTGCGGCACGCCGCCCTCATCCGGTAGTTCCTGGACAGCGCCCGCGGCCACCAGGAGGTCGATCAGGTCGTTGACGGTACGTAGCGGCGGCAGGCCGAAGTGGGCGGCGTACCCGTCGGTGGCAGCGCGGGCTGTCGCGAGAGCGGCCGCCTCCTGCGGGTCGTCGTTCTCGTCCTCGTCGTCCCAGCACGAGGCATCGAGCGCGTCCTGCGGATCGCTTCCCCTGCGAAGGAAGGGGAACAGCCCCTCACGGGTGAAGGGGGAGCCTTCCAAGCCCACAACGACCAACAGGAACGGCAGCAGGGGAGGGTGGATACGGCTCCAGCCGCTGTTCATCACCGCCTGCAGGTGCTCCTCGCGCTGCTCGGGAGACCAGTCGGCGGTTGTGAGAATCGTCATCGTGGGCACTCCAAATCGCTGGCGGGCTTGAAAACGCGCGGTCAGTCGGCCTGGCACGTGATCAGCGGGGCTGCGGGCGGACGGATCGACGGTAGCGGCCGGCGTGGGTACTCGGGCGAGGATCGGGGCGGCTACACCCTCCAGGGTGAGGCGGTGTCCGAGGGCCGGGGCCACGACCTCCCGGTCGTGGCCCCGGCCCTCGTCGAAGTCAGTCAAACAGCCGTTGTCCCCAGCTGTGGTGGTTCACCAGGTGATGGTCAGCTGGGTGTCCGGGCGGGTGATGCGGGCGCCTGCTTCGAGGTGGTCGTCGTGGGCGGCCGCGGGGTAGGCGGTGATGGTGGGCTGTGTGGGGCGCTGCTGGTTCCAGCGGTGCAGGAGGTCATTGGCCTGGGTGAGGAGCTTGTCGGCTCCGGGGCCGTGGGCGGTGATGCCCAGTTCGTCGGTGTCGTCGTCGACGGGGCGGGTGGTGAGGTAGGCGAAGGTGGCGCCGTCGTACAGGGCGGCGCCCGACCAGCGCAGGGCGGGGTCGGCCAGTTTGAGGTCGCGGGCGGTGGCGCCGACGGACAGCTTGCCGAAGTCCAGGTCGCTTTGGATGGTGGCGAGCCACAGGTCGAGGTGTTCGGCGCCCTCGTCGTGGCGGACGTGCAGGCCCGTCCAGTGCTGGTGGGCGGGGTGGGTGAGCGCTGTGGCCAGGGCTTCCTGAGGTGGCTGGTGAGGTGGCTGGTGAGGTAGTTGATGCTGGTGGCGACGGTGTCGCGTTTCGGGCTGGTGAGGTGGTTGCTTTCGGCCTGGGTGGTCATCTCGTCGGCGACGGTGGTATTTGCGGTGCCAGTCCGCGCCGTGCGGGAGCATCCAGTCTGTCGAGGGTGGTGAGTTGGGCTTCGCGGTCGGGGGTGAGGCGGCCTTTGCGGGCGGCGGCGCGTTGGTCGATGAGGAACTGGCCGGCGGGCTGGGTGATGGGGATGGCGAGGTGACCGTGTTCTTGGTGGTAGGCCGCGGCGGTGGTGAGGTTGCCCTGCCAGGAGGCTTCGTGGGGGTCCCAGATCATGCCGAGCGCGGCCCAGTACTGGTGCCACCTGTGGGACGACCGGATCCGCCGCCGATGGAACACTCCCGTCGTGCGCCGATCCCTTGTCAGTGGTATTCACCCTCCGTATAATTCAACCAGCGTTGAGTTCTGTGACCGCCTCCGTGGAAGGGAATTCCGCAATGCCCGCAGAGAAGAAGGTCATCCGCATTCACCTGGAACCGGGACGGGACGGCGTGACCCTGAGCGCGGTCGAAGTCGCCTCGGCTACCGCGCCCGCCGAGACGCTGGTGGAGGCCACCAACCTCACCGAGGCCACGGTCATCGAGGTCGAGGTCTGATCCCAGGCCCGGTCGGCGGGTGACGTGGCAGTTCACCGCTTCCCGGCCGTTGGGGGCGGGACTGGAAGGCCGGCCGGCAGCACGGGGGCCCGCTGCCCCTTTCTCTTCCTCACCTCCCGAGCTCCCTGCTTCGACCTCGTCTACGGCGACTGCGATCCGGTCGGGCACGTCACCGATATCAGCGGGGAGACTCTCCCGCCCGCCGTGCTCGCCCCTGACGTGTACGGCCCGTGGTTGGCGTGCCACGTGGCGGGCCGCTACTGCCTTGAGGTCCGGGTGACGCTCCTCGAAGGTCTCGGGCACCCGCTCCAGCCGTGTGGCAGGGGTCCGCACGGTGCACATGACAGTCCGAGAGCAGTTGAAGGAGAAATCCGTGGCCATCGCTCCAGAACAGTCAGTCATCGTCGTCGGGGCTGGCCCCACCGGCCTCGCCCTGGCCTGCGAACTGGCCGCCGCGGGGGTGTCGTGCACCGTCCTCGAACGCCGGCGCGCACCTTCCACGCAGTCCCGCGCCGTGGGCCTGTACAGCAGAACCATGGAGGTGCTCGATCTGCGCGGCCACGCCGACACGCTGATCGCGCTCGGACGGCCGGTCAGCCGGATGGTGCCCGTGCGTGGGGCACGCGTCGACTTCTCCGAGCTCGACACCCGCTTCCCCTATCTCAACGTCATTCCGCAGAGCCGTACCGAGGAAGTCCTCCAGCAGCGCGCCCTCGACCTCGGTGTCACCATCGAGCGCGGAGCCGAGGTGTTCGCACTGGCACAGGACTGCTCGGGTGTCACACTGCAGGTCCGCTCGGGCGAGCGCGAGTGGGCGGAGAGCGCCGAGTTCGTCGTCGGCTGCGACGGCGCCCACAGCGTCGTACGCGAACTCTCCGGGATCGCCTTTCGCGGCCGTACGTACGAGATCGCGCCTATCCTCGCCGATGTGCGCCTGCGCCGGCCCCCGCCGGACGAACTGCTGGTCATCTCCGGCGGCGGTGGGGTCACCGTCTCGGTACCGTACGGCGGCGGGCTGTTCCGCATCGCCGCGGCAAGGGCCGATCGGCCGTGGTCGCGGAAGCCGGTGACGCTGGAGGAGCTGAGCGAGGTGCTCACGGACGCGCTCGGCTTCGACCCGGGGCCGTACGAGCCCGAGTGGCTGGCCCGTTTCAAGATCCATCAGCGGATCGTGGACCAGTACAGGACCGGTCGGGTTCTGCTGGCCGGCGACGCGGCGCACCTGCACTCCCCGCTCGGGGGGCAGGGGCTGAACCTGGGGATCCAGGACTCGGTGAATCTCGGGTGGAAGCTTGCCGCCGAGATCCAGGGATGGGCGCCGGTCGGGCTACTGGACACCTACGAAGCAGAGCGGCGGCCGCAGGCGCAGCGGACCCTGCAGGTGACCGACCGGGCCACGCGGATGTCCGTGACACCGTCTGCCGCAGTGGCCCTGGTGCGCCGCACGGTGCTGGCGGGGGCTCTGTCGAATCGGCGGATCCGGACGTTCGCCGCGGAGTCGATCGCGGGACTGCGAAACGGATACACCCGGCGAGGAGCCGCCGGGGTATCGGTGCGAGCCGGGCAACGGGTGCCCGACCTCACCGTGCCGCGCCTCGGCGGTGCTGACGTCCGCTTGTACTCGCTGATGCGGGACGGCCGGTTCCTGCTGCTCGATCTCGCCGAGGACGGGCGGCGGACGGCCGTCACCGAGGCTTGGGGCTCGCGCGTCAGCCCCGTACAGATCGGTGCTCCTGTGCCTGGGCTACGGGGTATCAGTGCACTGCTGGTGCGTCCGGACGGGTACGCGGCCTGGGTCGATGGGGAGAAGGACCCGGGTGGGCGGGAGGAGCGGCTGCGGAGGGCGCTGCACCAGTGGTGCGGGGTCGAGGGACCGGCGCCCCGGCGGACCGCTGCTGCGGAAGGTGCGGCGGAGCCCTTCGCAGGACCGGTCGCCGCCGGCGTGGAGCAGGAGTCCACGGCGGTCGAGCAGAGCTGAGGCGCTGACCAGGCCACGCAGGCAGGCGTCGGTCACCGTGGGAGAGCTCCCGTTCGCACCGTAGCGGCGAACGGGCTGGCCTGTGGGACCAGTGCGGCAGCGGTCGTTGTCCGAAGACAACGACCGCTGCCTGCTGCTCAGTTGCGCCAGCTCTGCGGGGAGCGGTACGGAGTGGTCGGGGCCGGACGCTCCCAGAGCGGAACCACCGCGAAGGGGGGTGCCCCGTCCCGGGCGGTGGCGGCGGCCCGGGCGAGCAGGACCGCTGTCAGGGCCGCCATTTCCTCGGCGGGTATCTCGCCTCCCCTGACCACGCGGACCATGGTCGGTGCTTCGATGGGTGCGGTCATGGAGACTCCTTGTCACTGAGGCGGATTGCCGTGCTTGCGCGCTGCCAGGTCGGCGTGTTTCGTGCACAGCATGCGGAGGGACTCGATGAGGACCCGGCGGGTGTCCGCGGGGTCGATGACGTCGTCCAGGAGGCCGCGTTCTGCGGCGTAGTAGGGGTGTACCAGCTCGGCCTGGTACTCCTTGACCAGCTGGCGGCGGGTGGCCTCGGGGTCCTTGGCGGACCGGATCCGGCGGCGGAAGATGACGTTGGCGGCTCCCTCGGCGCCCATGACCGCTATCTCGTTGGACGGCCAGGCGTACGAGAGGTCGGCGCCCACCGAGCGGGAGTCCATGACGATGTAGGCGCCGCCGTATGCCTTGCGGAGGATCAGTGAAATGCGCGGGACGGTGGCGTTGCAGTAGGCGTAGAGGAGTTTGGCGCCGCGGCGGATGATGCCGTTGTGCTCCTGTTCGATGCCGGGGAGGAAGCCCGGCACATCGACCAGGGTGATCAGGGGGATGTTGAAGGCATCACACATCTGCACGAAGCGGGCAGCCTTCTCGCTGGCATCGATGTCGAGGACGCCGGCGAGGACCAGGGGCTGGTTCGCCACGATTCCCACGACCTGGCCGCCCATACGGGCGAGGGCGACGATGACATTGGCCGCCCAGCGTTCGTGGACCTCCAGGTACTCGCCGTCGTCGACTATCTCCTCGATCACCCGGCGCATGTCGTACGGGCGGTTGCCGCCTGCGGGCACCAGGTCCAGAAGCGGGTCGCACGGGCGGTCAGGCGGGTCTTGCGGGGGTGCGGCGGGCGCTGTCTCACGGTTGTTCTGCGGGAGGAGCGAGAGGAGGTAGCGGACCTCTTCGAGGCAGCTGGGCTCGTCGTCGTAGGCGAAGTGCGCGACTCCCGAGACCTCGGCGTGGACATCGGCGCCCCCGAGGCCGCCGAGGGTGACCTTCTCCCCGGTCACCGCTTGGACCACATCGGGACCGGTGATGAACATCTGCGAGGTCTCGCGGACCATGAAGACGAAGTCGGTGAGCGCCGGGGAGTAGGCCGCGCCGCCCGCGCAGGGGCCGAGCATCACGCTGATCTGCGGGATGACACCCGAGGCGCGGGCGTTGCGCTGGAAGATGCCGCCGTAGCCGGCGAGGGCGGAGACGCCCTCCTGGATACGGGCACCCGCTCCGTCGTTGAGCGAGACCAGGGGTGCGCCCACGGCGACCGCCCGGTCCATCACACGGTGGATCTTCTCGGCGTGCGCTTCTCCGAGGGCGCCGCCGAAGATGCGGGAATCGTGGGCGTAGACGCAGACGGTGCGGCCGTGGACAGTGCCCCAGCCGGTGACCACTCCGTCGGTGTGGGGTCTGCGGTCCTCGATGCCGAATCCGGTGGCACGATGCCTGCGCAGTGGCTCCAACTCGGTGAAGGTTCCTTCGTCCAGGAGGAGTCCGATGCGTTCTCGGGCCGTGAGTTTGCCCTTGGCGTGCTGGGCGGCGGTCGCCTCCTCGTCCTGCCCCCGCCTGACCTGTTCGCGCAGCGTGCGGAGCTGAGCGGCCCGTGCCCTGATGTCGGGGACGGCCGCCTCGTCGGCGGTCATGGCGCGAGCGGCGCGACGGGAAGGCCGCCCGCGAGGAGCTGCGGGACCCTGGGGGGCGCCCCGGCTGCGGGGGTGTCCCTCGCCCAGTTGAGCAGCGCGACACCGAGGCTCATCCCGCCGCCGAACGCGGCGAGCACGACCAGGTCGCCGAGTGCCGCCGCACCCTTTCGGTCCAGCTCGGCGAGGGTGATCGGGACGGAGGCGGCCCCGGTGTTGGCGTAACGCTCCAGGGTGAGGTGGAGGGCGGCCCGGTGCATGCCGAGGTCGGGCCAGAGTTCGGCGAGCATGACGCCGTTGGCCTGGTGGGGGACGAAGTGCTGTATCGCGTCGGGGGTTACACCGGCCTCGTCCAGGAGCCTGCCGATCTCCGCGGGGAGAGCGCCGGCAACGAAGTCGCGCACCCCCCGGCCGTCCATCCGGAAGTAGTGGCCGCCCTCGGCCACGGTCTGCTGGGAGGCAGGGCGGCGGCTTCCTCCCGCGGCGACCTCGATCAGCCGGTGGGCGTCGCCCCGCGAGACCAGCGAGATACGGCGCAGGCCGAGGCCGGGTGCGACCGGCCCGAGGACCGTCGCCCCGGCGCCGTCCCCGAATAGGGGGGCGGTGCGGCGGTCGCTGAGGTCGAGGATCCGCGAGTAGAGGTCGGCGCCGATGACCAGACCGTGGCGTCGCTCGCCGTCCGATGCGCCACTGAGCAGCTTCTCCACCGTCTTGAGGGCGTAGACGAAGCCGCTGCACACGGCGTTGAGGTCGAAGGCCGCAGCCCGGCCGGCCCCGAGGCTGTGCTGTACGAGGGCGGCTGTGGCCGGCTGCGGGCGGTCGGGGGTGGAGGTGGCTACGACCACGTAGGCGAGTTGATCCGCCGTCAGACCCGCGCTCTCCAGGGCGCGTCGTCCTGCCGCGACGGCGAGGTCCGAAGTGGCCTCGTGGGGGGCGGCCCGCCGGCGCTCCCGGATGCCGGTCTTGCGGACAATCCACTCGTCGGTCACGCCTGCGCCGCGCCCGATCTCCGCGTTGTCGATGATGGCCTCGGGCAGGTAGGAGCCCACTCCGATGATGCCGATGGACTGCACGATTCCTCCTCGGGCAGAGGCGAGCCATGACTCAACTCACCGGGTGTTGAAATCATCGCAGAGCCCCTTGACAAATTCAACAGTAAGAGAGTTCACTCTGTCATGAATTACTGATGCGGCCCGGCGCCGACCCACGCGCCTCACACCTACGGGAGTTGCAGCCATGACTGTCACCACCGCGAACCCGGCCGATGTCTACGCCGAGGCCACCCAGGCCCTGATCTCCGCAGGCCGCACCATGTTCACCCGGATCGGCTACCGGCAGACCCGGTTCGCAGCCATGGCCGAAGCCGCGGGCCTGCCGGAGGACTTCGCCCGTGAGCTGCTGCCCGACAAGGCGGCGGTCCTCAGCGCCCTCATCGTGCGGACCGTCAAGGTGGCCGGAATCCTGGGCCCGGCAGTGGACGAGGGCATCGACGACGACCTGCCCACCCGCCTTGCCCGCACCTACCTGGCGCTGTGGGAGCCCAACGAGGAGGACTCCCCGATGATCGAGCTCTACCGGGTCGCACTCGCCGACAAGGAGGCCTCGGCAGTGCTGCGCGAGACCGTCGCCAAGGCACTGAACAGCCAGGTCGACCAGAAACTGGCGGGGCCGGACGCGCAGCTGCGCACCGCGCTCTTCGGCGCACAGTTGGGCGGCGTGGCATTTGCGCGACACCTGGCGCGCGTGGACTCCGTCGCCTCGGCCGATCTCGAGACGGTCATCCAGACGATCGCGCCGGGACTGCGGCAGACCCTGCTCGGGGACGATGGTCCGCAGTGATCGCATCACCCGGCGCAAGGCACTCCACCCAGGCCTTCCGCACGGAGCAACAACGGGACATCATCGGGGGGTTGCCCGAACGTCACCCGTGGATGGATTCTCGGATGACCGGATGGTAAGGTAGTTTTCATTGTACAGTGAATTATTCGCTCAATCCCTGAAGCGCAGTGATCCCATGACATCCAGCCCCGCAGACGGTCCCACGACGCCCGGTCAAAAGCCCGCCCCTCCCCGCCGTGCGCGGAGCGGGCGGCGGGCCGGGGACAGCGGCACAAAAGACCAGATCCTCGCGTCCGCGCTTCGCCTCTTCGCGGACCACGGTTTCGCCAGGACCACCATCCGCGCAATCGCCGAGGATGCCCAGGTGGACCCGGCGTTGGTACATCACTACTTCGCCAACAAGGAAGGGGTGTTCAACGCCGCGATCAACTCATCGCTGAGCGTCTCGTCGGTTTTCGACACGATGGCCCAGTCCGCCCACCAGACCGGCAACGTGGACGCCGACTGGATCGCCCGCTCGTACTTCTCCTTCTGGGAAAACGAGACGACCCGCTATGCCATGACCGCCATCTACCGGGCCGGCCTGGCAGACAGCTCTACCACCGCGGTACTCCGTGCCCGAGTGGAGGAAAGCATCAAGAAGTGGGCTTCCTACACGGACTACCAGTCCCTCCCCGGCGCCGAGACCCGTGCGGCCCTGGCCTCGGGCCATCTCGCCGGACTCGCCATCATGCGCTACCTGTTGAAGATCCACCCCCTGTCCACAATGGACTTCGACGAGTTCGTCTCCTGGGTGGTGCCGGCCCTGGAGCTGCGCCTGTCCCCTACCCTGGAACCCCGATCCGGGATTTCCTGACCCGCCCGCGTACTACCGCCCCCTGGGCGACGATCAGTCGCCGCTCCGATAAGTGACCTTCACGGCCATCATGGAGACACCCGGTCCGACTGCGAGCATGAGGCCGTCCGCACCGTCGGCGGGAGGCTTGGCGAAGGTCCGCTCCAGGACGTCCAGTATCGAGACGGATCCGATATTGCCCAGCTCGCGGAGCGAGTCGCGCGCCAGGGCGACCTTCCGAGGAGCGCACCCCAGCCCTTCGACAACCGCGTCTATGACCTTGGGACTCCCCGTATGGGAGACCACGAACGACGGCACGGCGTCCCCGTCCACCGGGGTCGCGCCCTCCAGCCATCTGACAAACAGGGGCATTCCATCCCGAATTTCACCAAGCAGCCGCGGGGAGTTGTAGACGTGGAATCCGTCGTTGCCGAGGTGGTATCCGACAATGTCGCGACCGAGGGGCTGGACGTACTCCCAGGTTTCACCGAGCTCCATCCGAGGACCTCCATCCTCAGCGCGGACCACGCAGGCGCCGGCCGCGTCGCCGATGATCCCCTTGAAGATCATGCCGTCCATGCCGTCGTCACGACTGTGCAGATAGTGGCTGTAGATGTCGGCACACACCACGAGAACCGTGGAGCCCGGGCGCGCGGCAATCACCTCCATCGCCCTGCACAGGCCGTACACCCCTCCGACACAACCCAGGTGGGTCCCCGAAATCCGCCGCACCGAGCAAGGCAGGCCGAGTCGCTCGACCAGCCGGACGTCAAGTCCCGGCATCGTGTAGCCGGTGGCGCTGATGACCACCACCGCGTCGATGTCACCGGCGCACAGCCCCGACCCTAAGAGAGCACCACGCGCAGCGCTCTCCGCCAAGTCGAGAGAAGCCTGGAAGTGGCCGTCCGCCCACTGCGAGAGCGAGTACCCCTCGGCGAACTGCTCGGCCAGCGGCCGGGTGTACCAGCGGCTGGCCACGGTGCTCGCCTGGATGACCTGCCGGATCCTGGCCAGGCCGGGATGTTCGCGGTACTTCTCCTCAAGGTGGTCTAGCAGTTCGTCGGTTGTCGCCTGATACTTCGGCAGGGCGATCACGGGCGCGGTGACAACAGGCATGCGAACTCCAAGGCTCTGCGGTCGGGAACTGTTCTCGGGATACCGCGCTTCGATAGCGGCGGAGGTGCTGCCCGGTGCGTACGGCGCCGGCCGGTGCTCTGTTCGAACCCCTTGCGACCAGAGGATTCTGCGGACTCGAAACACCTCCCGATGCCTGATCGCGCCCCGCTGGGAGCGCGTAGCCGCACGGACGAAAGACGTTGAGCTCGATGGCGCATGACGATCAAGAACATGGTTCCGGCTTCCCACCCCGGGACGCGCGGCGAACGGCGGGAACGGCCGTCAACTGCAGTGCCGCGCCCCGAACGCGTCCATCCGCGCTTACCCCGGCCCTCGCCGACCTCCCTGCGAATGACGCCAACGCGAAGGTACGCCAGTCGAGTTCGCGTCAGCAAGCCCCAATTTCAACAAGGAGAGAATCTTTCGGAAGATCGTCACACCTTCGACTTCCCGCCCCGTTCGCAGCCCGTCGCCCACCTCTCGCAATAGATGTCAACAGCCATTGAAATCATTGAGCGTTGAGATTACTCTCGATCTGTGCGAACTGTCCACGCCCACCTCGATGAAGGGCCGACCGCCATGCACGCACCGGCGCGCCATCGCGCGGACACCGCCCCCTGGGTGGAGATATCCCGGCCACACCTGCGTGAAGCCCCGCCCAACGATGAGGGCGTCGGTAGCCGAGGCGCCCCCGACGTCCGGGAACTGCGGGGCTCCCCCCGGGTCGCCGGCGCCCACGGCCGGCTCTCATGAATGCCCCCGCCCTCGCCGGAACCCGCCGCATGCCGCGGTCGGTGAGCACGCAGGACGGCGCCGACATCGCCGTCTACACCCACGGCGATCCGGACGCCCCCGTCACGGTCCTGCTGTGCCACGGCTGGACGATGGCCGCCCACCACTGGCGCCCGCACATCGACGCGCTGACCCGGCCGCGCCAGGGTTTCCCAGCGGTCCGCGCGGTCAGCTACGACCAGCGGGGCCACGGCTGCTCCACCCGCGGCAGCGCCGTACTCGACATGCCCCTCCTCGGCCGCGACCTGGCCCGTGTCCTGGATGCAGTGACCCGGGACGGCGCACCCGTCATTCTGCTCGGCCACTCCATGGGCGGCATGGCCGTACAGCAGCTGGCGGCCCGCGAACCGGGCCTGTTCGGAACACGGGTGGCGGGCGTGGGCCTCATCTCGACCTGCCTCAGCGAGGTGACCGGGGGCGCGACCGTGTCGTACAACCGGCGCGACACCACAGCCCTGCGGCGGCTTGGCTGGGCCCAGCAGCGGATCGCCGGCGGACTGCTGCGCTCGCCCCGCTCGGCCAGGACCGTGCACCGGCTGCTCACGGGGCCGCTGTCGCACCCGAGCACCGCCCCGCTGTGGCGTGCGGTGTTCGGATCGGGACCGCACACCGACACGGTCCGCGAGAGCGCCCGCGCCTTCCGGGACATCCCTGTGATGGCCATCGCCGAGTTCTACGCCGCTCTCACCACCCATGACTGCGCGGGGCGCCTCGGTGCGCTCGGTCGGCTGCCCACCCGCGTCCTGGTCGGCGCCCTTGACCGCGTCACGCCGCCCGCACAGGCCCGACGGCTGGCCGCGGACATACCCGGCGCGGTGCTGCAGACCGTCCCGGGGCAGGGCCATGACCTACCGTACGAACGCCCCGTCCTCGTCGTGGAGACCGTGCACGCACTGCTGCGCGAGATGCCCCGGCACCTGTCGTCCGGAGACTTCTCCCTGTCCGGCCCAGCAGCGCGGTGAACCGCCCCGCCGACCACGGCCCGAGCAGCGAACCAGCCCTGCGGCACGATGTCCTGACAGCCCGGAGGATCGTCGTGAAGGTGGGCTCCTCCTCCCTCACCACAGCAGCCGGAGGTCTCGACTCGGACCGGGTGGACGCCCTGGTGGACGTACTGGCCCGGACCCGGGCCGCAGGAACCGAGGTCGTCCTCGTCTCCTCCGGCGCCATCGCCGCGGGACTCGCACCACTGGGTCTCTCCGAGCGGCCGCGAGACCTTGCCCGGCAGCAGGCCGCGGCCTGTGTGGGACAGGGCCTCCTGGTCGCCCGCTACACCGCGTCCTTCGCCCGCTACGGAGTGCGGGTCGGCCAGATCCTGCTCACTGCCGACGACGTCAGCCGCCGCGCCCACTACCGCAACGCCTACCGCGCCCTGGTGCAGGTCCTGGCCATGGGCGCACTGCCGGTGGTCAACGAGAACGACACGGTGGCCACCGCGGAGATCAAGTTCGGCGACAACGACCGGCTGGCCGCCCTGGTCGCGCATCTCGTCCGGGCCGACCTGCTGGTCCTGCTCTCCGACGTCGACGGCCTGTACGACGGCGATCCCGCCCGACCGGGCTCGCGACGTCTGCGCGAGGTACGCGGCCGCCTCGACCTCGCGGGCATCGAGGTCGACAGCCCCGGCAACTCGGGATTGGGCACCGGAGGAATGGTGACCAAGGTGGAGGCGGCGCGGATCGCCACCGACGCCGGCATTCCCGTCGTCCTCGCAGCCGCCCGGCACGCCGCCGACGCGCTGGCCGGACGCGAGACGGGCACGCACTTCCTGCGCACCGGGCACCGGGCTGCCGACCATCTGCTCTGGCTGGAGCACGCCAGCAGCCCGTGCGGCGCGGTCCGCCTCACCGCGCAGGCGGTACGGACCGTCGCCCAGCGCACCGGACCGCTGCTCGCGGCCGGGGTGACGTGCGTGGAGGGTGGCTTCGCCGCCGGTGATCCGGTGGAACTCCTCGATGAAAGAGGCCAGGTGGTGGCCCGCGGCATCTCCAGCCTCGACGCCCGGGAACTGCTGCGGCTGCAGGGCCGTTCGACGCGGGAGGTGGTCCCCCATGACGATCTGGTGCCGCTGCCGGGCGCCATCGCGTCGCCCGTGCCCGAACCGGCCCGCGTGCGGATCCGGATCCGGTCGGCGGCGGAGTTCGCACGGGCGGCCAGTGGAGGTGAACGGTCAGGGCAGTGACCGTGCACACGGTCACTGCCCTGACCCGCCTGCATCCGTGCGCGCGTGCGCCCCTCTGGGGTGACCACCGTCCCCCGCGCAGCGCTTGGCCGCGTCCGGGCCCGGTCCGAAGTTCCCCTTCGTCCGCACGAAGCGCGGGCGGCGCGTGCCGGGCGCCGGGGCGCAGGCGGGGAACTCCGTACAGGCCCTAGGACGATCCTGAAAATCATGGGTTCTGGCCCGCTCCGGGTGGAGTGGGGCCAGTCTTGTGTAATGCAGGGGGAATGGGGCGGGGAGAGCGTCGGCGAGGACGTGTGGGAGACCTGCCGGGAACTGATCCCGGCAGGGAGTGTGTTCGCGTTCCTGGCCGAGCACCGCGAAGCCGCCGTTGCCCGCGCCCTCCTCGCCGACGAGGACACGCCGATCACCGCTCTGGGCGACGCCGCCTACGGCACCGGCGACCTACGCGAACACCTCCAGAGCGAGGGCCACAGCCTGGTCCTGAAGCCACCGCCACTCAAACCGGCCGTCCCCGGCGGCTTCACCGCCGACGACTTCACCGTCGACACCGAACAGGGACAGGTCACCTGCCCCGCCGGACACACCAAGCCCCTCGGCCGGCCCGACGCGACGGGCGCACGCAAGGCCCAGTTCAAGAAGCTCTGCGCCAGCTGCCCGCTCAAGGAATGCTGCACCCGCTCCAAGACCGGCCGCATCTTCAGCGTTCACGCCAAGTACGACCTGCTCAAAGCCGCCCGCGACCAGGCCGCCACCGATCCCGACTGGCAGGCTGAGTACCGCCGCTGGCGACCACCGGTCGAACGCGCCATCGCCTGGCTCGTCGCCAAAGGCAACCGCCGCGTCCCCTATCGCGGCGTTATCAAGAACGACACCTGGCTCCACAACCGCGCCGCCGCCCTCAACCTCCGCCGCCTCATCAACCTCGGACTCACCCGCACCGGCAGCACCTGGACCATCACCACGGCCACCACATGACACGAGAGGCCACCCGACCCCCGGCCGGACTACCCCTCACACAAGATCTTCAGGAGCGTTCTAGTCGATTCCGCGCACGATATGGAACTCGGCCGGGTCCTCGTCGACTCCGGCCAGCTCGGGCCAGGGCGGGGGCGCGGCTGCGGTGGACTGATCCCGGCGCGGCTCCTCCTCGTACAGCAGCCGGCCGGACGGATCAGTCGCGGTGATGATGCGTACGTACATGACCAGACCTCCTGTCTAGGGCAGCGGGGCGGCGGCTCCGCCCCGGATGTGCCCGTCACCCACCAGGACGTACTTAGTGGTGGTCAGCGCGCTCAGTCCCATCGGGCCGCGCGCGTGCAGTTTCTGGGTGGAGATGCCGAGTTCCGTACCGAGCCCGATCTGCCCGCCGTCGGCGAAGCGGGTGGAGGCGTTGACGGCCACGACCGCGGTGTCCAAGGCGGCGACGAAACGGCGGGCCGCGCGCTGCGAGTCCGTGACGATCGCCTCGGTGTGCCCGCTGCCGTACCGCCGAATGTGGTCGACGGCGGACTCCAGCGAATCGACCACGGCGACTGCCAGGTCCAGGGAGAGGTACTCGCGCCCCCAGTCCTCCTCGGTGGCGGGTACCACCTCGGGATGGATCCGGCGCACCCGCTCGTCTCCGTGGACCGTCACTCCACGGGCTGCCAGCGCGGCCAGCGCCATGGGCAGGAAGACGGGCGCAACGCCCTCGTGGACGAGCAGCGACTCCGCTGCGTTGCAGACGGAGGGGCGCTGCGTCTTGGCATCGAGCAGAATAGCCACCGCCTGGCCGAGGTCGGCGTGTGCGTCGACGTACACATGGCAGTTTCCGATCCCTGTCTCGATGACGGGGACCGTGGAGTCGCGGACCGTGGCCTCGATGAGGTCGCGCCCACCGCGCGGGACGAGAACGTCCACCAGGCCGCGCAGGGCCATGAGTTCACGTACGGCGGCGTGGCCCGTGCCGGGCACCAGCTGGACGGCGTCGACCGGGACCGAGGTGTCCGCCAGGGCCTCGCGTATGACACGGACCAGGGCGGTGTTGCTGTGCCGGGCCGTCGATGAGCCTCGCAGGAGTGCCGCGTTGCCGCTCTTGAGGCAGAGTGCCGCCGCATCGACGGTCACGTTCGGGCGCCCCTCGTAGATCATGCCGACGACACCGAGCGGCGTTCTGATCCGACGTACTTCAAGGCCGTTCGGCATGACCGTGCCGTCGGCGACCTCGCCGACCGGGTCGGGCTCGTCTGCCAGGGCGCGTACCGTCTGCGCGAGGACGTGGAGCTGCTGTCCGGTGAGAGTCAGGCGGTCGAGGACGGTCGGGGACCGGCCGGCCTCCCGGGCGGCCGCCAGATCCTGCCGGTTCGCGGCAAGGATGTCACGTGAACTCGCCTTCAGATGCCGGGCGACGGCAATGAGGGCGGCGTTTCGCTCGGAGCCGATCGTGGTGGACAGCCGGGTGGCCGCGATACGGGCGGCGGCGGCCGCACCGCGAACGGTGGCACCGCCCTGCGTGTCCTTCCCACTCTCCGCGGCCTCCGCGGCCGTAGTGATCCCGTTGGCGACCGTCATCGGGCGGCTCCGTCCAGCGCGGCGGCCCCGGTCCGCTCCGCGGCGTCCTTCGGGGGCGATCCGCCGTGGGCCGCAGCAAAATCGGGGCAGCCGGTCAGCTCGGCCAGCATCACCCTGGCGAGGGCGTCGGAGTCGACCGAGCCGTTGGAGTGGTTGAAGTCCGGGTTCGGCATGTGATTCCTCCTTGGGGCACGGGGGCGCAGCGGGGACGACGGTCCGCGCCGTGCGCTATGCGCTGGATGTTCAGCAAGATCTCGGGGCCGATGGTGTCGAGCCGCTCCGGCGGCCCGAGGGGCCGCAGGTGCCCGGTAGTCGCACGAACCCGGTCCGGACTTGTGCCCGAGGAGGCCGGCGCGGGCCATGCGCTGGAGCGGGCGGGCGGGGGTTGGAGCGGTCCCGGCGGCGGCTCGCAGGAGCTCAGGGCCTTCCAGGGGCGCCACAGCAAAGGATGCCGGGTCCGATGGCTCGACCGCCTCCACCAGATCACGCATGGCCGGCACCTTCCGCGGATCACATCCGAAGGCAACTCAACGATAGATGAATTCAACGGGAGATGAGTTTTGCACGCGCCCGTCGCTTCGGCAAGCCCCGAGAGCCCTTGTGTGCGCCCCACCTCGCGTGCAAAACTCAACGAAAGATGAGTTCAACGTTTGGTGAGTTAAGTCGACACGAGATGATTGCGGAGGAGATGCCGTGACGCATCCACACACAGCCGAAGCACTGCAAGCCACCGCCATCGCAGGCATCGCCGGCATCCTGCTCGCGGGGACGCTCCTTGCCCATCTGGCGCGGCGTGTACGCCAGCCCGCCGTGATCGGCGAGATCACCGCAGGCATCCTGCTGGGGCCCAGCCTGCTGGGCCAGCTCCCCGGCGATCCGACGCACCGCCTGTTTCCCGACGAGGTACGCCCACTGCTTTCGATGGTCGCCCAACTCGGCTTGCTGCTCTTTATGTTCGCGGTGGGCTGGGAACTCGACTGGGCGACCATGCGGCGCCGCAAACGCTCCGTCGCCGGGGTGACGGCCGGCAGCATCCTGGTCCCGATGCTGCTCGGCCTCGGGGTCGCGGCGGTGATCTACCGCAACCACTCCCACGTCAACGGCGAGAAGGTCCAGTTCACCTCGTTCGCCCTGTACCTGGGCGTCAGCATGTCCATCACCGCGTTCCCGGTGCTTGCCCGCATCCTCAATGACAACAAGATCAGCCGTACGAAGATCGGCGCGCTCGCGCTGACCAGCGCGGCCTTCGGTGACGTGCTGGCCTGGTGCCTGCTGGCCGGCGTGGTCGCGATCGTCACCGCGTCCGGTCCCGCCGGGTTCACCAACACCCTCTGGATGTCCGCCGTATACGGCGCCGCCATGTTATGGGTCGTCCGCCCGCTGCTGACCTGGTGCGTCGCCAGGGTGTCCACACGCGAGGGCACCGGACACCAGCTGGCAGCACTGGTCACCGCGGGCCTGCTGCTCTCCGCGTACGCCAGCTCAAGAATCGGCATCCACCCCATCTTCGGCGCCTTCGCCTTCGGCCTGGTCATGCCCCGCAGGCCGAAGGTCCTGCTGGAGGAGAAAGTGCTGAGCCCGCTGCGGCACGCCGGGGAACTGATGCTGCCCGTCTATTTCATCGTCACCGGCCTGTCGGTGGACATCGCCGATATGTCGCCCTCCGCCTGGGGCGAACTGGGGCTGATCCTGACCGCCGCCGTCGTCGGCAAGGTGCTCGGCGCCGGACTGCCGGCGAGGTCCTTCGGGCTCAACTGGCGGGAGTCGACCGGCGTCGGTGTCCTGATGAACACCCGGGGCCTGACAGAACTGGTCATCCTGGGCGTCGGGCTCAACCTGGGCGTGCTCGACCAGACCCTTTTCACGGAGATGGTCCTCATGGCGCTCATCACCACCGCCATGACCGGACCGCTCCTCCCCCTGCTGCTCCCCCGCACCCGGAGGGACCCGGTCGCCACCCCGGCCGTCCCCGCTACGTCCGCCCCTCCGGTGGTCCGGCTGCCCGAACCGACCGGCAGCCACACCTCGGACCTGGTCGGCTGACCAGGCCCCGTCCCGCGCGCCCAGCAGTCGAACCCGCTGCGTGACACCTCACGGCTCTCGTTGCCCGCCCCCGCAGGAGCAGCAATGCCTCACAAGGAGATGGACCAGGTGCACCCCGTCATCAGCACTCTTTCCCGCGTGTTCGACATGCCGTCGGAGTTCATCGGCGACGAGTTGCGGCTTCGCTCCGTAGCCAGCTGGGACGAGCTCACCGCAGTGGAACTCCAGGTTCATCTGGAACACGAGTTGGGCACCACGCTCGACGATGACCTCATCGAACAGATCGAATGCGTCGGGCAGTTGCGATCCTTCTACGACGAGCGACTCGCCGAACTTGTCACGATCAGGACCCCGCCGGACGCGTCAGCCCTGGCCCCCCCTCTGCCAGGTCCCGCGTTCCCGGCCTTCGACCAGGAGACGACCGACATTTCACAGGTGATCGTCGGCGAGACCGGGATCTCCGAGGTCGACCCCGTGCGCGGTCGGCTGTCCTATCGGGGCTACCCCATCGAGGAGCTGATCGGCCGGGTCACCTTCGAGGAGGTCGTCCACCTTCTGATCCGCGGCTGGCTGCCCGATCCCAGTGAGCTGAGGGCCTTCACAGCCCGACTCGCCGCGGCACGTGAACTGCCGCCCATGGTGGCGCGCAACCTCGAGCTCAACGCCGGCTCCAGCACGTCGTCGGTGCTGCGCACCGCGGTCCCCGCGCTGGGTGTCGCCGCGGAGGCCCATGGCGATCCCGCCGCCCACATCGACCTCAGGGAGAGGCTGATCGCGCGGATCCCGACGATCTTCGCGACCCAGCAGGCGGCCCGCGCCGGACGGCGTCTGCCCACCCCCGCACCCGAGCTGTCACACGCCGAGAACATCCTCTACATGCTGGGCCTGCCCCACGACCCGGAGCGCGTGAGGCTGGTCGACCTGTGCCTGGTCCTGCAGGCCGAGCACGGCTGCAACGCCTCGGCGTTCGCCGCCCGGGTCGCGGCCGGCACCGGTGCCGACACCTTCGCCACGCTCACCGTCGCGCTCGCCACCTTCACCGGACCGCTGCACGGCGGCGCCGCCCACCAGGTAATCAACCTCGCCAGCCAGGACGGCAACCCGGGCACCACCGCCGCCTATCTGCACGGCCGTGCCGACGCGGCCGGTGCCTCCCGAGCCCGGACCGCCCCGCCCACCGCGGAGGACCCCAGGGTCAGACCGCTGCGTGAGGCGGCCCGCCGGTTCAATGCCGGGCCCGGCGGGGACCGCATCCTCCAGGTCCTGGACGCGGTGCGTGCCGCGGCCCACCCGGCACGCGGCCCCCGCCCCTATCTGACCGTGGACTGCTATGCCGCCGCGATCTACCACCTGCTCGGCATGCCCTCCGACCTGTTCGTCCCGATGTTCGCGGCGGCCCGGGTCCCCGGCTGGCTCGCCCATGTCCAGGAGCAGCGAGCCCTGCAGGGCCGCATCCACCCCCAGCTGCGTTACGTCGGCCCGCGCAACCTGCGCCATTCACCCGAGCAGAGCTGACCAGCGATCCGATGCGGGAGGGCGCCCCCTTCCCCGTACCCCAGGAGCAGATGTGGAGTTCGGCTGGAAGTCGGACCAACAGGCCCGCTACGACAAGGCTTTGGACACGGCCCGGGCGGCTTTCCCGTCGCCGCCCGGCGCAGAGCACGGCTTCTACACCCGTGACGACTGGCTGCGGCTCGGCGAGATCGGCATGCTCGGCGCGTGCCTGCCGGGCGAGTTCGGCGGCCAGGGGCTCGGCGCACTCGACACCGCGCTGGTCGTGGAGGCCGTGGGTCGGGGCTGTGCCGACACCGGGCTGGTGTTCGGCGCGGCGGCGCACACCTTCGCCTGCGCCGTACCCATCGACCGCTTCGGCAGTGACGCCGTACGGCGGCGGCTGCTGCCGGAGCTGGCCGCTGGGCGGCTCATTGCGGGCAACGCGATGACGGAACCCGAGGCCGGCTCGGACTCCTCGCGACTCGCCACCATCGCGACCCCCACCGACGGCGGGTTCCTCCTCAACGGCACGAAGAGCTTCGTCTCCAACGGGCCGGCCGCAGACGTGTACGTAGCGTACGCAACCGTCAATCCCGCGATGGGCTTCCTCGGAGTCACGGGCCTGGTCGTCGACCGCGACGCACCTGGCCTGGTCGTGGGCAGGCCCTACGAGAAGATGGGCATGCACTCCTGCCCGGCAGGTTCGGTCACTTTCGAGGACTGCTTCGTCCCCGGGGAGCAGGTGCTCGGCAGCGCCGGCGCGGGCGCGGCGATCTTCCAGCACTCCATGGGCTGGGAACGAGCCTGCCTGTTCGCGCTGTACCTCGGCCTTCTCGACCGGCTCCTGGAGCAGTGCGTGGCGCACGCCCGCGAGCGGCGCCAGTTCGGCCGCAGAATCAGCGAGTTCCAGTCCGTATCGAACCGCATCGCAGATATGAAGCTACGGCTGGAGAGTGCCCGGCTGCTGCTGTACCGCGCCTGCTGGTCGATGGACCGGGGAGATCCGTCCGTACTGGAGATCGCCCTGTCGAAGCTGGCCGTCTCCGAGGGCGTGCTGGCCTCCGCCGCCGACGCGGTCCGGGTCTTCGGAGGGCGCGGCTATCTGCGGGAGGACGGCATCGAGGCCGCGTTGCGCGATGCCGTGCCCAGCACGCTCTTCTCGGGCACCTCGGACATCCAGCGTCAGCTGATAGTGAAGGAGATAGGTCTGTGAGGCTCCATCAACTCGTCATCGACTCCGCCCGGCGTGCCCCGGACGCCCCGGCGGTGCGCTCCTCGCAAGGGGTGTTCAGCTACCGGGAGCTGGACGACCTCGCCAACCGGTACGCGGCGGCACTGCACCGCCGCGGAGTGCGGCCCGGCGACCGGGTCGTACTCTGGACCCACAAAACGCTGGACGCCATCGCCCTGATGCAGGGCGCGCTGCGTATCGGTGCCATCTACGCGCCGGTCAGCGCCAACAACCCGGCCGCCCGCGTGGAGCGCATCGCTGCCGGCTGCTCCCCCGCCCTGGTGGTGACCGACGCCGACGGCATCCGCCGTGCCGCGGGCGGGGCCTGGGACGATTCCGTGCCGCTGGCCTCGTTCGCCGAGGTCCGTGAGGAGGCTCCGGCAAAAGCCGCCCCGCCGCCGTACGAGAGCGGCCCCGACGAACCCGCGTACATCCTTTACACCTCCGGCTCCACCGGTGAGCCCAAGGGCGTCTGCATCAGCCACCGCAACGCCCTGTCCTTTGTCAACTGGGCGGTCGAGGAGGTGGGTGTCACCGCGGACGACCGGTTGTCCAACCACGCGCCCTTCAACTTCGACCTCTCGGTCTTCGACCTGTACGCCACCTTCCTGGCCGGTGCCTCGGTCGTCCTGGTCCCCGAGGGCCTGGCGTACGACCCGACCCAGCTGGGCGCGCTGATACGGCGCGAGAAGATCACCGTCTGGTACTCGGTGCCCTCGGCGCTGGTCTTGATGATGCAGCGCGGCGGCCTGCTGGCCGACGAGCCGCCGCCCTCACTGCGGGTGTGCCTCTTCGCCGGGGAGGCGTTCCCCATCCACCAGGTACACGAACTGCGCACGGCATGGCCGGATGTCCGGATGCTCAACTGGTACGGGCCCACCGAGACCAATGTGTGCACCAGTTACGAGGTGACCGACCGCGACCTCGGCAGCACACGACCGCTGCCGATCGGAACCGCCGTCAGCGGTGACCGCATCCGTATCCACCCGCCGCGCGAACGCGAGGGCGAGATCGTCGTCAGCGGTCCCACCGTCATGCTCGGCTACTGGGGCGAGGAGCCGCAGAAGGGCGCCTACCACACCGGTGACATCGGCCGTATGGGACCCGACGGAATGCTGGAGTACGTGGGGCGCCGCGACCATATGGTCAAGGTGCGCGGGCACCGGATCGAGCTCGGCGACATCGAGACCGTGGTGGCGGCCAACCCCAAGGTCGCCGCAGCTGCCTGTGTCGTTGTGGGCGGCGGCCTGGACGCGAAGATCCACGCGGTGGTGGTGGCGGCGGGCCCGAAGGGTCCCGGGCTGCTCGAGCTCAAACGTGAGTGCGCCGACCGCCTCCCCCTCTACATGGTGGTCGACGCGGTCCATGTGGTTCCGGAACTGCCTCTTACCGACAACGGCAAGACGGACCGCCACGCCCTGCTGAAGCAGCTCACCGACGTCGGCTCGCGGTGATCCGGCCGTGAACCCGCTACCGGTCCACGGGCGCCTCCTACCGAAGCCCATCCGGTGAACCCCGATGAGGTCCGCGGCCCTGGCCCGACTCGGCCTCAGAGACGAGGAACCGCCCATGTCTGAACGATTCAGCGCGTCCGAAACCCTGCTCGACCAGGTGGATCTGCAGACCTTCCGTTCGGTGATGGGTTCCCTGCCGACCGGGGTGAGCGTGGTCACGAGCCTGGCGGACGACGGCCAGCCACGCGGCTTCACCTGCAGTGCGGTGTGCAGCGTGTCGGCCTCGCCGCCGCTGCTGCTGGTCTGCGTCAAGCAACCCAGTGCGTCTCTGGAGGCCATCCACCAGAGTTCCGTGTTCGCCGTCAACTTCCTCTCCGGCCAGATGGCCGAGACGGCCCGTACCTTCGCCTCGCCGGTACCCGAGCGGTTCGCGGACGTGCCCTGGAGTCCAGGGAAGCGCACCGGGGCTCCGGTGCTCGACTCCACCGTGGCGTTCGCGGAGTGCGTACTCACGAGCAGCCAGCTGGCGGGTGACCACCAGGTGCTGATCGGCCGCCTGGTGTACGGCGGGGTGTCGGCCCATCGGACCGCGCTGGCGTACTGGCGTGCTCAGTTCTCAGAAGTGCGGACGCCTCCCGTCGCCTGACACCGCTCCGGCCGTACGCCGCCGGCCCCCACCCCGCTGAGACGCGGGGTGGGGGCCGGCGGCATACGGCCGGAGCGCAGGACGCGTCACACGGCGGTGCGGGGGACGGGCAGTGTCCGCAGGATGCCCGCGACGTACGCGTGGAAGGCCGGATCGTCGAGCAGGAAGTGGTTGCCGGGCAGCCAGTCGACGGCCACCTCACCGGAGGCGTGGTCCTCCCAATTGCGCAGACCGGGATCGTCCACCATGGGGTCGTCCACGCCCGCGCACACCCACAGGGGACACGGCAGGGGCGGCCCGGGCAGGGGCGCGTATGTCTCCGAGATGGTGAAGTCGGCGCGCAGCACCGGGGCGAACAGCTTGATCAGCTCGGGGTGTTCGAAGAGCTGCGGCGGGGTTCCGCCCAGGTGGCGCACGGCGTCCAGGAACGCCGACGCCGACAGGGTGTGGAGGTCGGGCAGGGTACGCCGCGCGCTGGGACCGTTGCGGCCGACCACGACGACACCGGCCGGTGGGCGTCCCAGGCCGCTCCAGTACCGCCCCATCTCGTACGCGAATGCCGCTCCCATGCTGTGCCCGAGCAGGAGGTACTGGCCCGTGGTGTGCGGTGCGGAGGCGCGGACCAGGTCCTCCATGACCGATTCGAAGTCCTCGCTCAGCGGCTCGGACATCCGTTCGCCGTGTCCGGGCAGTTCGAGCTTGGCGGTCCTCGCCGCCCCGGGCAGGGCGGCCCCCAGGCTCGCGAAGGCCCGCGCGGCACCGCCCGCGTGCGGCAGGCACAGCAGCGTGGGACGGTCCGCTCGGGCGCGTCCCGGCGCGGGCCGGGTGACGGGTTCAGGACTGTTCGACTGCCACATGACGGGGTCTCCTTGCTCTGACTGGAAAGGTGGCTTGCGATGACGGGACCAGGCGGGGGGGCGGTGAGGGCCGACCGCCGTGCGGCGGGGTCACTCCCTGCCCGAAGAGCTTGGGGGCGCGCGACGGGCATCGGGGCGCAGGCGAGGGACTTCAGACAGGTCCTACGGGCCGGCTGCCGGGTTCGAGCGTGAAAACACGGACCGTCGCCCCGCCGCCGGCGACCGCCACCGCGGCCCTGAACCGGCTGCCCACGTCTATGAGTTCGAGATTCCAGCTGCGCGCGGCGGAGCCGGGTGCCGCCCGTACCTCCACCGGCCCCGCGCGTCTCGCACCAGGGTGGACGCGCACCGCGGTCACATCCCCCGCCAGGCCGCTGCCGAGAGCCTTGAGGACGGCTTCCTTGCAGGCCCAGTGGGTGAACAGCCCGCTGTTGAGGGGATCTTCGCGTGCGATGGGCCACGCCAGGGACTCCTCCTCGGACAGCACCTGGCCGCGCAGGGCGGAGGCATCTCCCAACGGCCTGATCCGTTCGACGTCGACGCCGGTGGGTCCGTCACGGCTCACCGCCACCAGGGACATGCCTTCGGTGTGCGACAGGCTGACGCGCAGCCCGGGATAGCGGGACACGTAGGGCTTGCCGAACCTGCCTGTCGTGAAGGCGACTTCGGACGGGTGGAGACCGGCGTACGCGGCCGTCAGCGCGCGCAGCGCGGCATGCGCCGAGGCGTACAGCCGCCGCTGCGAGGCGATCATGTCCCGCCACCGGCGCAGCTCGTCCGCCGAGAGCAGCGCCAGACAGCGCCGCAGGACTGCTCCGCATTCGGGGCCGGGCTCGCGCACCGCCCACACGTGCACCTCCCCGGCCGGCGGTCCGCGCCGGGCTGCGGCAGGCAGCCGGGGCACCGCACCTGGCGTCGGCCGGTGCCCTCCGGGCGGACCCGGCCATCCCACCTCTCGGTTCACCACTTCGGCCATCCCTTCGCCAACCATCCGTGCAGCAGTAGCCGTTGACCCCTTGACGGAGAATTCAACACTAGTAGAGTTCATCTGGAAATGACATCATCAGGTGTTGAAATCAACGATCAGTGAAATCTGTTGATCCGAGGCGGGACACCCGCCCGTCAACGCATCTTCAGGAGGTACGACGTGGCCAGTGACCGCGACGATCTGATCACTCAGCTCACCGAGTTCATCCAGGAACGACTGCTGTCCGAGCCCGATTCGCAGGGAGTGGCCCCGGACACCCCGCTGCTCGAGTGGGGCATCCTCACCTCGATCAACACCGCTCTGCTGCTCACCTTCATCCGGGACGAGCTGGGAACCAACGTCCCGCCCACCGAGCTGACCGGAGCCAACTTCCAAAACCTCGACAGCATCACCGACCTGCTGCTCGCCCTGCGCTCGCCCGACAACCAACCAGCGGTCACGAGGCACGTCACCCACCCGGAAATCGCGATAGGAGACCACGGTGTCTGAGGCATCGGCGAACTACGACTACGACATCGGCATCATCGGCGGCGGCCCGGCCGGCTCCACCGCGGCCGCCTACCTCGCCAAGGCGGGCCTGTCCGTGGTCGTCTTCGAATCGGAGACCTTCCCGCGCGAGCACGTCGGCGAGTCACTGGTCCCGGCCACGACGCCGGTACTCATCGAGACCGGCGCGATGGAGAAGGTCGAGGCGGCCGGCTTCCCCAAGAAGTACGGCGCCGCGTGGACCTCCGCGGAGGAGCGGGACATCGATCATCTGGGCTTTCAGGGCCTGGACCACGACTTCCGCGCGGCCGAGGTCCTCTTCAGCGAGCGCGACCAGGCCGGCGTCGACCGCGACCACACCTTCCACGTGGACCGCGCCAAGTTCGACCAGATCCTGCTGCAGCACGCGGAGAGCCTGGGCGCGAAGGTCTACCACGGCGTCCGTGTCAACCGCGTCGACTTCGCCGACCGCGACCGCCCCGTCATCCAGGCGAAGGTCGGCAGCCAGCCGGTCGGTGTCCCGGTCCGCATGGTCGTCGACGCGAGTGGCCGCCGCACCATGATGGGCAGCCAGCTCAAGGTCAAGGAACCGGACCCGGTCTTCAACCAGTACGCGGTGCACACCTGGTTCGACGACTTCGACCGCAAGGCGCTGGCCGTCAACAAGGACCAGGCCGACTACATCTTCATCCACTTCCTTCCGCTGGAGGACACCTGGGTCTGGCAGATCCCGATCACGGACACCATCACCTCGATAGGCGTCGTGACGCAGAAGGCGCGGTTCAAGGAGGCCAAGAACGACCTGGAGGCCTTCTTCTGGGACACCATCGGCAGCCGCCCGGCCCTCCAGGACGCACTCAAGAACGCTAAGCGGGTCAAGGAGTTCAAGGCCGAGGGCGACTACAGCTACTCACTGAGCAAGGTCGCCGACGACTCGCTCGTGATGATCGGCGACGCGGCCCGCTTCGTCGACCCGATCTTCTCCAGCGGTGTCAGCGTCGCACTCAACAGCGCCCGCCTCGCCAGCGCCGACATCATCGCCGCGCACCAAGCCGGGGACTTCCGCAAGGAGCGTTTCGACGGTTACGTCACCACACTCCGCGGCGCGGTCAACAACTGGTACGAGTTCATCTCGATCTACTACCGGCTCAACATCCTCTTCACGGCGTTCGTCCAGGACCCGCGCTACCGCCTGGACGTCCTCAAGATGCTGCAGGGAGACGTCTACGACGGCGAGCCCAAGGCCCTCTCCGCGATGCGGGAGATCGTCGAGGCGGTCGAGGCGGATCCCCACCACCTCTGGCACAAGTACCTGGGAACGCTCAGGGCCCCCTCCGCGGCCGCCAAGTTCTGACAGCGGAAAGCCTCCCCCCGCAGCCGGCCGATGCCGGCACCGGTCCGGGTGGTGCGGATCCCCGCCCATCACCCGGACCGGGACCTTCGTGCCGCCTCGCGCCTCCCGTCCCCGCCACCCGTCTGACGTACTCCTTCCAGGAGGGGGATCCATGCCCGCCCGCAACGGAACCGCCAACGATCCGGCCATAGCCCTTGTCGGCATCGGGTGCCGCTATCCGGGTGGGGTCATCGATCCCGCGTCCTTCTGGCACGTACTGCGCGACGGTGTCGATGTGATCGGGGAGATCCCACCCGAACGCTGGGGGCCGGAGTACATCAGCGCGGACGGGTCCGCCCCCGGCACCGGGTACTGCCGCTACGCGGGGGTGCTGCCGGGACTCGACCGGTTCGACGCCGACTTCTTCGGCATCTCCTTCCGCGAGGCACGCGAGATGGATCCGCAGCAGCGGCTCCTGCTCGAGGTCTCCTGGGAGGCCCTGGAGAACGCCGGGCTCACCAAGTCCCAGCTCTCGGGCTCCCGTACAGGCGTCTTCTTCGGCATGCTCGGCATGGACTACACGCTGCTGCACTCCAAGACGCGGGGCGTGAAGGGCATCGACCCGTACTACGCCAGCGGCAAGGAGTTCAGCTTCGCGCCCGGTCGCGTCGCCTACACCCTGGGGCTGCACGGGCCCGCACTCGCGGTGAACACCGCCTGCTCCTCCTCCCTGGTCGCCGTCCACCTGGCCTGCCGCGCGCTGGCCGGCGGTGAAGCGGACACCGCGCTCGCGGGCGGCGTCAACGTGCTCGCCGCCCCCGAGCTCTCCATCTTCATGAGCAAGGTGCAGGCCCTGTCACCCACGGGGCGGTGCAAGCCGTTCGCGGCCGAGGCGGACGGCATCGTACGGGGCGAGGGCTGCGGCGTCGTCGTACTGAAACGGCTCGACGACGCGCTCGCCGACGACGACCAGGTACTCGCGGTCATCCGGGGCAGCGCCTTCAACCACGACGGCCGCAGCGCGGGCCTCACCGTGCCCAACGCCTCAGCGCAGGAAGCCCTGCTGCGAGATGCACTGCGCCGCGCCGACGCCACGCCCCACGAGGTCGCGTTCGTCGAGACGCACGGCACCGGCACCCCGCTCGGCGACCCGATCGAGGCCTTCGCGCTGTCCGAGGTCTTCGGACCCGGCCGGGATCCCGCTCGCAAGCTCCACATCGGCTCCCACAAGGCCAACTTCGGACACACGGACGCTGCCGCAGGTGTCGCCGCCCTGATCAAGACCGTACTGACCGCCCAAAACCGGCTGGTCCCGCCCCAACTGCACCTCACCACCCCCAACCCGGCCATCCCCTGGGCTGACGGCCCCCTGGCCGTTTCGGCCCAGGCCTGCCCGCTGGACGCGAGCGAGGACACCCTCTTCGGCGTGAGCGCCTTCGGTCTCAGCGGCACCAACGCCCATGTGCTCCTGTCCGCGCCCGCCCAACAGCCGGCGCCCGAAGCGGCGGCGCCCGCGGCGGCTTCGCGCGTACTGCTGCTCTCCGGCTCCACCCAGGCCGCCCTCCAGCAGCGTGCCCGCGACCTGGCCGGCACGCTGGAGGGGGAGCAGCCCCTGGCCGATGTACTGCACACCGCGGCGGTGCGGCGTACCCATCACGAGGCACGCGCCACCGTGATCGGCGCGAACGCGGAGGAGCTGCGCTCCTCGCTGCGCGGGCTCGCCGAGGGCAGCCCCGACGAGCGCACGGTGACCGGCACGGCCGAAGTCCGACGGCGCCACCGGACCGTGTTCGTCTTCTCCGGGCAGGGCTCGCAGTGGCGCGGCATGGGTCTGGACCTGTGGGAGCATGAACCAGTCGCCGCGGCCAGCCTGGAGCGCAGCGACGAGGTGCTCCGCTCGGCAGGTCTGCCCGGTCTGCACGAACTGCTCGGCGAGGGCGACCCCGCTGCCACCGAGTTCGCCCAACCCACTGTTGTCGCACTGCAGTTGGCGCTGGCGGAGGTCTGGACGTCACGCGGGGTGGTGCCGTCCAAGGTCGTGGGACACAGTCTCGGCGAGATCTCAGCGGCCTGCTTCACCGGCGCCCTCGACCTGTCCACCGCGCTCGATCTCGCCGTACGGCGCGGGCGCATCATGGCCGACGCCGCGGGCACCGGGCGGATGCTCGTGGTGGCGCTCCCCGAGGAGGAGGCCGTCCAGGCCGCTGCCGGAACAGGACGCCCTGTCACGGTCGCCACGGTCAACGGACCGAGCACCACGGTGCTCGCCGGTTCCGGGGAGGACCTGACGGCGATCGCGTCGCTGCTGCGCGAGCAGTCCGTCAGCGCCCGGTTCGTGCCCGGCGACTACGCCTTCCACAGCCCGGCGATGACCCCCTTCGCCGAGCTGCTCCGTGCCGAACTGGCGGACCTGCCGGCGGTGGACCGGCCCGCCGCGTTCGTTTCCACGGTCTGGCCCGACGAGCCGGTGGCCATGCTGGACGCCGACTACTGGGCCGCCAACATGCTGCGCCCGGTGCGCTTCTGGCCTGCCGTGCGCGAACTGCTGCAGGGGATGGGCGCCGACTTCGTCGAGATCGGCCCGCACCCCACCCTCGTACGGCCGCTCAACGACGCGCTCACGTCACTGCGCCGTCAGGGTGTGGCCGTCGGCTCGCTGCGCAGAGACACCGACGGGCCGGCGACGCTGCTGGCCTCACTCGCCGAACTGCACTGCGCCGGCGCCGAGGTCCGCTGGGCCGACCTGATTCCGGGCAGGTCGGCCGTGCTACCCCGGCATCCATGGCAGCACGAGTCGTTCTGGCTGCCCGGGGTGGCACCGGGCAGCCAGTACGCTCCCGGCGCCGCGCCCGGCGCTCAGGCGACGGCCGCCCGGCTCGCCGTACAGCTGCTCGGCCCCTCGGGTGATCCGATCGGGCCCGCCCGGCAGCTGGATCTGACCGCACCGCCCACAGACGAGGCGCCCTCGGGCGACCTCATGGCACCGGTGGAACCGCCCCGCTCCGCCGGCGCCGCCCCGGACACGGCCCCGACTGCTGACGGGACCATCCGGGAAGCCGTCCCGTCCGCTGCCGCCCCGCACCACTCCCCTGCGGGAGCACAGGCGGCGGACGGGACGACCGCCCTCCAGTCCGGCAGCCGGGCGGCCGTCGGCCCGGCGAGCGCCGATCGTGAGCGCAGGTCGCTGATGCGGCTGGCCTCGCATGTGCTGGCGGAGGTCCTGGGGCAGGACACGGAGCGGCGCATCCCGCCCCGGCGCGGCTTCGCCGACCTCGGTCTGGACTCACTGAGCATCGTGGAGTTCGTGGACCGGCTCGGTCTAGGCCTCGGTCTGGACATCCCGCTCTCGACCCCCTTCGAGCACCCCTGCCTGGACGAGCTTGTCGACCATCTGCTGCCCGCGGTGACGGCGCGCAAGGCGGAGCAGGTCCAGGCACAGGCGTTGGCCACCGCACAGCCTGCGGTACCGGCCGCGAAGCCGGTCCCCATGGCGGCAGCCACCCCGGCCCCGGCGCCGGCCCCTGTCGACGACCCGGTCGCCGTGGTCGGTATGAGCTGCCGCTTCCCCGGCGCCCCCTCGGTGCAGGACTACTGGCAGCTGCTGCTTGAGGGCCGCGAGGCCATCCGCGACGTTCCCGCGGACCGCTGGGACGGTCGGGCGCTGCTGTCCGACGGGTCCGGGTCATGGACGCCCGGCACGATCACGTCGCTGCGCGGCGGCTACCTCAACGACGTACGCGGCTTCGACGCGGCCTTCTTCCGGATCTCGCCCCGCGAGGCCCGCAGCCTCGACCCGCAGCACCGCCTCTTCCTGGAGGTCGCCTACGAGGCGCTGGAGGACGCCGGAGCGACCAGGGACCGGCTGCGCGCCTCCGCGACCGGCGTCTTCGTCGGCATGAACAGCGCGGACCACGCACTGCGCGTCGGCAGCCGCCTCCAGGACGTCGACCTGTACTACGGCACCGGCAACTCCTTCGCCGGTGCGGCCGGTCGGCTCTCGTACTTCCTGGGACTCACCGGTCCCAGCATGGCCGTGGACACCGCGTGCTCGTCCTCGCTGACTGCCGTGCACCTGGCCGTTCAGAGCCTGCACACGGGCGAGAGCGATCTGGCGGTGGCAGGTGGTGTCAACGTGATCCTCAGCCCGGTGATCCCGATCGCGGTGTCGGCCGGCGGCGCGCTCTCCCCCAGCGGCCAGTGCCGTACGTTCGACGAGTCCGCCGACGGCTATCTGCGCGGCGAGGGGTCAGGCGCCGTCGTACTGAAACGCCTCTCGACCGCGCTCGCCGACGGGGACCGGATCTACGCCGTACTGCCGGGCAGCGCGGTGAACCAGGACGGGGCCAGCAGCGGACTCACCGTGCCGAACGGCACGGCGCAGCGTGCCCTGATCGAACAGGCCCTCCAGCAGGCCGGGTTGAGTGGCCCTGACGTCGGCTACGCGGAGGCGCACGGAACTGGTACACCGCTCGGTGACCCCATCGAGCTGCGGGCGCTCGCCCAGGCGCTGCGCCCCGGTGGTCCCGGCGGCGCACCGCTTCTCGTCGGCTCGGCGAAGCCCAACATCGGGCATCTTGAGGCCTCCGCCGGGATGGCCGGACTCATCAAGGCGGTCCTGTCAGTGCACCGGGGGCGCATCGCGCCACACATCGGTGTGACCACCGAGCCGACCCGGCAGGTCGCCTGGGAGCGGCTGGGACTGCGGATCGCCGGGAGCACACAGCAGTGGCCCGGGGAGGGGCGGCGCCGGATCGCGGGTGTCAGCTCCTTCGGGTTCACCGGAACCAACGCGCACGTCCTGGTGGCCCAGGCGCCGGTCCCGGACCCGGGCCGGCCGGCCGGGGATCTCCCGGCGCGCTTCGCGCTGCCGCTGTCCGCCGCGCAGGCCACGGCGCTGCCGGCCGCCGCCAGGCAGTACCTCCCCCTGGTGGAATCCGGCGACGCGGCAGCCCTCGCCGACCTGGCGTACACGGCCTCCGCCCGCCGCAGTCATCTCGAGCAGCGGGCCGTCGTGGTCGGCCAGGACGTGGAGGGGGTGCGCTTGGCCCTGCGGTCCATGGGCCGGGGCGAGGAACACCCACGCGTCCTGGTGGGAACGGCGGAGTTGGAGCGCAGCTGCGTGTTCGTCTTCTCCGGGTTCGGCTCCCAGTGGACCGGCATGGGGCGCCGACTTCTGGAGACAGAGCCGGTGTTCCGGGACGCGGTGCTGGCCTGCGAGGAGGAGATGCGCAAGTGGATCGCCTGGTCCCCGCTGGCCTCGCTGCGCGGCGAAGCAAACAGCCGCCCCTTCGACGAGGGAATCCCGCAGGAACTGGTCTTCGCCGTCCAGGTCGGCCTGGTCGAACTGTGGCGCAGCTGGGGTGTGGTGCCGGCAGCGGTTGTCGGGCACAGCATGGGCGAGGTCGCCGCCGCCTGGACCGCCGGGGCGCTGACCCTGGCTCAGGCGGCGGAGGTCCTGTGCCTGCGCTCGCGGCTCCTTGACACGCTGGTCGGCACCGGCGGCTCCATCGTCGTCGGGCTGCCTCCCGCGGACCTCGCTCCGTACTTGGTCCTGTACGAGGACACGTTGGGCATCGCCGCCATCAACGGCCCGCGCACCACGGTGGTCGCTGGTGACGTGGACGCGCTGGCGGAGCTGACCGAGGAGCTGACCGAGGCGAATGTGTTCGTGCGCCGGGTCCGGGTTCCGGTGGCGCCGCACTCGCCGCTGATGGAGCCGCTGCGGGAGCGGCTCGTATCCGGCCTGGCGCATCTGGTGCCGTCCGAGTCCCGTATCCCGCTGTACTCCGCCGTGGAGGGCCGCGAGGTGGCGGGCTCCTCACTCACCGCCGGGTACTGGGGCCGCAATCTGCGCGACACCGTGCTCTTCCAGGATGCCGTGAGCGCGGTCGAGGACCCGCAGGACCGGGTGTTCGTCGAGGTGTCCCCGCATCCGGTGCTGGTCTCCGGCATCGAGGAGTCGCTGCGGGCCGCCGGCGTGCACCGCCCCGTGGTGCTGCCTTCCCTGGTCCGCGACGAGGACGAACTGGGCACATTGCTCACCGGTCTCGGCACCCTCCACGCTCAGGGCGCCCCCGTCGACTGGGCAGCGTTCGCCGGCCCCGGCCGCACGGTGGTGGATCTGCCCGGCTACCCCTGGCAGCGCAAGGAGCACTGGCTGGCGGACAACCCGCTGGACCGCGCCTCGGCATCGGGTGCCCTCGTCGGCACCCCGGTGCGCCCCGCCACCGCTCCGTGGACGGCCCTGCTCCCGGTGGGGATCGACGGGACCCGCAGCCCCTGGCAGGTCAGCGGCTCCGGAGCCGCTACGACCGTCTCGCCGCCCGCGCTCCTGGAGGCCGCCCTCACCTCGGCCGCGGCGACCGGCTCTCCGGCGCCGGCCCTCTACGGCGTGCGGTTCGGCAGCCCGCCCCGTACGGACGAGGAAGGCCGGGCGGATCTGCAGACCGTGGTTGACACCCGGCAGGGAACCCTCGCGCTGCGAGCGCCGACCGGGTGGGCGCAAGACGGCGAAGCTGCCCTGAGCGCGTCCACCGAGGCCCCGATCGCGCCTGCCTCCGCTGCGGTCGACCCCGGCGAGCTGGCCGACGACGAGCCCTTGCGGGCCTCGCTGGCCGACCGCCTCCCAGGGCTTGACCTGCGCTCGGCCGGCAGCGGACGAGGAGCTGCGGAGGTCACCGTGAAGCTGTCCGACGGAGCCTCCCGCCACCGCCTGCCCGCCGAACTGCTCCGCTTGGCTCTGCACTTGGTGTCCGACGGCGCGGGGACCGGCCTTGAGGGACCGGACTGCGAGCCCCTGCCCGCGAGTATCGCCTCCGTCCGCGTCAACGCCGCCCTGGAGGGAACCGTACGCGTCCGCCGCGGTCTGCTTCGCACGGGTGCGGAGGAACGGCCGGAGGCGGATGTGGTCGTACTCGACGCGGCGGGGCGGATCGTGGCGGAGCTGGCCGGGCTGCGTCTGGCAGCCGCCCCCGCACCGGCCTTTGACGACCCGGACCGGGGCCGGATCGACTCGCTGCTGTACCGGATGGTCTGGAATCCCGCCGGTCAGCGGCCGGCCGACCGGGACGGCGCCTGGCCGGTGCCCGCCGCGCGCTGGCTGGTGTGCGGTGACACCGATCAGTTGGCCGGCGCGGTGGCCGAGGGGCTGCGCTCGGCGGGCTGCGAGGTGCGCCGGGTGCGCTCGGCGGGGGCGGCCGGCAGCGGGGATCTCGTCCTTGACCCGACCGACCGGGAGGCGTGGCAGACGCTGCTCGCGGCGCACGCCGACGAGTCGACCACCGGGATCTGTGATCTGTGGCCGCTGGAGGATCTCGGCTCGCACCCTGACGGGTGGCGCGCCACGACCGCGCTCACCGCGGCGCTGGCCGGAGCCGAGGGCACGGTGCCGCGCCTGTGGCTGGTCACCCGGCACGCCCTGCTGCCGACCGGGCACGAGGGCTTCCCCGACGGCAACCAGGGAGCCCACGCGGGGCTCGGCCGTACCTTGGCGATGACCCGGCCAAAGGCCTGGGGCGGACATGTCGACCTCAGCCGGGGCAGCGCGGAGGAACTGCGCGCCCTGGTGACGCGACTGCTGAGTGCGCCGGGCGACGAGCACGTCCGGGTGGAGCACTCCTCGGTGCACGTGGGTTCGCTGGTGCGTGTCCAGGCGCCAAAGCGCACCCACGCGCGGCCGCTGTCCGCCGAAGGCTGGCATGTGGTAACCGGCTCCGGCGGCGCCCTGATGCCCCCGGTGGTGGACTGGCTGGTCGGCGCGGGGGCTCGCCGGATCGTCCTCGTCGACACGGATCCCGCACCGGCTGCTCCCCTGCCCGCGGCTGAGCGCATCGCCCGGTGGCAGGCCGTCGGCGCGGAGGTCCGCACCCTCCGGACCCAGGCGTCCATGGACGAACTAGGCGTCCTGGTCCAGCGGTTGAGGGCGGACGGCGGCATCGCCGGGGTGCTGTGCGCGGCCGCTCCTGAGCTGGCGACACCGCTGGAGGCGACCACCGAGGCCGTGCTGCGGACCGAGTGGAACCGCGCCGAGACGGCCGAGCAGCTGCACCGGCTGACCGTCAAGGACCCGGTGCGCCTCTTCGTCCTGCTCGGTTCGGTGCCCGGGACCTGGGGGGGTGCCGTCACGGGCGCCGCCGCACCCTCCGACTGGGCACTGCGGGCACTCGCCGCACGGCGCAGGGCGAGCGGGCTACCGGTGGCGCACCTGGAACTAATGCCGCTGGAGGGAAGCCGGCTCCTCGACCAGCGGACGACGCTGCTGCTCAAGTCGAGTGGGGTCGCCGCGCTCCGCGAGGCCGACCTGGTCGCCGCGCTCGACCTGCTGGCCAGGGACAACACGGTGCACATGTGCGTGGCCGACGTGGACTGGGAGCTGTTCGGCAGCGCACTCGCCGATGCCCCGCACCGGGAACTGTTCCGCACGGTCATGGGGGCCGCGAAGCAGACCGGCGGCACCGAGTTCATTGCCGGGCTCGGCGTGCTCGACCCCGAGCAGCGCCGGGACCGGATGCTCGACTGGGTGTGCACACAGGTCGCCGGTGTGCTCGGCCTGCCGGAGGACGACCTCAGGGCCGACCAGGGCTTCTTCGAACTCGGCATGGACTCGGTGATGTCGCTGACGCTGCGACTGCGGCTGGCCAGGGAGTTGGAGACCGAGCTGTCCTCGACAGTCGCCTTCGAGCACCCGACCGCGCTGGCGCTCACCGCGCACCTGCTGGAGCAGCTCGGCCATCCGGCCGTCGGCGCCGGGGGTGCCACCGCGGATACGACCGGACCCGACGTGTCCCCGGTCGATGCGGGCGGAGACACGGACGACCTCGACGACGAGGAACTGCTACGCCAACTGGAGGCGGAGATCTCCGACTCACAGGTGCTTGGATTTGAGGAGAACTGATGACGAAGAGCCATGCCGAGCAGCCGAGCCAGGACGCACTCCGCGGCCGGCTGAAGGACTCCCTCGGCACTATTCGCAGTCTGCGCGCCCGGGTCCAGGAACTTTCCCGGCCTCAGCCGCTTGCCGTGATCGGCCTCTCCTGCCGGCTGCCGGGTGGCTCCACCCCCGAGCAGTTCTGGCAGTCGCTGGCCGACGGGCACGACGCGACATCCCGGTTTCCCGAGGAACGGCACTCCGTCACGGGCTTCTACCATCCGGATCCGGACCATCCGGGCACCGCGTACACCCTGTCGGGGAACTTCCTCGACGGTCCGGTGGACACCTTCGACCCGACCGTGTTCGGTATCTCGCCGCGCGAGGCCGCAGGGATGGACCCGCAGCAGCGCCTGGTGCTCGAACTGGCCTGGGAGGCCATGGAGGATGCCTGTCTGCCGCCGAGCGATCTGGAGGGGAGCCGGGTCGGGGTCTTCCTCGGCGCCAGCACGAGCGACTACGTGCGAATGCGGCAGCAGAAGGGCTCCATGGCGGATGTCGATGCCTATCAGCTGATCGGCGAGCCGAGCTTCCTGGCGGGCCGGATCTCGTACACCTTCGGCTTCCAGGGTCCCAGCATGGTGATCGACACGGCCTGCTCCTCCTCGTTGGTGGCGCTGGAGCAGGCTGTGCAGTCGCTGCGGTCCGGCGCTTGCGACATGGCGCTGGTCGGCGGCGTGAACCTGATGCTGTCGCCCTATGGATTCGTTCTGGTCAGCAAGTTGCGGGCGCTGTCCCCCGACGGCCGCTGCAAGACCTTCGACGCCTCGGCCGACGGGTACGCCCGAGGCGAGGGGGGCGCCCTGTTCGTACTGAAGCGGCTAAGCGAGGCCGAGGCCGCCGGGGACCGGGTCCTGGCAGTAGTGCGCGGTGTGGCGACTGAGCACGACGGGCGCAGCAGCGGTCTCACGGTCCCCAATCCGGCCGCGCAGCAGAGCGTCATCACCTCCGCGCTCAAGGACGCCGGGATCTCCCCCGCCGATCTCACCTACGTCGAGGCCCACGGCACCGGCACCCAACTGGGCGACCCCATCGAACTGAAGGCCCTGGACGCTGTCACCAGGAGCGGGCGTCCGGCGCAGCGGCCGCTCCTCATCGGTTCGGTGAAGACCAACATCGGCCATCTGGAGCCGGCCGCCGGCGCCGCGGGCCTGTTGAAGGTGGTCCTGGCCCTCCAGCACGACACGCTCCCCCGCCACCTCCACCTGAACGAACCGAACCCGCAGGTCCCCTGGGACACCCTCAACTTGAAGATCACCAAGGAGGAGACGGCCTGGCCGGAGGGTCCCAGGACAGCCGGGGTGAGCAGTTTCGGCGCCAGTGGCACCAACGCGCATACCGTGCTCTCCCAGGCGCCGCAGCCGACCCCCCGCGAGGGCGCTCCCCGCAAGGTCGGGCTGCTGACCCTCAGCGCCAACAGCCCGGAGGCGCTGCGGGAGATGGCGACGGCGTACGGGGCCCGGGTGCGCCGCACCGACGCACGCACCCTCTCGGATATCTGCTACTCCTCGCACATCGGGCGGGCCCGGATGAAGTACGGGCTGAGCGTGACCGGCGACCGCGATCAGCTCGCCGCGGGCCTGGCCGCGTTCGCCGCCTCGGAGCGTGTGGACCACGTCTCCTCGCACGGCCCGTCGGGTGCCAAGGCGCGCCGACTGGGCTGGCTGTTCACCGGCCAGGGTGCGCAGTACGCCGGGATGGCCACCTCCCTGGCGGCCACCGAGCCGGTCTTCGCCGACGCGCTCACACAGGTGGTCGAGGCCCTCGACCGCTGTCTGGACGAGCCGCTCGGCCCGGCCCTGTCCGACGGCGAGCGCATCAACCGTACGGGCTTCACCCAGCCGGCGCTCTTCGCCGTGGAGTACGCGCTGGCGAAGATGTGGGAGGCGTGGGGTGTCCGGCCGACCGCGTTGATCGGGCACAGCCTGGGCGAGATCACGGCGGCCTGCGTCGCGGGGGTGCACTCGCTCGACGATGCCGCCCGGCTCGTCGCCGCCCGGGCCCGGCTGATGGAGTCGCTGCCCGCGGGCGGCGTGATGGAGACCCTGGTCTGCGACGAGGCGACTGTCCGGGCGGCGATAGCCGAGGCCGCTCCGGTGCCGCAGGTGGCGGTGGCCGCAGTCAACGGGCCGACGGATGTGGTCCTTTCGGGCCCCGAGGAGGAGGTCGCCAAGGTCGTCGGCGTGCTGGCAGCCCGCAGGGTCAAGCACCGCCGGCTCCTCGTCTCGCACGCCTTCCACTCACCCCTGATGGCCCCGATGATCGATGAGTTCCGCAAGGTCACCGAGACCCTGACGTTCCATCACCCCGTGTATCCGGTCATCTCCAATGTCACGGGCCGCGAGTGGGGACCCGATCAGCTGCGTCCCGGCTACTGGTCCGAGCACGTGCTGGCGCCGGTGCGCTTCTACGCGGGTGTCACCGCGCTGTACGAGGCGGGCTGCCGCACCTTTCTCGAGCTCGGTCCCGCACCGGTGCTGCTCGGGCTCGGTGCCCGCTGCCTTCCCGAGGACGGCGTCGGCTGGATCCCCTCACTGCGCCGGGACCGCGAGGACGCGCACATCGTGGGCCAGGCCCTCGGGGCGCTGCACCACCGCGGCATACCGGTCGACTGGGACGCGGTGCACCGCGAAGAGAAGCCGCGCCGGACCTCACTGCCCAGCTACCCGTGGCAGCGCGAACGGTACTGGTTCAACGACAGCCCCGAGGAAGGCACCTCGGAGTTCACGGCCGACGACGCGCCGGGAGCGCTCTTCGAGGGCCATCTGCTGTCGGGATCGCCCACCTTCTCGCCGGAACTCGACGATCTGTCCGAGGTGTTCGTCCAGATCGGACCGGACGGACGGCGGTCCGTGTCGGCGGGCGGCTTCTGCAACTGGGCACTGGCCGGCGCCGCGGAACTGCCCGGCGCGCAGCCCCGGGTGGTGGACCGGTTCATGGTGGGCGAGCCGCTGCTCCTGGACCCCGGGCTGCGGCCCGCTCAGGTACGGGTCTACGTACTGCCCCAGGACGACGAGGGGCGTTCGCTGTTCCTGTGCTTCTCCAGGCACGGCATCGACTCCGCTGAGAGCGGCAGTTGGCGGCTGCACGCCCGCGGTGTGCTGGTGCGCCGTCCCACGGACTCCCGTCGCGCGGGCGGCGACCTCGATTCGGTACGGGCCCGGTGCGTGTCGATCGCCCCTACCGACATCTCGGTTCCCGGCTGGGCCGAGCCGGTCCTCAACGAGGTCTACCAGGGGCCCGGCGAGGTGCTCGCCGAAGTCAACCGGGAAGCCGAGCAACTGCCCCGGGGAGCCCTGCTGGACCTGACGCTGGGTCTGCTGCGCCAGTCCGAGAAGGCCCCGCAGGCCGGCGGGACTCCCGCGCCCAGGTCCGCGCCCGAGGACACCCGGCGCTATGTCCACGGCTGGCTCGACCCGGTCGAGGAGGCCGGCGAGCTCCGTGGCGGCCTGGAGATCCTGGGCTCCGACGGCAGCGTGCTGATCATGATGCGGGATGTCCATCTGCGCTCCACGAGCCCCGCCGCCGCGGAGGTGCCCCGCACCGCACGGGCGGAGACGGTGTGGGAGCAGGTCTGGCGTCCGGCCGACCCGGAGCGGTTCGTTGAGCGGAGCCTGCACGGGGAGCGGGTGCTGCTGGTCGGCTCGGGCGCTGCCGCGACCGCCGGTACGGACCCGGGTCTGCTGGAGGCCGTGTCCAGGCAGCTGGCCCTGCGCGGAGCGATGGTCACCCAGGCCGCGCCGTCCAGCCGTGCGGTCCTGCGTGCTCTGGCCGAGAGCGGGCCGTACGGACATCTCGTCCTGCTGAGCGGCCTGGACCTGCCGGTGACCGGGTACGGCGCCGAGTCGGTGGGACAGGCACGGGCCCAGGCGGAGCATGTGTTCCTGGCCGCCGCCCGGCAGTTGGCGGTCGAGGAAGCCACCACCCGGCTGTGGGTGGTGACCCGCGGCGCCCAGTGGACCGGCCACGGGCAGCGTGACATCTGCCTGCCCGCGGCCCCTCTGTGGGGGCTGGGCAAGGTGGCCGCACTGGAGCACCCCGAGCTGTGGGGCGGTCTCCTCGACCTGGATCCGGCGGGCGAGGCGGAGGAGGCGGAGCGGATTGCCGCCCTCCTCGCCACGAGCACCGCAGAGGATCTGACGGCCCGGCGCGGCGGCACCGTGCTGGTGCCGCGGCTGGTGGCCGCCGGATCCGAAAAGGCTGCCGAGCCTCCGGTGCCGCGCCTGAGCGACCTCGGCAGCTATCTCGTCACCGGCGGTCTGGGGAGCCTTGGCCTGCTGCTGGGCGAGTGGCTGGCCAAGAACGGAGCGGGCACCGTTGTACTGGTCGGCCGTACCGGCCTTCCGGACCGTGCGGCCTGGGACGACCCGCAACACGACGACACCACTGCGCGCCGTATCGCCGGCGTCCGTCGCATCGAGGCCCAAGGTGCCGATGTGCGAGTGGTGGCGCTGGATGCCGCCGACGAATCGGCGCTGCGCTCGCTGACCGGCCGACTGAGGTTGTCCGGGCGTCCGCTGCGCGGCGTGGTGCACGCGGCGGGGCTGTCGGAGCCGCAGTTCCTGCGGGAGGGCGAGGCGTCCACCTACGATCGGTGCCTGCACGCGAAGGTGGACGGTACCTGGGCACTGCACCACGCCACCATCGACCAGAACCTGGACCTGTTCGTCTCCTTCTCCTCCATCGCTTCGGTATGGGGCTCGCAGCACCTGGCCGGCTACTCGGCGGCAAACGCCTTCCTGGACTCCTTCGCCTACTACCGGCAGTCCAAGGGGCTCGCCGCCACGACGGTCGCCTGGGGGCCGTGGGCCGCACAGTCGGGGCTCGCGGACGACTCGGTGATGGCCTTCCTGCGTTCCATCGGACTGCACCAGCTCAACCCCGACCACGCGCTGGAACTGCTCGGGGAGGCCGTGGCCGAGGGGATCGCCCACCGTACGGTGTGCTCGGCGGACTGGTCGCTGTTCCGCGACCTGATGGAGGCGCGGCGGGAGCGGCCCATCCTCAGCGAGATCCGCAGCGCGCCCGCCGGGGATCCGGCCGCAGACGGCGGGCTGAGCGCGCTGACCGCCCGGCTGATCGGGCTCGACAGCCGCGAACGTCTCGCCGAGCTCGACGAGTACATCCGCGTCCAGCTCTCCGGGATCCTGCGCCTGGAGCTGGACATCCTCACCGAGGACACCCGGCTCGCCGATATGGGGCTGGACAGCCTCATGGTGATGGAGCTGATCGGCCGCTGCCGCGACGACCTGGGCCTGGAGATCAACAGCCGTGACTTCTTCGCCTGCCCCGGCATCAACTGGGGTTCCTTCCTCCACGGGCTGATCGAGGAGAGGTATCCCGCCGCCACCAGTGCGCCGGCCCCGCCGCCACCCGCGGACCAGGCATGACGGCCGGGTGCCGGGCCACCGCGCGCGCCCGCCTGTACCCCGGCACCACCACTGCGTTTCGACACCTGGAGGAAAGAACACCATGCAACCGCTGCCCGCATCCGGCACACCCGGCAAGGCCGTCCATGACGTCGCCATCCTGGGCGCCGGAATCGCCGGATCCATCCTGGCGGCCATCCTGTCCCGCAACGGGGTGAGGACGGTCCTGATCGACGCCGGTACCCACCCGCGCTTCGCCGTGGGCGAGTCCACCATCCCGTACACGTCGGTGATGCTGCGCGTCCTCGCCGCGCGCTACGAGGTGCCTGAGATCGCGCATCTGAGCCACTTCTCGACGATGCGCTCCAAGGTGTCCTCAAACAACGGCCAGAAACGGAACTTCGGCTTCGTATACCACCGCGAGGGAGAGGCCCAGGATGCCGGCGAAATCAACCAGTTCGTCATTCCCGTAGCGCTGTCCACCGAATCCCACATGTTCCGCCAGGACGTCGACTCGTACATGTTCGGTGTCGCGGTGCGCTACGGCGCGGTGCCGCGGCTCGGCACCCGGGTGTCGGACGTCGAGGTGGACGGTTCGGGAGTCACCCTGGCGGTGGAGAACGGGCCCGCGATCCGCGCCCGGTACGTCGTGGACGCGGGGGGGCACAACTCGCCGCTGGCCAGGAAGTTCGCCCTGCGTGACGAGGTTCCCCAGCAGCGCACCCACTCGCGGGCCCTCTTCACCCACATGCTCGGGGTGCGCCCGTACGACGAGTGCCCCGCCGGCCTCAAGCACGACAACCCGAGCCCCTGGCACCAGGGCACCCTGCACCACGTCTTCGACGGGGGCTGGGTGTGGGTCATCCCCTTCGACAACCACCGGGGTGCCACCAACCGGCTGTGCAGCGTCGGTCTGACCCTGGATCCGCGCAGGCACCCGAAGACCGGTCTCCCACCGGAGCAGGAGTTCGCGCAGTTCCTGGAGCGCTTCCCGGACATCGCCCCGCAGTTCAGGTACGCGAAGGCGGCACGCCCCTGGGTGTCCACCGGGCGGCTGCAGTACTCCTCGCAGCAGGTCGTCGGCGACCGCTTCTGCCTGACCTCGCACGCGGCCGGCTTTGTGGACGCGCTGTACTCACGCGGCCTGACGAACACCACCGATGTGGTCAACTCGCTGGCCTGGCGGCTGATCGAGGCGGCCGGGGACGACGACTTCTCAGCCGAGCGCTTCGCGCACGTCCAGACGCTCCAGCAGGGCCTCGTGCGGTCCCATGACGACGTGGTGGCATCCTCGTTCACCTCGTTCCGGGACTACGGGATGTGGAACGCCACATTTCGCATGTGGGCGCTGGGTACGGTTCTCGGCACGCTCAACGCCCAGGACGCGCTCACCCGGTTCCAGCGCTCCAAGGACCCGTTCATCTGGCGCGAGTTGGAGGCGCAGCCGTACCCCGGGGCTCTGTTCCCGGCAAGTGAGGGCTTCAACAAGATCACTGATGCCGCCTGGGGCGCCTGCCGCGACGTCGAGTCCGGTCTGGCGACCACCGACCACGCCACGGGCGAACTGTTCGACCTGCTGCAGGACGACGGCTACGCACCGCCGCCGTTCGGCCTGCACGACCCGGCGAACCGCTTCTACAACCCCAATCCGGCCCGCATGATCCGCACCATGCACTGGGCCAAGCGCGGGTCGGCGGCCGCAGACACCGGCCCGGTGGTGGCCGGCGCGCTCGGCGGCTTCCTGCGATCCCGTCTGCGCAGGCACTCATGAGGGAGTACGGGCCGATGCCCATGGACGAGAACACGGCACAGTCATCCGCCGCGGGCGCCCCCCGACGATCCGCACAGGACTGGGCGGAGGGCGCCGAGGCAGTGGGGGCGGCGGAGTCCTCGCTGCCGAGCGAGTCCGCCGCGGCCCGCACCGAGCCGGACAGCCAGGGCACCCCGCCCAGCGGGCGGGCAGGCGCTGCCGCAGCCGGCAGCCCCGCGAGCACGGCGCGCCACACGGTCGCCGTGCTCGGCGCCCATCTCGGCGGCGGCATGCTCGCCGCGATCCTGGCCCGCGCCGGGATCGACGTGGTCCTTGTCGACTCGCCGCACGACGCCACCACGGCGGCGGGGGAGACAACGGTCCCGTACACCGCGGAGGTCTTCGAACTGCTGGCCCGCCGCTACGGAGTGCCGGAGCTGTCCGCGCTGGGGCATTTCGGCGAGCTGCCCGCGGAAATCCGCAGCACGTCCGGGGTCAAGCGGAGTATCGGCTTCGTGTACGCGCGACCGGGTGCCCCCGTACGGCCGCATCACGTGGTGCAGTTCAACGTGCCGAGCGAGCACGGCGAGTCGCATCTGTACCGCCCCGACGTGGACGCCTGGGTGCACCGCCTTGCCGTGGACTACGGCGCCCGGGTGCCGCCAGGCCGCGCGACGTTCACCGACGTGGTGGGCGAGGCCGGCGACTTCCGTGTCCGACTGGCCGACGGCAGCAGCGTCAGGGCTGCGTTCGTGGTCGACATGTCCGGACCCGACGCGCCGATGCTGCGGCGCCTGGGCCCCGATCCTGCTCTGCGTCCGCTGCGGCACTCCTCGCGGGTACTGACCGCGCATCTGCGGGGCGTCCGACCGCTGGAGCGGCGGGTGGACCCTGGCAGCGGGGGCACTCCCTGGACGGGGGGCACCACGCAGGTGGTCTTCCCCGGCGGGTGGATCCAACTCGTACCGTTCGGTGAGCAGCGCACCGGCGAGACCGCGCTGACCAGCGTGGCGGTGAGCCTCGACGCCAAGCTGTGGCCGCAGCGATCGGCCTCTGCCGAGGAGGACTTCCAGCAGGTGATCAGCCGCTTCCCGGATCTGCGGTGGCAGTTCGCGCAGGCGGCAGCGGTCCGTCCGTGGACGGGCTCCGAGCCGTGGCAGTACGGCGCCAACGCCACCGCCGGCGAGGGCTTCGTCGTCCTCGAACGCTCTGCCGTGCGCTGCGACTTCACGCTCTCGCGTGATGTCACCCTGACCGCGGAGCTGGTACACGAGGCGGCCGCGCACCTCATCTCCGCGGCGGACAGCGGAGACTGGTCGGTAGCGCGCTTCCGGCCGCTGGAATCGTTCCAGGACTCGCTGATCGAGCACGGGGAGCGGCTGCTGAGTACGGCGCTGACAGCCACCACCGACTTCCGGCTCTGGAACGCCTTCTGCCGCGTCTGGCTGCTGCACTCGATGTTCGCCGCACTGTCCCTCAAGCGGGCCCGCAACGACGCCCTGGCCCGACCGGGGCGGCCCGACCAGTGGCGTGAGCTGGGGCGGTTCAGGGGCGCGGGCCTGTGGTTTCCCGTCTATCCGGGATTCGTCGCGTTGTTCGACGACATGGACCGGCTGGCACGGCAGGTCGCGGACAGCAGGCTGGCGCCGGGCGCCGCGGCCGAACGAGTCTTCGGCCGGCTGCGCAGCGCTTCGTTCGTCCCGCCCCTGTTCGCCTTCGGTGATCCGACCGACCGCTACTACAACTTCACCCCGCTGAAACGGGTCAAAGTACTGCTATGGGCCAAACGCCGCGCCCCGCATATGGTGCAGCGGGTCCTGACCCCGGGGGCCACCGTCCTGCCCGACACCGACCGATAGGCGCGAGAGCCGCCGACGAGCATCCTGCCAGCGGAACCGCCGCACCGCACGGGCCCTCGGGCATGGGACCGTCGGCGGCGGTTCCCTGTCGTGCGCCACCCGCGCGAGTGGCGCACCCAGCCTTCCCCGGCGCAAGTGGAATTCCTTCCCCGGGGAGCCCTCCCCCGGGGAAGGGTGGTACCGTCGATTTCCTGTAACAGTGAATTAACCCGAAGGGGGACTGGTGGACATCGGAAACAGGACCCCCCGCGCCGCGCAGGCCGACGCCCAGCCGGCCTCCGCCGCCCCGGGACGCCGATCCCCCTCGCGCGGTGGCGGCCGCCGCCCCGGCCAGAGCGGCACCAGGGAGCACATCCTCGACGCGGCGCTCGAACTCTTCGCGGCCAAGGGGTACTCGGGCACCACGATGCGTGCGATCGCCCAGCAGGCACGGGTCGACCCCGCCCTCATCCACCACTTCTTCGGCAACAAGGAAGGCGCGTTCCAGGACGCGGTCGCCTCCCGGCTCGACACCGCGGCCCTCTTCGACTCCCTGACAGCCGCCAGCGCGCAGTCGGCCCCGGAACGTCCGGGCGAGCGGATCGCCCGGACGTTCCTGTCCTTCTGGGAGAGCCCGTCGACCCGTCCCGCGCTCGTCGCCGTCTACCGCACCGGGCTGTCGGACGAGGCCGCATCCAGGACCTTCCGCGACCAGATCGAGGACGGCTTCGCAACCTGCATCCGGCACCTCGCGCCCCTGGGGGGCGAGACGGTCCCCGCGCTGGCCTCTCTGGTGTCCGCGCAGCTCGCCGGCCTGGTGATGCTGCGTTACGTCCTGCACATGGAACCGCTCGCCTCACTCGATTTCGAAGAGCTCATCGAGTGGTACAGCCCCGCCCTGGACGTGCACTTCGACTGACCGTCCCGAACCTAGGGCCCGTATCAAGCCCCCCGGGACGATGACCCAGGCGGCCGCCGCGAGCACGGGGTTGACCAGGGCGCCGCGGACCGCCCCCCGGTGGGGCCGCCCTTCGCTTCGGTCAGGCGCCTCCGGGAACGTCCTGTACGTCCTCGGGGCGAACCTTCGGCAGCGCCAGGACCAGCAGGCACGACAGGCCGAAGCAGCCGATCTGCCAGAACGCGACCTGCCCGAAGCTGTCGCTGAAGTTGGACTTGCGGGCCTCGGGAACCGCCCTGCCGAGCACCGCGGCCTGGACCTTCGCCCTGGTCCCAGCCGGTACGGGAGCGCTCGCCACCTCCTGCTGGACAGCGACGCAGCTCCCCGGCGTGGCGGTGAGGTCCTTCTGGTTCATCTTGTCGTGGAAGCAGTTGCGGAACCCGGTGATGACGTGTGCCTGCTGCTGCGCGGACAGTCCGGCCGCGGCGAGGTCGCCGCGCAGTTCCGGCAGCGCCGACCTGCTGGCCCCGTCTGCGTTCGAACCGAGCAGGCCGAAGAAGAGGATGCCCGCGACGGAGATGCCGATGGCGATGCCGACCTGCTGCACGGTGGCGAGCATGCCGGACGCCGCGCCGGCCTCACGGGAGCGGATACCGGCCAGGATGATGCCGGTGCACGGGGCGAGGAAGAAGCCGCCGCCGAGGCCGGCGACCATCAGCGAGGGGACCAACTGGTAGCCGTGCAGGTCCGATCCGGCCCAGTGCAGGGTGCCCATGACGCCCGAGATGCCGACCAGCAGCAGACCGCTGCCGAGTGCGAGGGTCTTGGTGCCCAGCCGTTTGACCACGGCGGCCGAGCGGGCGGAGCCCACCGCGATGAGTGCGGCGAAGCCGAGGCTGACCAGGCCGGCGGAGATCGGCGTGTAGCCGAAGCCGATCTGCAGGCTCATGAAGAAGACCATGAAGAACGACGGGATGCCGGCGAAGAACACCACGCTGATCAGCAGTCCGACGGTGAAGGACCGTTCCCTGAAGAGGCCGCTGGGCACCAGCGGCGACCTGTCGGCACGCTTGGACAGCGCGGCCTCGTACCCGAAGAACCCGGCGAGCACGAGCGGGCTCAGCGCCAGGAGCACAAGGCTCCAGAGCGGCCAGTCGTGTTCACGGCCGATGACCAGCGGCAGGATCAGGCTGAAGAGCCCGACACTGAGAACGGCCGCCCCGGTGACGTCGAGCCGTCGTGCGCCCTCCGCCGAGGACTCCGGAATCCTGGCCAGTCCCAGCAGCAGGGCGATCAGTCCGACCGGCAGGTTGACGTAGAAGATCGCGCGCCAGTCGGTGCCCAGGAGGTCCAGCTCGATCAGCCAGCCGCCGAGCACCGGGCCCAGGACCGTGCCCAGACCCATCGACGCCCCGTACATCGCCAGGGCCTTGGGGCGCTCTTTCGCCGAGAACGTGATCTGGATAATGGACAGGACCTGGGGGAACATCAGGCCCGAGCACAGGCCCTGCAGAGCGCGGGAGGCGATCAGGAAGGTCGAGCCGGGGGCCGCGCCGCACAGCACCGAGGCGAGTGTGAAGCCCAGCATGCCGATCAGGAAGATCTTGCGGCGGCCATGGATGTCGCCGAGCCTGCCGCCCGTGACCAGGGAGCACGCGAAGGCCAGCGAGTAGACGGCGACGACGAGTTGGATCTCGGCGAAGGTCGAGCCGAGGTCGGTCTGCAGCGAGGGCAGCGCGACCATCGTGATCGTGGTGTCCAGCATCTGCATGAAGACGGCGGACAGCGTGACGGCGAGGATCAGCCAGCGCGCCGGGTGGGGAGCGGGCGGCGGTCCGGACGAACCGCCGGGCGCGACCGGTGCCTTCGCAGCCGTGTCGATCGATTCCATGCTCGTGCCTCCTCCTTGGGTGCGCCGGCCGGTGTCAGCGCTCCCCGGGTTATTTCATTGCCCAGTGAAGTCTACGAGTACTGAATTCCCTGGCGCAAGCTCGACGTCCGTACTGCCGACCAACCGGGGAGGTCCCAACGCGCCGGAAGGACACCCTTGTTCACACAGGGGGCGCCTTCGGGATGGACGGGGCGGGCATACCTTCGGGCGGCTCCGGAGCACTCCGCGCAGTCAGCGTCACACCACCGGTTCGACCGGATCGGACCCGACCGGATCGGCGACGAGGAGGGAGGCCACCGCCGGCGTGAGCAGGCACACCAGCTCCGAGGAGTCCCCGATTCCCCCCGGTCCGCCAGGAAGCAGCCCTCCAGGACGCGACGTCACCACCCCCACGAGCAGACTGCCGATCAGCGCCAGCCTGATCTCGTCCGCGCCCGCGACCCCCTCGGGGATCAGCGACCGGCGCAGCCGCTCCCGGGCTGCCGGCAGATCGAGCGCGGAGCGCAGTACGCCCAGGATGCGCCGGCGCTGCACGGGGTCACCCCAGTCCGCCACGGCCCGCCGCAGCAGCCACTCCGCCGCGGCCCGATCCCGCCGCCCCACCGCCTCGCGGAACACCTCGGCCGGATGGACCACCTCCGCGACAACGGAGTCGTAGAGGTCCTCCTTGGAGGTGAAGTAGTGGGCGATGAGCGCGGGATCGCAGCGTGCGCACGCCGCCACGGCACGCAGCGACGTATTGCGGTAACCGAGCTCGGCGAAGAGGTCGGCGGCCGACCGCATGATGTCCTCACGCGCACCGGTCCCGTCCCCGCTCTCGGCCACCGCCGCACCTCCTCTCGCTCACGAGCTTCCAAAGGACGTGCTTCGCCCGGCCCCGGCATGGGCGTCCGCGACCGCAGAACGGCGTGCCGACGAACCTCACGACAGTTCAGCCGACCATGAACTCTACACTTGGTGACTTCTTTGGTCAAAGCCCTTCCGTACCGCCGAAACCTCCAACTCGCCATCGCTACTTGGTCTTTGAACCCGCACCGACGGGCGATCGGCACTCCGGGCACGCAGGGACCGAGGGGGCGTCGGCGGCTCGCACGAACCTCTCCTCGAATAATTCAGCAACCATTGAATTCATCCGAGGATCCTCCTATGCTCGCAGCGGGCTCCCCACCCTCGTTCAGCGCGACGGCTCTGCGGGTGCATGCCCGCGCGCACATTCCGCCCAGGGAGAGGCACGTGCCAGTGACGAAACAGACGGATCGGCTCGACCGGGTCATCATCCGCTTCTCAGGTGACTCGGGCGACGGTATGCAGCTCACGGGTGATCTGTTCACCTCGCAGACGGCATCCTTCGGCAACGACCTGGCGACACTGCCCAACTTCCCCGCCGAGATCCGCGCCCCCGCAGGAACCCTGCCGGGAGTGTCCAGCTTCCAGCTGCACTTCGCGGACCATGACATCCTCACGCCCGGCGACGCACCGAACGTCCTCGTAGCCATGAACCCGGCCGCCCTCAGGGCGAACCTCGCCGACGTCTCCCCCGGTGGTGAGCTCATCGTGAACACCGATGAGTTCACCAAGCGGGCGATGCAGAAGGCCGGTTACGAGACAAGTCCGCTGGAGGACGGTTCCCTGGACGGCTACCACGTCCACTCCGTCCCCCTGAACACCCTCACCGCAGCGGCGCTCGCCGACTCCGGGCTCACCCGCAAGGACGCGGACCGCTGCAAGAACATGTTCGCGCTGGGCCTGCTGTCGTGGATGTACCACCGGCCGACGGAGGGTACCGAGAAGTTCCTGCGTGCCAAGTTCGCCAAGAAGCCGGCCATCGCCGAGGCGAACGTCGCTGCCTTCCGCGCGGGGTGGAACTTCGGTGAGACCACCGAGGACTTCGCCGTCTCCTACGAGGTCGCCCCGGCCACCGCCGCTTTCCCCTCCGGCACGTACCGCAATATCTCCGGCAACCTGGCGCTGTCGTACGGGCTGATCGCCGCCGCCCGCCAGGCCGACCTGCCGCTCTTCCTGGGCTCCTACCCGATCACCCCGGCCTCCGACATCCTGCACGAGCTGTCCCGGCACAAGAACTTCGGCGTACGCACCTTCCAGGCCGAAGACGAGATCGCCGCGGTCGGGGCCGCCCTCGGCGCGGCCTTCGGCGGCGCGCTCGCCGTCACCACTACCTCCGGTCCGGGCATCCTGCTCAAGGCGGAGACCATCGCTCTGGCCGTCTCACTCGAACTGCCGCTGGTGGTCATCGACATCCAACGCGGCGGCCCCTCCACGGGACTGCCGACCAAGACCGAGCAGGCGGACCTCCTCCAGGCAATGTACGGACGCAACGGCGAGGCCCCCGTCCCGATCGTCGCCCCCATGACCTCAGCCGACTGCTTCGACGCCGCACTGGAGGCGACCCGGATCGCACTGGCCTACCGCACTCCGGTCTTCCTGCTCTCCGACGGCTATCTCGCCAACGGCTCCGAGCCATGGAGGATCCCGCACCCGCAGGACCTGCCGGACCTGCGGGTGCAGTTCGCCCGCAGCCCCAACCACACCCTGGCCGACGGTACGGAAGTCTTCTGGCCGTACAAGCGCGATCCGAAGACCCTGGCCCGTCCCTGGGCCGTCCCGGGCACCCCCGGCCTGGAGCACCGTATCGGCGGTATCGAGAAGCAGGACGGCTCGGGCAACATCTCCTACGACCCGGCCAACCACGAGC
>NZ_JBHSZO010000038.1:0-53701 GCF_042663125.1 Streptomyces polyrhachis | reverse complement strand
AGCGCCAGCATCGCGATCACAGCGAGCGACGACCCGTTACTGGGAAAGGCTCACTACCGCGCAGGCCCTCGCCACCGCCGGACGCTGGGCTGAAGCCGCCCGCCACCTCCACCAGCACCGAGGCGTAGGCGACCGCATGCTCGACGGCCGCCAGATCAAGATCCTGGCCCACCTCGCCGACCACGACCATGCCGGAGCCCGCAACCTGATCGAGCACACCAGAGCAGGAGACCCCTGGGAGGGAGCGGTCACCGCGGTGCTCACCCTCCTATGCGGCACACCGCCGAGCACGGACGAAGCCGCCCGAGCCTGCGCCGCCCACCAAACCCTCGAAGCCACCGCCCCCGGCCTACCGGTCTTCCACACCCGCCTCGGCCTGGCACTCCACGACGCCCTCGCCGCCACGCACCCCAAGGAAGCCCGCAGCACAGCCGAACTCACGATCACCCGAACCTTGACCGCCGCCGACGGCTACACGGCCCGCGACCTCCTACGCCACCCCGGCTGCCGAACCCACCTCACCGCAGCCCAGGAACGGCAGCTACACATGCTGCTGGAAGCCACCGCCCTGGACAGCGGCGCCTTACCGGCGCACCACGCAGAGACGGTGAACCAGGCGCTGGACCTGAGCCAGCAGGCCATCCGCAACTCCCTCGCAGCCACCATGATCCCGAGCACACGGCATCCAACACCTGAAGTCGACCGTGACCACGACAACTGAGGGAGAGCACCAGGAGGGTTGCGCCCCTGCAAACTTCGCGACGTGTCGTGACAGCACATGTGGGCGCGGGAATGCCTCTCAGGCGCGACCCGCGTCCCGACCCGACTGGCCATGGCGGTCGTGGACCTGTGCATGCGGCCGACCAAATCACCGCCGCGACTGCATCCCGATGAGCTGCCCTACGGTCCAGCCGAATCGCCAGTAGCGGGACTCCACACTCCGAGCCGTTGAAGACGCTTCTGCCTGAGCTTTTCACTGAAGGCCGTCAGGGCGAACACGAGGCACATGAGCAGCCACAGTCCAAGCAGAGGCAGGCCGTTTCCCAGGGTGGCCGCTTCCTGCCAGCTCATGGCAATCAGCGGCAGCGCGATGATCGTTCCGATCATCGACCCTGCGAGGAGAGGACGGCGAGCAGCGAATCGCTGGAATCGGGTAGGGGGGTTCAAGCCGCCAAGTGCCCGATCGGACGCCCAGAATGCCGTGGCGACACGCCTACCGGTCCGCTCGGCGACACGACGGATAAATGTCATGCGCATACTGTATGTCGGCTTGCCCCGCGAGGAGTTGCCCGCCGACCACCAAGCGCGCACCCGACCAGCCACGCTGTCGCCACCGTGGTTGCATACCGACGGCGTGGGCGTCCTCAGCCGATACCGATCGCCTGGCGGACCTGCTCCAGTACGGGGCGCGCGCGCTTGCGGGCCTTGGCCGCGCCCAGCGCAAGGAGGTCGTCCAGTTCGCCGCCGGGCACCATCAGCGCGTCGTAGCGCTCGCGCATCGGAGCGATATGGTCGTTGAGGGACGCGAACAGGGTGTTCTTCAGATCGCCCCAGCCCATCCCGCCGGCCGCCAGTCGCTCGCGTACCTGCGCGCTGTCGGCCTCGGGGGCGAAGTGCTGGAGGATCTGGAAGACCGCCGAGGCATCCGCGTCCTTCGGCTCCTCCACCGGCGTGCTGTCGGTGGGGATCTTGCGTACCAGCCTGCGCAGTTGGGCCTCGGGGGCGAACAGGGGGATGGTGTTGCCGTAGGACTTGCTCATCTTGCGCCCGTCGGTCCCCGGCAGGCTGCGCCCGCTGTCCTCCTGGGGGATGACGGCCTTGGGAATCTTCAGGGCGAAGGTCTGGCCGTAGTGGGCGTTGAAGGCGCCGGCAATGTCGGCGGCGTACTCCACGTGCTGGAGCTGGTCCTTGCCCACCGGCACCAGGTCGGTGTCCATGATGAGGATGTCCACGGCCATCAGCACGGGGTAGTTGAACAGCCCCATGTTCACGCCCGCGTCCAGGTCCGCTACGCCGGCCTCGCGGTTGCGGTCGCGGGCGGCCTTGTAGGCGTGGGCGCGGTTCATCAGCCCCTTGGCTGAGAAGCACGACAGGACCCAGTGCAGCTCGAAGATCTCCGGCACGTCCGACTGCCGGTAGAAGACAGTGCGTTCAGGATCCAGGCCGCACGCCAGCCAGGTCGCCGCCACCGAACGAGTCCACTGGTCCAGCGACTTCGGATCCCGCACCGTCGTCAGCGCGTGGTAGTCGGCGATGAAGTAGATGCTCTCCGCACCACCTGCCAGCTCCAACGCGGGCTTGATCGCCCCGATGTAGTTGCCCAGATGCGGCTCACCGGTCGGCTTGATCCCGGTAAGCGACACCTTCGCCTCAGCGGTCCCCATGGTCGAATCCTATCGGGCTGATCGCCGGCCTCTTCGTACCGCCAGACGGGAACGCGTCGTCAGTCAGGCCCACCACTGCCGCGGCCCCGGCACGATGTCGCTCCTCGCCCCCGCAGCGTGGCCGACAGCTGGTAGACGGCCGTGAATCTCCCAGCACTGCCGGAAGCGCGTGCCTTTCATGCCAGCCGGGGGATCTGCTCCAGATCGAGGCGATACCAGTCATCACCCGTCAGGAAGTGCAGGTCGAAGCCGCGACCGATGACCTGCGTCTTCGGGGGAAGCGTCTTGCCGTCAGGAAGAACGACCCTGTACTCACATTCCGGCTGGAAGTCCTCACTTTCGAGTTCGCCAACGACCAACCGCGCGCACGCTTCGCCGTAGCCTCCGAACAACGCGACACGCGTCCCGTCGACTGCCAACGCCTTCGCGCCCCGGACCGGGTTACGCCATCCTGCGACCGCCTCATCACGCACTCGAACGATCGGGAAGTCGGTGTAGTAGCTGGTCCACGCATCCTCACCATCCACATTGAGGGCGTAGCAGTCGCTGATGAAACCCGACGGTTCGTTGCCATCGGAGGGGAACGTGTAGGTCGGCTCGAGGTCGGAACTGAAGCGGACCAGTCCGCTGGAGCCGATACCGGCGGGTCCAGGACCGCCCCAGCCATAGTTGCCGAAGATACCTTCATCGAAATAACCCACCCACACTTGCCCGCTGCGCGTCGTGAGGAGGTGCTCGATCCCGTCGCCCAGAGTCGCCTCGGCCCGCACCGTGCCGTCCGCGTCGTAGATGATCGCGTTACGGTCAGGGCCCTCCGGACGCCATCGGCATCGAGCACCCACCACCAGGACGCGCCCGTCGGGCAGCGGCTGCACGTCCGCGTGGGCAAGGGAAAGCTCCTTGATGGCCGTGCTCTCACCCGCCTTCGGGAAGTGCGTCGAGACCCGCGCGGCCACTGGGCGCGCGCTACGGGCGTCCGGGAAAGTCGCGAAACCGGGCGACGTCGTCACCGACCGCAACCGTTCAAGATCCTGCAACGCTGCCCAGAGCGTCACGACCTGCCCATCCGGCCCGACGGAAGCGGCCACTCGCTCCTCACCCGGTCCGCCCGTGATGACGGCGTGGTGGCGCAGCCTCAACTTCGACACCCTCTTCCCGCCCGCCAACCTGCGCAGCCGCTTCCTCCACGCGTCCATCCCCCACCCCTTTACTCCGCTACACCAGGAAGAGGCTCGTTCCGCACCGGTTGTTCCCTGCGCCGTACCGACCCCGTAGCAGGATCCAAGCGCACCGGAACTCCTCCACTGCGGGCGCCCCCACGGGAGTGCGGCACCTTACGGGCACAATGCCGCAAATTTGAGCATTCGCACGACCGGTGAAGTCCGTTGTGGCAAGCCGGGGTGGCATGTCTCCCCCATCAGTCCAGATGGCAATAGCGCTCGGATCGCCACCTCTGGATCTGGTCATGCTGGGACAGATCCTTGAAATAGCGGTGCCTCGACCAGGCGTCGAAGTCGCCGATGACGATGAGACGGCGACGCGCCCGGGTGATGGCGACGTTGAGGAGATTGGGCGTCTTGGATGCCCAATCCCGAGATCCGACCTGGGCAGCGCCGGTACCCAGGACCAGGATCACGATGTCCGCCTCCTTACCCTGAGTCGTGTGTACGGTGCCGTAGCGCCTGTCCGTGAGGCGTTGCCCCACCGCCCTGTCGATACCGTGGACAACATCCCGGAACGGGCTGACGACGAAGAGCGACTCGCTCAGTCTGCGATCCAGTTCGCGCGGGCCAACCCTCGGCGCTGCGTCGCCCGGGAGATCGCCGGTATCCGACTGGATCTCTCTCGCGATCTCCCGCTCCGTGCGCTTGCGGATCTTGTCGATGACGTCCTGCAGTGCCCGGCCTTCTCCTGGATTCCACTTCTGCTCGCCTGGCAATGCGGGCACATCGATCCATACGTTCCCCCGAACCAGTGGGAAGTCGTCCTGCTCTCGGTCGACTCCGTAGACCATCATCCCGTCGTAGGCAATCTTGTTGCTGATGTCGAACATCAGGCGATCGCAACGGCGATGCACTCTCAGCGGAGAGCCCAGCCAGGTGTCGCCGCCCTCCTCGTTTGCCAGCCAGGTGCCGAACGGGTTGAGGCGGTCGGCGAGTGTCTGGACGGAAGCCGCACCTGGGGCCCAGTCAAGATCCACGTCAAAATGGTGGGCGAGTCGGCGCTGACCCTTCCAGGGAAGGGTGACCACGGGTTCGAGTTGCAGCGGATCACCGACGACGACCGCTCGGCGTGATCGCCATAGAGCGCCGACGACCTCCTGGGGTGCGGCCTGGCCGGCTTCGTCGACGAACAGCCAGCCCAACGCCTCGCTGCCCAGTTGGCTGAACATGCGGCCCAGGGAGGCGAAGGTCGTCGACATCACCGGGACAATCAGGAACAGCACCTGCCAGGCTGCGAGTACCACGTCGGCGGGCAGGTCGGCCGGCGCCTGCCCTTTGACCACGTCCATGACCGCCAGTAGGTTCTTGCGTACCCGGTCGGGCGCCGTGGCCAGGAGCGCGCGATGCAGATCCAGGGCCGCGAGGAAGAGCTCGGATCGAGCGTCAGCGAACTCGGGGTCCATCCAAGGCGAAGAGAGTTCTCGTATCTCCATCGCCTGCCGATCATCAGAGGGTGCCCGCCACTCCCGTCCTGGCACGCGGTCTCCCCACCGCCCTTCGGCTTCTGCCACCCGCTGGAGTTCCGCTTGCCGGGCCGATCGGCGGCGATCCACCTGTGCGCCGGCCTCGACCGTTGTCGCGACTTGCCGCTGATACGCCTGCCTCCACGCCGACACTTGAGCCTCCGCCCGCCTGATCGTGGCTGCTGCCGCAGCTACCTCTCGCTGCGCGGTGCGTAGCTGGGCACGGCATGTGTTGCGGGCGGCTTCCAGGCTGACGAGGTGCGCATCCGCCATTTCCAGTGCCGTCTGAAACGGGATCCGTTCGATCTCCCACCGGCGGAGAGCTTCACGGGCGAACAGGCGCCTGACGCGACCGGGCTTCCCTGCATCATGGACGTGAAGAGCAGACTCCGCCGCCCTGACACCTTCTTCCCCCTCCCGCACCTTGTCTTCGGCGTGATCAAGTCGAGCCCGCGCGTGCACCATCGCGAGGCTTCGCTCTCGCTCTTCCTCTCGGTGGGCGCCAAGAGCGGCCTCGACGCGTTGCTGCTCCTCTTGCGCGACGAGGGCATGGCCTTGAGCTGCTGTCTCTCGTGCCAGAAGCTCGTCCATGACGGCGTCAGGACCGTCCAACTTCGCCATGAGATTCGCGATCTCCTGGCGCTCGTCAGCCAGTTCGCGCACCCTGCTTCGGGTTCGTGTAAAGCGTTGGACGGCCTGCTTCCAACTCTCGGTCCCGAGTGGCAGCGTCGTATCGTCGGCCTCGATGTCCGCCGCTCCGGCGCTCTGTGAGGAGGCCATACGACGGCGATCATGCTGCAGCTTCAACATCGCGTGCAATCCTGGGCTGGAGTGCTCCCCGCTTGCCGGCCGCCCCCGCGAGTGGGCTGCCTTCGCTGGATCCGTCCACCAGAAACGCTCGACGAACTCGGTACGGTTGCTTCGTCGGCCCAGTCGGGCGGCTATCGCACCCCAGGCGTCTCCTTCGAGGAGCAGGCCAGCCGGGCCGCTGAGGTAATCGGCACGCGATCGCCACGCTTCGCCGATCGACCGCGCTCCGGGCACTTCCAACGTCACGTTCTCCACCGCTCCGTTGTTGGACGAAGCGATCACGATCTCGAAGCCGGTAAGGGCGGGGGCCAGGGCGTGGAAGGCGCGCTCGTTCTTCCTGCCGGCCGTCTCCTCCGTACGCCACGAGAGTCGTTTGCCGCCGAAGGCGGCCTCTGGCCGCTCCAGGGTCGCCAGCCGCTCGGCTCGCTGGACTACCAGGGCAGCGATCAGGTCGCGCAGCATGGTTGTCTTCCCCGTACCCGGCGGCCCGTTGACCGCGTAGATACCGCGCCCGTCATCAGGACCTAGAGTTGCCAGGATACGGTTCACGGCGAACTGCTGGCTGAGGACGAGCGGTTGATCGACATCGGCGAGCCACCGGCCCGCAGGCATCATCGATGGCTGGACACTGTCCAGGACTGCCTCGGGCATGCAGCGGACATCGACGCGGGGCAACCGATCCAGCTCGGCTTCCGCACGCAGGTAGTCCACCAGTGCGGTGCCAGCCTGCCCCGCCTCGAGGGCGTCTGCCACCTGGTTCAGATCGTCCGCATAGAAGCTGTTGAGGAAGGTACCTCCGGGCGCCTCGTCGGCACGGCGGATCGGGACCGGGAGGCTCTTGATGCGGATCGTGGCGGGGGTGAGAGCATCGTCGATCCCGAGCTGCGCAGCCACCCACCGGGTGATGGCGGCCAGGTCATGGGCGTCAAGGATCTTCGTACCCACCTCAGCTGGGGGCTCGTTCGCCTCTGCTCTTTCCTGCCCTTCGCCAGTACGTGGCGCCTCACTGGAAGGAGTCGCTCCGCCCTGCTCCCGCCCGGTGAGCCTGGTGGCGGCAGCGTCCAGGAGGTCCCCACCGACCTGCTCGATCATCTTCGCGGTCACCGCGCCTGCCAGCGGACCAAGACCCGCCCCGACGACAGCGGCAGCAGCTCCCAAACCGCCTTTCGCCGCGCTCGTGACCAGCCGGGACGTGAGGCCCCCCACCGGACCAAGTCCCGAGGCGACGGACCCCTCGTCGACTTCGGGCTGGCATTCGACTTCGACTTTTCCGTCGCCGAGATCCAGCAGCCGCTGGAGCAGGTGAGTGCTGCACTGCTCGAAACCCACCAGCCACTGGTCGTCATGTGGCCCGGGATCAAGTGTCTGCCCTACTGCCCACGCGCATGAGGACAGCGTGACACCGTCCTTGATCAGTCGGCCGTCCTGATTCACGATGAAGCACAGCATGGCACTGTCGCCGCCTGTCCGCCCGTCGAAGTCCCGTTCGATCTCGGGCGCGCGGAACTTCTCCAACAGGATGTCCCGCACCTTGCTGATGGGGAAGATTCCCGCGTACACGGTGTGCTGCCATACAGACTTGGGGCCGGGGCGCCCGCGGCTCACCTGGGAGCCCGCTTCCCAGGGCAATGGTCGACCCACCTGTACGGCGAAGACGTTCTTGCCCGGGCTGACCCGGTCCACGTTCGGGGGACTGAAATACTCCACAGCCCGCCAGAAGCGCAGGATCCTCGCTCGCCGCTGCCGCTCGCCTCGCAACTGGCCGACCATCCCCAACCCCCGTGATCGTCGATCTCGGGCACCGTAGCAGAGGCCACGGACATCAACTGGTGGGTCGCGGCACCGCCGCCGCAACAACAAGACCGAGGCGCTCTGGGAAGACACGCTGGGTCGTCAGACGAGTGGGGTGTCCTCATACACCGGGGGGCTGCAGTGTTGCGCTGAGACAAACAGAGAACGGTCCGCCCGCTCCCCGTCGCCTTGCATGTGGCGCCGACGCGATCATCCCGATAAACCTGATGGACCATCAGGAAAGTCAGCGCTGGGTCAGCATCAGCCCTGTTAAACGTGAGCGAACCTGCTCGAACTCGGGAACGAAGAGACGCCGCTGAGGGGGCCGCCGACCTGGGAAAACCCGGCTAGGGTGGGGATTCTCGCGCCGTGCCCTCTTGACGTGACGAAGAACATCATGAAGCCGAAAACCCCGAGGGCGTGCCCGCACGCGCCCCAGCGGCGTGCGTAGGCGCCGCAGAAGACCACCGCGACGAACGCGGCGTCACGGGCCGCGGGGAGGTGCTCCAGCAGCGTCGCCAGCGCGAGCACCGGCAGGCCCACGGCGGGCAGCAGGGCGGTGGTGGCGGCCTGGCGGCGCACGGTGGGGTCCGCCACGACGAACAGCGCCAGCATCGCGGCGAGCCCACCGGTGATGACCGCCGCGAGAGGCAGTCCCGCCGACGCCACCGCGACGACGCCCAGCCCCACTCCGAGCACGGCGCGGGCGGAGGTACGCAGCCGAAGGCGCCCGGGGTCCGGGGCGATCCAGTTCCGCTTCATGTCCGCCTGCTCCTCCTGTCTCGCCGGCCTCGTGCTCGGGTACGGGCGCACGCGTCCGCGTCCGGGCGCACGACAAGCCGCGGCCGGGTCTCCGGCCGCGGGGATGGCACCGTGGTCGATCTCACAGCGGCGTCCGGCCCGGCGACCGGCATGGCCCGGTCCTCAGACGGGGCGCTCGGCCATGACGACCACGCCCGGCCCGCTGTGCTCGTCCGCGGGGAGGCGGAGTTCGGCGACCGGGTGCAGTCCGGCCTGCTCGATCAGGTCCACGAGCTGCTCCGGCCGCCACTTGTACGTGGTCCAGCGAACGGGCACTCCCCCGTAGGCCTCGGTACGCACCACGTCCTCGTCCCCGACGTGGGTGGCGGCGATGAAGTGCCCGCCCGGCTTCAGGGCGTACGCGACCTGGGCGAGAACCTGGGGAAGGACGTCGCGGGGGAGGTTGAACAGCGACCACCACCCGAGCACGCCGCCGAGGGACGCTTCACCGAGGTCGAGCTCGGTGGCGGAGGCGACGCTGAAGCGGCAGTGCGGATAGAGCCGGCGTGCGTTCTCGATCATCCGGGGGAGAGGTCCACCCCGGATACGTCGAGTCCCCGTTCGGCGAGGTAGCCGGTCACCGTGCCGGGGCCGCAGCCGACATCGAGGACGGGCCCGAGACCGCCCACGGTGTCGGCGAAGGCGTCGATCGACGCCTTGAGCCAGGGATGGCGGCGGATGTCACCCATGCCCGTCGTCGCCACCATGTGGGCGTAGTTGTCGGCCACCTGGTCATAGGACTCACGGACCACGTCGAGATCGGTCGGGCGGTCAATACGATGCGCGCGCATCGGCCAACGATCGCAGACTTCCGTCAACAGCCGCCCCTTCACCGACGATCAACCGTCCGACTGACCACCCCCGTGCCGCCTTACCGCGGCTCCAGCAACGTATGGGAGACCCTGGCCGTGCCCGACGACGCCCTGTACCAGCCCGATCCGGACCGGGTGGCCGCCCTGCTGCGCACGGAGTACGGCATCACCGCGCAGACCATGGCACCCACCGCCAGGGGCACCGAGACGTACAACTACCGCGTCGAGAGCGGCGAGGGCCCGCTGTTCGTCAAGGTCTACCCGCCCGCAGCCGACCTCGACCAAGCACGCCGGGCCGCCGCCCTGGCGCACTTCACCGCCCGCGCCGGCCTGCCCGTACCCGCCCTGCACCCCACCACCGACCGCCGCCTGACCACCGACGGCGATCCGCCGCTGAGCGTATGGGAGTTCGTCCCCCACACCGGCACCGCCGAGAGCGGCTTCACGGGAACCCAGTGGGAGGCCGCCGGTGCGGCGCTCGGACACCTCCACCGCGTCCTGGCCGCCCACCCGGACGCCGCCCCCGTCCGCCAACCCGCCTACAAGGCCTGCGACTTCGACCGCGGCCACCGGCGCCTCACCGCCACCGTCGAGGGCTACCGCGCCAAGGCGGCCTCCGGCCGCCCGCTCACCGAGTTCGAGGCGTGGGCGCAGCAGGCCGCCGCCGAGAAACTCGCCCTCCTGCCGCGCATCGCCCCGCTCCTGGACACGCTGCCCGCACTGACCGTGCAGATCGTCCACGGCGACCTCACCACCCCCAACCTGCTCCTCGACGGTGACGACGTCGCCGCCATCGTCGACTTCCGCCCCACCGTCGCGCGCTTCGCCGCCTGGGAACTCGCCCGCCTGGGCGCCGACCCCCGCAGCATCCTCGCCACCCCCCACTGGCTCCAAGGACTCGCCCGCTTCACCGCCGCCTACCGAGACGCCCACCCTCACGGCCTCCCCGAGGACCTCACCCACATGATCGCCGTCGGCGCCTGCTACACCATCAACTCCACCTACCCCCTGGCCGAACCCCTCCGCGCCCCCGCCACCGTCGACAAACGCCTCGAAACGTACGCCCGCGCCCGCCACGCCGCCAGCATGACCATGCTGCGGCACCTGGAGGACACCCGCCTCCGCATGGCGCAACCCCTTCGCTGACCGACCCAGACGATCCGGAGGCGGACGCGACGGTGCGTCAGGAGAGGCGGCGCCGGGGCGGCATCCGGCGCGGAGTCGGCCGCTCCGTATCCATATCCCCCGCCTCTCTTGTGTAGTTCACGCACATGACGGCATCCACGCTCGGCTGCCTACCGTGGGCAGCGCGCGCCGGATGCCGCGCGCCGTGGCCGAGTCCTTGAGGAGTCGATGATGCGCGGGAAGTCCGTACGGCTGGTCCGGTGGCGTTTATGCCTCGTCCTCCTCCTGGCGTTGGCCGGGTTGCCGGCCTCGGGCGGCTCCGCCGCGGCGGCCGCTCTTCCCCCGTACCTCTCGCTTGAGGCGGGCTACGGCGCCGGCATCGTCACCGGCGGCTGGGAGCGCGTGGAGCGCTATCTGGACACGACCAGCGGTTTCCGTACGGAGGGCTTCCCGCCGGATGGCCGCGGTGACCAGGACGGCAAGCGCGTCACCTACTTCGGTGGCACCACCCGCCCGTACTCGGGCCGCTTCCTGCTGTACTCCGCCCCCGGCTGGAACACCGGCAGCCGCCCCACGCCGGTGCTCCTCGTCCACGGCGCGAACGACTCGGCCGACCGCGCCTGGGCCGATCCGGGCGAGGCGGGCGGCTACGGCTGCGGTGCGGCATCCTGCCCCTCCACCGGTCTGATGCAGTACCTCGCGGGCCGCGGGCACCGCGTCTTCGCCCTGGGCTTCGCGCACAAGCAGGGCGACAACCTCATGCAGGCGCAGACGGTCGGCGACGCGATCGCGGTGATCAGGGCGAAGCTCGGCGTCTCCCAGGTCGACCTGGTCGGCTGGAGCAAGGGCATGATGTCGACGCGCGCCTACGTCTCCTCCCTGAAGCCGACGTGGGGGCGCCCCTACGCGGGCGACGTGCGCAGGCTCGTCACCCTCGGCGGCCCGAACGGCGGCTACGACTACCCGTACGCGCACGGCTGGGCGCACGACTTCTCCATCTGGCCGGAGTGCGGCGGCAAGGTCAACGCCCCTTCCCCGCACTCCCACATGACCTGCTACGGCCTCTACACGGCGCACCCCGAGTTCTCCATGACACCGGCCGGCGTCCCCGCCGCCGTCCCGACGTACCTCCTCGCGGGCGGCTCCGCGGACGTCCTGGGCATCTTCAACGAGAACCGCGGGCCCAGCGACGGCGTGGTCTTCACCTCCAGCGCCCTGGACACCGCCGGCATCCCGACCGTCGGCGGCAGGGCCACGATCACCGGCGCCAACCACCTCGAACTCGGCTGGCACAGCGCCGCCACCGCCCAGACAGCCGCCTGGCTCTCCTGAAAGGACCGGAGTTGACCCCGCCACGCACCCGCCGCGTCACCACCGACCGGCTGACCCTCCAGCTCACCGACCTCCGCGACGAGGGCGAGGCCGTCGTCCTCGTCCACGGCAACGTCTCCTCCGCCGCCTTCTGGGACACCACCCTCGCCGCGCTCCCCGAGCGCTACCGGCCGCTCGCCGTCGACCTGCGCGGCTTCGGCGGCAGCGATCCGCTACCGGTCGACGCCACCCGGGGGCTGCGCGACTACGCCGACGACCTCGCGGCGCTGCTCACCGAACTGGGCGTCGAGCGGGCGCACTTCGTGGGCTGGTCGATGGGCGGCGGCGTGGTCATGCAGTACCTGCGCGACCGGCCCGCGGCCGTCCGCTCGCTCACGCTGGTCAACCCGGTCTCCCCGTACGGATTCGGCGGTACGCACGGGGTCGACGGCGTGCTCAACGCCCCCGACGGCGCCGGTTCCGGCGGCGGCACGGCCAACCCCGAGTTCGTACGGCACCTCGCGGAGAACGACCGCAGCGGGGACTCGCCGCTCTCCCCGCTCTCGGTGCTGACGAGCTGCTACGTCCGGCCGCCGCTGCGCCTGGCGCACGAGGCGGCGTACGTCGAGGCGATGCTCTCCACCCGTACCGGCGACGACCACTACCCGGGCGACAGCGTGCCCTCCGAGGCGTGGCCGGGGATCGCGCCGGGGACGCGGGGGGTGCTCAACTGCCTTGCCCCGACGCACTTCCGCCTCGACGACCTGCACCTCGTCGAGCCCAAGGCGCCGGTGCTGTGGATCCGGGGCGAGGACGACGTGATCGTCTCGGACGCCTCGCTGTTCGACCTGGCGAACCTGGGCGCGGCGGGTGTGGTGCCGGGCTGGGACGGGACGCCGGCGCAGCCGATGGTGGCGCAGACGCGCCGGGTGCTCGACCGCTACGCCGCCGAGGGCGGCAAGGTGCGCGAGGTCGCCGTGCCCGAGGCGGGGCACGCGGTGCACCTGGAGCGGCCCGAGGAGTTCCACGCGGCACTGCTGGAGGTCCTGTCGGCATGACGGTCACCACCCGCCAGGGCCGGGTGCGCGGGCGCCGCTCGCCGCAAGGGGTGTGGTCCTTCCTCGGACTGCCGTACGCCGCCCCGCCGTTCGGCCCGCGCCGCCTGCGCGAGCCGGAGCCGGTCGAGCCCTGGACGGGGGTGCGCGAGGCCACGGCGTACGGACCGACGCCCCCGCGCGCGCCCTACACCCCGCCGTTCGACGCCCTCATCCCGGAGACCACCGTCCCCGGCGAGGACTGCCTGAACCTCAACGTGTGGACACCCGCGCCCGATCCGGGCGCGGGGCTGGCGGTGATGGTGTGGCTGCACGGCGGGGCGTTCTCCAACGGCTCGGCCGCCGCGCCCGGTTACGACGGGAGTGCCTTCGCCCGCGACGGGGTGGTCTATGTCTCGGTCGACTACCGGCTGGGGGTGGACGGTTTCCTGCACCTGGACGGCCGGCCCGACAACCGCGGACTGCTCGACCAACTCGCCGCCCTGCGCTGGGTGCGCGACAACATCGCCTCCTTCGGCGGCGATCCGGACCAGGTCACGGTCTTCGGCGAGTCGGCGGGCGCGATGAGCATCGGCGTCCTGCTGGCCGGGAAGGAGGCGCGGGGCCTGTTCCACCGCGCCATTTTGCAGAGCGGGGCATGCCACCACTTCCTGCGCCGCTCCTCGGCGGCGCGGATCACGGCGCTGCTGGCGCGGCGGCTGGGGGTGGCGGCGACGGCGGAGGCTTTCGCCGCGCTGCCCCTGGCGGAACTGCTGCCCGCGCAGGCGGCGTTGCGCGGCGAGCTGAACGCGCGCCCCGACCCGGCCCTCTGGGGCGAGGCGGCGCTGAACATGATGCCGTTCGAGCCGGTGGCGGACGGCCTCGCCCTGCCGCCCGCCGACTGCGGCGTCGGGCTGCTGGTCGGCAGCAACCGCGAGGAGTACCGCCTCTTCCTGGCCCCCACCGGCCGCCTGGACGCCGTCACGGAGCCGCGCCTGACCGCCCTGGCCGCCTCCTACGGCGTCAACCCGCCCGGGGCACTGGCCTGTTACCGCGAGGGGCGACCGGGGGCATCACCGGGCGAGCTGCTGGACGCGGTGGCGACGGACTGGTTCTACCGCGTCCCGGCGATCCGCCTGGCGGAGGCCGTACCGGGCTCGTACGTCTACGAGTTCGCCTGGCGCTCCCCCCGCTTCGGCGGCCGCCTGGGCGCCTGCCACGCCCTGGAACTCCCCTTCGTCTTCGACCGCCTCCAGGATCCGTCGTACGCCCCGCTGCTCGGCCCCGCCCCGCCCCAGCCCCTCGCGGACGCGATGCACCGGGCGTGGATCGCCTTCGCCCGCACCGGAGACCCCGGCTGGCCCGCGTACGACAAGGCCGGCCGCACCACGATGGTCTTCGCGGACGACTGCGCCCCGAAGAAGGACCCCCGCGCGCAGGAGCGGCTGCTCTGGGAGGGGGTCCGCTAGAAGACCCCCAACCCGCCTGTCGCCGAATGCAATTGCGTCGACAGCGCCCCGCCGCGCCCGGCAGAGTGGGCGCCCATGACGAGCAGTGAGCTGTGGGGCCGCGCAAGCGCCGAACGCTACGACGCCGAGGAGGGCGAGTCCTCCTCGGCCACCGCCCTGGGCCCCACCCTCGACTTCCTCGCCCGGCTGGCCGCGGGCGGCCGGGCCCTGGAGTTCGCCATCGGCACCGGACGGGTGGGCGTCCCCCTGCGGGAGCGCGGTGTGCCGGTGGCGGGCATCGAGCTGTCGGAGCACATGGCGGCCGTCCTGCGGCGCAAGGTCGACGAGGAGACCCTCCCGGTGGTCCTGGGGGACATGGCCACGACCACCGCCCCCGGCGAGTTCGCCCTGGTCTACCTCGTCTACAACACCATCTCGAACCTGCTCACGCAGGACGAGCAGGTCGAGTGCTTCCGCAACGCCGCCCGCCATCTGGCGCCCGGCGGCCGGTTCGTCATCGAGCTGGAGGTGCCGCCGCTGCGGCGCCTGCCGCCCGGCCAGGTCGCGGTGCCCTTCGACGTCTCCGCGCGCCACCTCGGCTTCGACACCTTCGACCTGGTCAACCAGCTCCTGGTCTCCCACCACGTCACCCGCGAGGAGGACGGCGGCTACCGGCGCGAGAACTCCCGGCACCGGTACGCCTGGCCGGCGGAGCTGGACCTGATGGCCCGGATCGCCGGGCTGGAACTGGAACGGCGTGTCGCCGACTGGGACGACACGCCGTTCACACAGGACTCCGAGAAGCACATCTCCGTGTGGCGCAGGCCGGCCTGAGACCGGCCCGCACCCTGCGGATCAGGCGCTGCGCCGCACCCGGGACGCCTTGCGGGCGTCGTCCATCTGGCGCGCCTCCGCACTGCGGCGCGAGCCCCCGCGGCTGCTCTGGCCGGGGCGGCTGCCCATGCCCCGGAAGGGCGCGCCGTTGCCGTTGCCGCTACCGCGCTTGGGGCGCTTGGCGGCCGGGGCGGGCTGGGCAGCGGGCGGGTTCACCACGACGGGGATGTTGGAGGGGGCCTGGGCGCCGGTGATACGGCTCAGCTCGGCCTCGCCGGAGCGTACCTGCGTGATCTGCGGCCGGATCTTCGCGTCCGACATGAGGCGGGTCACCTCACGGCGCTGCTCGGGCAGCACCAGCGTCACGACACTGCCGGACGCGCCGGCGCGGGCCGTACGGCCGCCCCGGTGCAGGTAGTCCTTGTGGTCGCCGGGCGGGTCGACGTTGACGACGAGGTCGAGGTCGTCGACGTGGATACCCCGGGCCGCGACGTTGGTGGCCACCAGCGCCGTGACGTGGCCGGTCTTGAACTGCGCCAGGGTGCGGGTGCGCTGGGGCTGCGACTTGCCGCCGTGCAGGGCCGCCGCCCGTACCCCGCTCTTGAGCAGGTGCTTGGTGAAGCGGTCGACGGCGTGCTTGGTGTCCAGGAACATGATCACGCGCCCGTCGCGGGCGGCGATCTCGGTGGCGGTGGCGACCTTGTCGGCGCCGTGCACCTGCAGCAGGTGGTGCTCCATCGTGACGACCGCGCCGGCCGAGGGGTCGACCGAGTGGACCACCGGGTCGTGGAGGTAGCGGCGGACCAGGCGGTCGATGTTGCGGTCCAGCGTGGCCGAGAACAGCAGGCGCTGCCCGTCGGGGCGTACCTGGTCCAGCAGCTCGGTGACCTGGGGCATGAAGCCCATGTCGGCCATCTGGTCGGCCTCGTCCAGCACGGTGATGCCCACCCGCTCCAGGCTGCAGTGCTTGTTGGCGATGAGGTCCTTGAGCCGGCCCGGAGTGGCGACGACCACCTCGGCGCCGCCGCGCAGCGCGCTGGCCTGCCGGTTGATGGACATGCCGCCGACCACGGTGGCCAGCCGCAGCTTCAGCAACGTGGCGTACGGGGTGAGCGCGTCAGTGACCTGCTGGGCCAGCTCGCGCGTGGGGACCAGGACGAGGGCGAGCGGCTTGCGCGGCTCGGCGCGCTGGCCGGCGATACGGCCGAGGAGCGCCAGGCCGAAGGCGAGCGTCTTGCCCGATCCGGTGCGCCCGCGGCCCAGGACGTCGCGGCCCGCGAGGGAGTTGGGCAGCGTGGCGGCCTGGATGGGGAAGGGCTCGTGCAGGCCGAGGCTGTCGAGCAGCTCCAGCAGTTCGGCCGGCAGGCCCAGCTCGGCGAAGGAGGTGACGGCCGGAAGGGCCGGTGTGAGGGTGGTCGGGGGCGCGAACTCGCCCTGGGGGGCGGCCGCCGGGCGGCGCGCGCCGCTGTTCGAGCCGGCGCCGGAGCGCCTCCTGCCCTGGCCGCCGCTCTGCGGGGCGCCCTGGGAGCGGAAACGATTGTGGGAACGTGCTGAACGGTCCATGGAGAACCTTCCTCGATTGGGCACGCATCGAGGAATTCTCGGCCGAATTAGGCCGAATGAATTGCAAGCACGAGCCGGATATAACATCAGACGAATTCGCCTGACGGGGAAAAACAAGAAGCTGGGGGCCTCACCCGGAGGTGAGGTCCCCAGCTACCCTCGTACGCTGCGACGTCAGGCAGGAGTGATGTTCTCCGCCTGCGGGCCCTTCGGGCCCTGGGTGACGTCGAAGTTCACCTTCTGGCCCTCCTGGAGCTCACGAAAGCCCTGGGTGGCGATGTTCGAGTAGTGGGCGAAGACGTCGGGGCCGCCGCCGTCCTGCTCGATGAAGCCGAAGCCCTTTTCCGCGTTAAACCACTTGACAGTGCCAGTAGCCATGTGCCATATCCCCTTCGGGGCAATACTTTGGAGATCACACCGTGTGAACCCCTGCGTTGTCATATGAACCCCGTCCGGATGAGCACCGGAGACACGAAAACGCCTGACAGCATACAGCTGCCAAGGCGCTTGAAGTTTCGGGAACCACAACTGCAACTTACGTCTAGTTTAGCACAGGCCCACCCTCGCGCAATTTTCCACCCGGCGCGGCGCGTCTGTTTTCCGTGCGCTCGGTGCGCTCGGCCCGGTCAGCGCGGCTTCGATCCCGCTGCCGAAGACGGCCGGACGTGGCGACCTTCCGGCCCCGCGGCTCGCACCGGCTCCGCGGAACGGATCGTGCGGGTGCCCCGCGAGACTCTCAGCCGCACCCGGGCGCCCGTCGCGATGCCCTGCGAGGCCGCGGGCGGCGAGCAGCGGGCGGCGCCAGGCGGTGGTCAGGTCCGTGTTCCCCTCGTCCAGGGCCAGGAACCGAGCCGCCCCCTGTCCTTGCGCGGCTCCATCCGCGCCAGGAACGCCGCGAGCAGCGTCCAGCGGTTGACCCTGCCGGCCACCGCAAGGCCGAGCAGCACACTGCCCACCCAGCCGGCGCTCAGCACCAGCCCCGGCTGACACATCGAGCCGCCGCCGTGCGGGGCGATCACGACCGCCCAGCCGGGCTGCCGCGGCCTGCTCGTCGAGGCGCCGAAGCCGGGGCGCAGTCGCGGGTAGCGGATCCGCACCGGGCGCCAGGTCCCTCCGTACGAGGACCGCACGCGCCGCCGGTCTCCGGAGTCGAAGCCCCGGAGCCGGCGGGTCAGGCTGGTGACGCCGGGCGTGGGCGCACCGCCGCTCGCCGTGCGGGTGGCGGTGCGGTCCAGTACCCGCTGCTCGTAGGCAACCAGCCCCGGCGCCGCCCCGGTGGAGCTGTTCGGTGAGCGTCACGCGCACCTCACCTGGACGGCCTCGTGCGCGGCGGCGACCGCCTCGAAGGTGCCGCGCTCGTGAGCGGCGTGGCCGCGCGCCCCCTCGACGAGATTCGCTATCAGCCCGTGCCGCCGCTTCAACTGCACGTCGATCCGCGCCCGCGAAGCCTGCGTCTGGTTCCGCAGCCGAACGAGCCGGTCGCAGGTCCGGACGACCCGCCACCCGGATCCGGCAACGATCGCACCCACCATGACACCCGCGGTGTCGCCCCACCAGAGACCCTGGAAGATCCGACCCCCTGGTCGGTCGACGTGATCATATTCGGGCGCCGAGGCCCGTACGGCCCGGGCGCCCGCCCATGGGATTGCGCGTGCCCGCGTCCGTGACCTGGGACGAAGCGGCCATCGGGCCGCGGTCCGCTAGCAGAGGAAGCTCAGGCGGACCTGTCGGTGGGGGTTGTCCGTGTTCGTGTCCACCAGGCAGATCGACTGCCATGTGCCCAGGGCCGGCTTTCCGCCGATGACCGGGAGTGTGGCGTACGGCGGGACGAGGGCCGGGAGGACGTGGTCGCGGCCGTGGCCCGGGGTGCCGTGGCGGTGGCGCCAGCGGTCGTCGGCGGGGAGGAGGTCGCGCAGGGCGGCCAGCAGGTCGTCGTCGCTGCCCGCGCCGGTCTCGATGACGGCGATGCCGGCCGTCGCGTGGGGGACGAAGACGTTGAGCAGGCCGTCGCGGCCCGGTGCCGCCCCGGTCAGGAACGCCTCGATGTCGCGGGTGAGGTCGACCACCCGCTCGCGGGAGCCGGTGGCCAGCCGCAGGACTGTGCTCGTGAATCGGTCGGTCATGGCGCCATCCTCGTACGGGCCGCGCGCCCCGGCCCGGTGGCGGCCCGAACCGCTCGCCGGGCGGGCAGCCCCTAAGCTCGGGGACATGCCCGCACGTTTCAAGGATCTCGCCCTCGACGCCCGCGACCACCAGCTGCTCGCCGACTGGTGGTGCCGGGCGATCGGTTACGTCCGCCGCGGCGCCGGTGCCGGTGAGGAGCGGCCGGCCGACTGGCCGGTCCCGATCGTCGATCCGGCCGGCCGCGGACCGCTGATCTGGCTCAACGCGGTGCCGGAGGCCAAGTCGGTGAAGAACCGGATGCACCTGGACGTCGTCGGCGACACCGCCGAACTCCTCGCCCTGGGCGCCACCGTGGTGCGCCGCCGCGACGAGGGGATCGAGTGGGACATCCTCGCCGACCCCGAGGGCAACGAGTTCTGCGTCTTCGCACCGCAGGACTGAGCGTGGGGAAGCTGATCGACACCGTCGCCTGGATCCACCTCGCCGACGGGCGGGTGCTGGGTGCCCGTTCGCGCGGGGAGGAGCTGTTCTACATCCCCGGCGGCAAGCGGCACGACGGCGAGAGCGACCGCGAGACGCTGCTGCGGGAGGTCGAGGAGGAGCTGACCGTGCGCCTTCTCCCGCAGTCCGTACGGCACTTCCAAACGTACGAGGCCGCCCTGCACCGCCCCGGCGACGACCGGACCGTCCGCATGGCGTGCTACACGGCGGAGTTCACCGGCACCCTCGCCGCCAGCAGCGAGATCGAGGAGCTGGCCTGGCTGTCGTACGCGGACCGGGAGCGCACGCCGCCCGTGGACCGGCTGGCCTTCGACGACCTGCGGGCGGCGGGGATGCTGCGTTAGCCGCACCGTGGCCCGTTGTTCATCTGGATGCGAACCGGGGTTCGACAGGTCCGTCGAACGTGGAGCGGCGCGCGGTCGAATGATCGCGTATCGCGCTCTTTGACGGATCTTTTGACGGAGGCTCCGCATGTCCCGGTTCCGCTCGGCCCGCCGCCCGCTGGCGATCGCCCTTCCCCTCGCCGTGGTGGCGGGCATCGCCGTGGCCGGACAGGCCATGGGTGAGCCCGAGGCCGAGGGCGGTGCCCGGGTCACCGGTTCCGCCACGCTGCCCGACCTGCCGCTGGCGGAGTTCAGCAACGGGCTGCTCGCCGGGACGGTGGCGGACGACCGGGGCGTCGACCTCGGCGGCATCGGCAGCGACATCTTCCCCACGGGCACGGCGGGCGAGTTCTGGACGGTGACCGACCGCGGCCCCAACGGGCAGATCAAGGTGGACGGCGCCAAGCGCCGCACCTTCCCCGTGCCCGGCTTCGACCCGGCGATCGTCAGGATCCGCGTGGCGGGCGACCGCATCGAGGTGGTCGACTCGATCCCGCTGACCACCCGCTCGGGCAAGGCCGTCACCGGTCTGCCCAACCAGGCGTCGCGCGACGAGGCCCCGTACGACTACAGCGCCTCCACCCCGCTGGAGTTCGACCCCAACGGCCTGGACACCGAGGGCATCGTCCGGGCGGCCGACGGCACCTTCTGGCTGGCCGACGAGTACGGGCCCTCGCTGGTCCACGTCGCCGCCGACGGGGAGATCCTCACCCGCTACGTCCCCAAGGGGCTGGCGCTGACCGGCGCCGACTACCCGGTGGTCGAGGTGCTGCCCGAGATCCTGCTCAAGCGGAAGGTCAACCGCGGCTTCGAGGGCCTGGCGCAGCTGCCCGGCGGCGATCTGGTGCTGGCCGTGCAGAGCCCGCTGTCCAACCCGGACAAGAGCACCGGCGACCCCTCGCGCAACACCCGCCTCATCCGCTTCAACCCCAGGTCGGGCGCCGTCACCGCGGAGTACGTCTACCGCTTCGAGCCGGTCGGGGTCGTCGAGCCGGGCCAGACCGACACCGCCGAGCTGAAGCTCTCCTCGCTGGTCGCCATCGGCAGCAAGCAGCTGCTGGTGCAGGAGCGTACGGACAAGGGCGCGCGCCTGTACAAGGTGAAGCTCGACGCCTCGGCGAACGTCCTGGGCTCCGCCTGGGACTCCGCGGCGACCAGCCCCTCGCTCGAGAAGCTGGACAACCCGGCGGGCGCGGGCGTCCCGGTGCTGGCCAAGAAGCTCGTGGTCGACCTCAACACCCTCCCCGCCGTCCCCGGCAAGATCGAGGGTGTGGCCGTCACCGGGCCGAGCACGATCGTGGTCATCAACGACAACGACTTCGGCATGACGGACGGCACCGGTGCCTTCGACGCGGCCGGCCGCCTGGTGGACAGCGGCATCGAGACGAAGGTGGTCACGATCGAGCTGGGCGAGTCGCTGTAGCACCTCGCCGTGAAGCCGCCCCTTTCCGGCTGCCGGGAGGGGCGGCTTCGTGCTGTCCGGGTCAGCGGGCCGGGCGGGCGCCCTTATCCGAGCGCCGCCTCGAAGGCTTCGTACGCGCGGGCGTCGAAGAGTACGAAGCGGATCTCCTCGAACGGGCCGTGCGCCGCCGCCTCCCGCACCGCGGCCACCGCGATACGCGCGGCGTCGTCCATCGGCCACCCGTACACCCCGGTGGAGACGGCCGGGAAGGCGACCGTCCGTGCTCCCAGCTCGCCGGCGACCTTCAGGGACTCGCGGTAGCAGGAGGCCAGCAGGGACGGGTCGCAGGCGGCCGCCTGGTAGACCGGGCCGACCGTGTGGATCACCCAGCGGGCCGGGAGCAGGCCGGCCGTGGTGGCCACCGCGCGGCCGGTGGGCAGGCCCTTGCCGTAGTGGGAGGCGCGCAGGGCGCGGCACTCCGCGAGGATCTCCGCGCCGCCCCTGCGGTGGATCGCGCCGTCGACTCCCCCGCCGCCCAGAAGTGAGGAGTTGGCGGCGTTGACCACCGCGTCGACCTGCTGTGCGGTGATGTCGCCCTGGACGAGGGTGATGGCGGTCATGGCGTCACCGTAGCGGCGCCCCGTCCGGCGCATCGAGCGGGTTTACGCGACCGCTACCGGCTCTCCGGTCGTCGCGTCGCGGCGGACCAGCGCCGCGTAGTGGCCGTCCGCCGCGAGCAGTTCCCCGTGGGTGCCCAGTTCGACGACCCGGCCGGCGTCCAGGACGGCGATCTGGTCGGCGTCGCGGACGGTGGAGAGCCGGTGCGCGATGGTGATCGTCGTACGTCCGGCGGAGAGGGCCTCCACCGCTTGCTGCACGGCCCGTTCCGTGCGGGTGTCCAGGGCGCTGGTGGCCTCGTCGAGGATGAGCACCGGCGGGTCGCGCAGGATCGTACGGGCCAGGGCCAGGCGCTGCTTCTCGCCGCCGGAGAAGCGGTAGCCGCGTTCGCCCACCAGGGTGTCGTAGCCCTGCGGGAGGGCGGCGATGTGGTCGTGGATCTGCGCGGCGCGGGCGGCGGCCTCCAACTCGGCGTCGGTGGCGTCCGGTTTGGCGAAGCGCAGGTTGTCGGCGACGGAGGAGTGGAAGAGGTAGGTCTCCTGGGAGACGACGCCCACCGCGTCCGCCAGGGTGTCGAAGGCGAGGTCGCGGACGTCCACACCGTCGAGGGTGAGGCGGCCGGCGGTGACGTCGTACAGGCGCGGCACCAGGTAGCTGAGGGTCGTCTTGCCCGAGCCGGTGGTGCCCACGACCGCGAGGCTGCTGCCGGCGGGGACGGTGAGGTCGACGCCGCTGAGGGTGTCGGTGGCCGCGTCCGCCTCGTAGCGGAAGTCGACGGACTCCAGGCGCACCTCGCCCCGGACGCGCTCCAGGGGGACGGGCTCGGCCGGTTCGGTGAGGTCGATCGGCAGGTCGAGGTACTCGAAGATCCGCTGGAAGAGCGCGAGGGACGCCTGGACCTGCACGCCGGTGGCGAGCAGGCTGACGGCCGGGCGGAAGAGGCCCTGCTGGAGGGAGACGAAGGCGACGACCGTGCCGAGGGAGATGGCGGCGCCGCCGCCTGCCATGGCCAGGCCCGCGGCCCAGTAGATGACGGCCGGCATCGCGGCCATCACCACGCCGATGACGGCCATCCGCCAGCGGCCGGCCATGCTGGCGCCGATCTCCAGGCCGGCCAGCCGCTCGGACTCCTGCGCGAAGTCGCGGGTGAGGGAGCCGGCGCGGCCCATGGTGCGGCCCAGGAGGATGCCGCTGACGCTGAGGGACTCGGTGACCTGGGCGGCCATCGCGGCCATCTGCTTCTGGCGCTGGGAGGTGATCCTCTTGCGCTCGCGGCCGACCTTGCGGCTGATCCAGACGAAGAGCGGCAGGAGCAGCAGGGAGACCACCGTCAGCCGCCAGTCGAGGGCGAGCATGGCGACGACCGTGGCGATCACGCTGGTGGCGTTGGAGACGAGGGAGGTCGCGGTGGAGGTGACGGTGGCCTGCATGCCGCCGATGTCGCCCGCGATACGGGACTGGACCTCGCCGGTGCGGGTGCGGGTGAAGAACGCCAGGGGCATCCGCTGGAGGCGGTCGTAGACGCCGGTGCGCAGGTCGTGCATGACGCGCTGGCCGACGGTGGTGGAGATCAGCGTCTGCAGGACGCCGAAGACGCCGCTGAGCACGGCGACGGCGATCATGCCGGCGGCGAGGAGGGCGAGCAGGCCCGTACGGCCCTGGGGGATCGCGGTGTCGAGCACCTCGCGCAGCAGGAACGGGGAGGCCACGGAGACCAGGGAGGACGCCGCCACCAGCAGGGCGACGAGCGTCAGGCGCGCGCGGTAGGGACGGAAGAGGCGCAGGATCCGGCGGACCTGGGCGGGCTTGTCGGGGTCGGGGGGCGGGGGTGTCCACTCGGGGGTGGCGTGCGGGTGCTGCATGGGCCTCCTAGGGGCTGGGGCCGGCGGTGGTCGCCGGCGGACCGGGGACGGCGCGGTCGGCTTAGAGCATAGCTCATTGTTACCTATGCTCACAATGAGCTTGATCCTGATAGGCTCGGCCGTATGCCCTCCCCCGAATCCCCCGAATCCTCCGGTCGGCTCGCGGAGCAGCTGCTGCTCCTGACCCGCCGGCTGCACCACGCGCAGAAGCACGCCTTCCGCCCGCTGGGGCTCACGCCCGCCCAGTCGCGTCTCCTGCGTACCGTCGGAGCGCATGCGCAGCGCGGCTCCGCCCCGCGGATGGCCGATCTGGCACGGCAGTTGGAGGTGGTGCCCCGCGCGGTGACGAGCCTGGTGGACGCCCTGGAGGAGCGCGGCGCGGTGCGGCGCGCGCAGGACCCGGCGAACAGGCGCGTGGTGCTGATCGAGCTGACGGACGACGGCCGGGCGCTGCTGGGGAAGCTGCGCCGGGCCCGGCAGTCCGCCGCCGAGGGCATCCTCGAACCGCTGGGCGCCGAGCAGCGCGAGGAGCTGGGCGGGCTGCTCTCGGCCCTGCTGGAGCAGGGCGAGGGCGGCTGCTGAGCGGACCTCAGTCCTGAGGGGAGCCCTGGGGGCCGTCCTGGGCGAGCGCCGCCCTGTCGCCCATGACGATCACGGGATGCCGGTCGGGGTCCAGGGTGCGCAGCAGGGTGCGCATCCCCTCCTTCGGGAGGCTGACGCAGGCGGACGTACCGCTGCCGTGGTCCAGGTGCAGCCAGATGCCGCCGCCCTTGGAGCCGCCGCGCGGGCGGGTGGGGTCGAGCGGGGAGGTGCCGGTCAGGCGGTTGTAGTCGATGGCGATGACCAGGTCGAAGTCGTGGCGGTAGTTCGGTTTCCAGTAGCTGGGCGCGGTGAAGGCCGCCGAGCGCGTGTAGGGCAGCCGGACGCCGGGGGCGGGGAGGACACCGCCGGCGTCGGAGAGCGTGAAGACGCCTATGGGGCTGCGCTTGTCGCCCTCGTGGTGGTCGGGGGTCCAGCCCCTGCGGCCGTTGTGGGCCGGCCAGGACGCCTCGCGGTGCCAGCGGTCGCCGCGGCGGGTGTAGAGGGCGGCGAGGGAGTCCGCGGAGTCGCGGCCCCGTCCGTAGACCGCGACGACCTGGCGGCTGTCCGCCGGGATCCTCGCCCGCAGGGCGGCTCCTATGCCGGGGATGCGGGCGGTGTCCCGCTCGGGGTGCGCGTCGGCGGCCGGGGCGCTCGCGCGGTGGCCGCCTGCCGTACCGGCGTCGTGCGCGGCGGCCGAGCAGCCTGCCAGTGCGACCGACGTCAGTACGAGTCCGACTGTCGCCGTTCGAATCCGCATGCGTCCATCCTCGCACTGGGGCCGCGCAGGGGGGACCGGCGGCCCGAAAAGCAGTTGAATCGCGAAATCGAACCCGCGAAGGTTGCACAGTCACCCACTCCCTGCCCTTTCCGCACATCCGACGTTTGGGATGCCATGCGCCTGCGCGAACTTCCGTTTCCGGACCCCGGCGATCCCGACGTCCGCTCCGGGCTGCGATTCCTGGTCTGGCTGGGGCGCCGGCAGCTGGGCGGGCAGATCGCCTCGCTGCTGTGGGGCCTGGTCTGGATGCTGCCGATCGGCTTCATGCCGATCCCGCTGGGCATGGCCGTCCAGGCCGTCATCGACCGCGACAGCGGACGGCTGATGTGGGCGGGGGTGCTGCTGCTGGGGCTGGGGGTACTGCTGGCGCTGGGCGACAGCATGATCCACCGGGCGGCGGTCACCAACTGGATCTCCTCCGCCGTACGCATCCAGCAACTGCTCGCCCGCAAGGCCGCCGAGCTGGGCTCGGTGCTGACACGGCGGGTCGCGGCCGGCGAGGTCGTCGCGGTCTCCACCGGGGACGTGGAGAAGATCGCCTGGTTCGTGGAGGCGTTCTCGCGCTGTACGGCGGCGTTCGTGACCGCCTTCGCGGTGGTGGGGGCCATCGTGCTCTACTCCCCCGAGCTGGGCCTGCTGGTCGCACTCGCCCTGCCGGTGGTGGCGCTCGCGCCGCTGCCGCTGCTGCCGCGCGCCACCAAACGCGCGGACGAGCAGCGGGAGAAGGCCGGAAAGGCCACCGAGCTGGCCTCGGACACGGTGGCCGGGCTGCGGGTGCTGCGCGGGATCGGCGGCGAGGAACTGTTCCTCGAGCGCTACCGCAGCGCCTCGCAGGAGGTCCGCCGTGCCGCGGTGCGCAGCGCCCGGATGTGGGCGCTGATCTCGGCGGCGCAGGTCGTGCTGCCGGGGCTGCTGCTGATCGGCGTGGTCTGGCACGGGGCCTCGCTCGCCCGCGCCGGGACGATCTCCGTGGGCGAACTGGTCACGGTCTACGGCGGGGTGAGTTTCCTGCTCTTCCCGCTGCGGCACTTCAGCGAGATCGCGATGGCCTACTCCTTCTCGAAGCCGTCCGCCGCCCGGGCGGCCCGGGTGCTGGCGCTCTCGCGGAGTTCGGAAGGGGTGGCCGGTGCTGCGGGCTCTGCGGGTGCTGCGGGCTCTGCGGTCGACGGCTCCGCGAGCGGCGATCTGACCGATCCGGGCAGCGGGCTGCTGGCTCCCGCCGGGATGCTGACCGCCGTGGTCTGCGGCGACCCGGACGAGGCCGGGCGGATGGCCGACCGGCTGGGCGGGCATCCACCGGAGCCGGACGGCCGGCCGTCGGCCGAGCTGGGCGGGGTGGCGCTGGACGGGCTGACGCTGGCGCAGGCACGGCGGCTGGTGCTCGTACAGGACAAGGATCCGGTGCTGCTCTCCGGCACGCTGGCCGAGCTGCTCGACGTGCCCTCCTCCGGGGCGGTCGGCGCGAAGGAGGCGCTGGAGGCGGCGCAGTGCGGGGACGTGCTGGCGGCGCTGGCGCAGGCCTCGGTGGACGACTCCGGCGATCCGATGCGTACCCGGATCACGGAACGGGGGCGCTCGCTCTCGGGCGGCCAGCGCCAGCGGCTGGCGCTGGCGCGCTCGCTGGTGGCGGACCCGCAGGTGCTCGTCCTGGACGAGCCGACCAGCGCCGTGGACTCCCACACCGAGGCGCGGATCGCGACCGGGCTGCGGGAGGTGCGCCAGGGGCGTACGACCGTGGTGTTCAGCTCCAGTCCGCTGCTGCTGGACCGCGCCGACCGGGTGGTGTTCGTCGCCGGCGGCGAGGTGGCCGCGGTGGGGCGCCACCGCGAACTGCTGCGCGGCCACCCGCACTACCGGGCCGTGGTGACCCGCGAGGCCGAGGACGCGAACGCCGCCGCCGAGCCGGTGGAGAGGGAGGAGTCCGCATGATCGGCATGACACCGCCCGGCTACGATCCGGCCGTGCCGCGGACGGCCACGACCCTGCCGGTGGGCTCGCCCACGACCGTGCGGGACTACGTACGGGAGCTGCTGCGCCGCCACCGGCGGGCGTTCGTGCTGCTGGTGGCGGTCAACGCGGTGGCCGTGACCGCCTCGATGGCCGGGCCCTACCTGCTGGGCGCACTGGTCGAGGACCTCTCGCGAGGGGCGAAGGACCTGCGGCTGGGGCCGGTCATCGGCCTGTTCGCGGTGGCGCTCGCCGTGCAGGCCGTGTTCGTACGGCTGGTGCGGCTGCGCGGCGCGATGCTCGGCGAGCGGATGCTGGCCGATCTGCGCGAGGACTTCCTCGTGCGGTCCGTCGGGCTGCCGCCCGGGGTGCTGGAGCGGGCCGGGACCGGCGATCTGCTCTCGCGGATCACCACGGACATCGACCGGCTGGCCAACGCGATGCGCGAGGCCGTGCCGCAGCTGTCCATCGGCGTGGTGTGGGTCGCGCTGCTGCTCGGCGCGATCACGGTGACCGCGCCGCCGCTGGCGGTGGCGGTGCTGCTCGCGGCGCCCGTACTGCTGGCGGGCTGCCGCTGGTACTTCCGCCGGGCGCCGCAGGCGTACCGCTCGGAGGCCGCGGGCTACGCCGCGGTCGCGGCGGCGCTCACCGAGACGGTGGACGCCGGGCGGACCGTGGAGGCGCACCGGCTGGGCGGGGAGCGGGTGGCGCTCTCCGACACCCGGATCCGCCAGTGGGTGGCCTGGGAGCGCTACACCCTCTATCTGCGGTGCATGTTCTTCCCGGTCTTCAACGCCACCCACGTCGTGATCCTCGGCGGGGTGCTGATGCTCGGCGGCTGGTTCGTCTTCGAGGGCTGGATCACGGTGGGGCAGCTGACCACCGGCTCGCTGCTGTCGATGATACTCACCGAGCCCATCGGGATGATCCTGCGCTGGTACGACGAACTCCAGGTCGCCCAGGTGTCGTTGGCGCGGCTGGTGGGTGTCCGGGAGATCGGCGGGGACGCGGGCGACGACGGGCTCGACCCGGCCGGGCGCACCGTCCACGCCGACCGGGTGCGCTTCGGCTACCGCGCCGGCTCCGACGTGCTGCACGGGGTCTCGCTGGAGGTGCCGCCCGGCACCCGCGTGGCACTGGTCGGCCCCTCGGGAGCCGGCAAGTCGACGCTCGGGCGGCTGCTCGCCGGGATCTACGCGCCGCGCCGGGGGGAAGTGACCCTGGGCGGCGCCCAGTTGGCGCGGATGCCGGCGGAGCGGGTGCGCGAGCATGTGGCGCTGGTCAACCAGGAGCACCACGTCTTCGTCGGCTCCCTGCGCGACAACCTGCGCCTGGCCCGCGGCGGCGCCTCCGACACCGAGCTGTGGGCCGCGCTGGCGGCTGTCGACGCGGCACAGTGGGCGCACGCCCTGCCGGAGGGCCTGGACACGGAGGTCGGCTCCGGCGGCGCCGTGCTGACCCCGGCGCAGGCCCAGCAGACGGCGCTGGCCCGGCTGGTGCTGGCGGATCCGCACACGCTGGTGCTGGACGAGGCCACCTCGCTGCTCGACCCCCGGGCGGCCCGGCATCTGGAGCGCTCGCTGGCCCGGGTGCTGGACGGCCGCACGGTGGTGGCCATCGCCCACCGGCTGCACACGGCCCACGACGCGGACGTGATCGCGGTGGTGGAGGACGGCCGTATCAGCGAGATCGGCAGCCACACCGAACTCGTCGCCGCCGACGGCCCCTACGCGGCGCTCTGGCGCTCCTGGCACGGCGACGCGGGCACCGCCACCCCGGTGCGCGCTCCGGCCGCCGAGGGCTGAACTCCGCGGCGGGGGCGGCGGGTCGGGCGTCCCCGCCGCCACCGGAAGTCAGGCCCGGCAGGGACGGTCGGCCTCAGCCCAGTATGCCCAGCGCGGCGAGCCCACCCGCCGCGCCCGCCACGGCGAACACCGGCATCAGCACCTTCAGCTCCACCCAGCTCCCCGCGCGAAAGCGCATGAACTCGGGCGGCCCCAGCGGATACCACCGCCGGCGCCCCAGCGGGATCGGCCAGAGGATCGGGCAGCCGGAGACCGTGAGCGCGTCGCCTATGCAGTGCACGATCGAGCCCAGCACGATCGGCAGCCCCAGCCACAGGTACTCCTGGCCGGGGGCGGTGAACAGCCAGTCCGAGCCGTTGCCCGGCTTGTCCAGCACGCCGGCGAGGATCCACGCACTCGTCGCGCCCAACAGCCACACCAGGACGTCGCTGGACATCCGCGCCGCCTTCCACAGCAGCCCCTCGATCGCCAGCACCATGTGGACGAAGAGGATCGCGACGACGGCCCACCGCCCACCGAGCACCGCGAGCGCGGAGAATCCGGCGCCGACCAGGACCGCCCAGAGCCAGGTGTGGGTGAGGGTGCGGTGGCCGCCGGAGCGGCGCGGGTCACCGGGTTTGCGCGTCGACTTGTACGCGGCGTAGGAGAGCTTGTCGATGATCTCGCAGAGCCCTCGTGAGAGCGGCCCGAAGGCCCGGGAGATCGTCGCGGACTTGTGGTCGAGATCCGGCGCCAGCGCCGCACCGGCGCAGATCAGCGCCCCGACCGCGAGCACCGGCCACGGCATCTCGTAACCGGCCGCCGTCAGCGCGGCGCCCAGCCCCAACCAGGCCGCCGCCCCCGACAGCGAATGCGCTGGACCCATCATGCGACGTCCCCCACCCCTCGTGGTTCCACTCTCGGCGGCCCTACCGGCCCTCAGCAGCCCGCACCGGCTCAGCACCGGCGCGCCACAATAGCGCGGGCGATCTTCGCGTGGACCCGCGGTCCCCCAACCCCGCCGAAGGAGGGCAGTATGGGGGCGTGACCCTTATCGATCAGCTGCCGAGCACCGCCGACCCCGACGCCCTCTTCGAAGCCTTCGCGGGCTGGACCGAGGAGCGGGGCATCTCCCTCTACCCCGCGCAGGAGGAGGCGCTGATCGAGGTGGTGTCGGGGGCCAACGTCATCCTCGCCACTCCCACCGGCTCGGGCAAGAGCCTGGTGGCGGCGGGCGCGCACTTCGCCGCGCTCGCCAACGACCAGGTGACCTTCTACACCGCTCCCATCAAGGCACTGGTCTCGGAGAAGTTCTTCGAGCTGTGCAAGATGTTCGGCACGGAGAACGTCGGGATGCTGACGGGTGACGCCTCCGTCAACGCCGACGCCCCCGTCATCTGCTGCACCGCCGAGGTACTCGCCTCCATCGCGCTGCGGGACGGCCGGAACGCCGACATCGGCCAGGTCGTGATGGACGAGTTCCACTTCTACGCCGAGGCGGACCGCGGCTGGGCCTGGCAGATCCCCCTGCTGGAGCTGCCGCAGGCGCAGTTCGTGCTGATGTCGGCGACCCTCGGCGACGTCGCCCGCTTCGAGGAGGACCTGACCCGGCGTACGGGCCGTCCCACCGCGGTGGTGCGCTCCGCGACGCGCCCCGTGCCGCTGTCCTACGAGTACCGGACCACCCCCCTCACCGAGACGCTCACCGAGCTCCTCGACATCCGCCAGGCGCCCGTCTACATCGTGCACTTCACGCAGGCGCAGGCCGTGGAGCGGGCGCAGGCGCTGATGAGCATCAACATGTGCACCAAGGAGGAGAAGGCGAAGATCGCCGAGCTGATCGGCAACTTCCGCTTCACCACCGGCTTCGGCCGCCACCTCTCGCGCTTCGTGCGCCACGGCATCGGGGTCCACCACGCCGGGATGCTGCCCAAGTACCGCCGCCTGGTGGAGAAGCTGGCACAGGCGGGGCTGCTGAAGGTCATCTGCGGCACCGACACCCTGGGGGTGGGCGTCAACGTCCCCATCCGCACGGTGCTGTTCACTGCGCTGACGAAGTACGACGGCACCCGGGTGCGTACGCTGCGGGCCCGCGAGTTCCACCAGATCGCCGGGCGGGCCGGGCGGGCCGGCTTCGACACGGCGGGCCTGGTGGTGGCGCAGGCGCCCGAGCACGTCGTGGAGAACGAGAAGGCCCTCGCCAAGGCGGGCGACGATCCCAAGAAGCGCCGCAAGGTGGTCCGCAAGAAGGCGCCGGAGGGCTTCGTCAACTGGAGCGAGGACACCTTCGACAAGCTCATCGCCTCCGATCCGGAGCCGCTGACCTCCCGCTTCCGGGTCACGCACGCGATGCTCCTGTCCGTCATCGCCCGTCCCGGCAACGCCTTCGAGGCCATGCGCAGGCTGCTGGAGGACAACCACGAGTCGCGCCGCAACCAGCTGCGCCACATCCGCCGCGCCATCGCCATCTACCGCTCGCTGCTGGCCGGCGGGGTGGTGGAGCAGCTCGCCGAGCCCGACGCGCAGGGGCGCATCGCCCGGCTGACCGTGGACCTGCAGCAGGACTTCGCCCTCAACCAGCCCCTGTCCACCTTCGCGCTGGCCGCCTTCGACCTGCTGGACCCCGAGTCGCCCTCCTACGCGCTGGACATGGTCTCGGTCGTGGAGTCCACCCTGGACGACCCCCGGCAGATCCTGCACGCGCAGCAGAACAAGGCCAAGGGCGAGGCCGTCGCGCAGATGAAGGCCGACGGGGTGGAGTACGAGGAGCGGATGGAGCGGCTGATGGACGTCAGCTACCCCAAGCCGCTGGAGGAGCTGCTCTCCCACGCCTACGACGTCTACCGCCGCTCGCACCCCTGGGTCGGCGACCACCCCCTCTCCCCCAAGTCCGTCATCCGCGACATGTACGAACGGGCGATGACCTTCAGCGAGTTCGTCTCCTTCTACGAGCTGGCCCGCACCGAGGGCATCGTGCTGCGCTACATCGCCGGCGCCTACAAGGCCCTGCAGCACACGGTCCCGGACGACCTGAAGTCCGAGGACTTCCAGGACCTCGTGGAGTGGCTGGGCGAGATGGTCCGCCAGGTCGACTCCAGCCTGCTGGACGAGTGGGAGCAGCTCGCCAACCCGGAGGAGGAGTCCGCCCAGGAGGCGCTGGAGCACGCCGACGAGGTCAAGCCCGTCACCACCAACGCGCGCGCCTTCCGCGTGCTGGTACGCAACGCCCTCTTCCGCCGGGTCGAGCTGGCCGCCCTGGACAACGTGGCGGAACTGGGCGCCCTGGACGGGGAGTCCGGCTGGGACGCCGACCGGTGGGGCGAGGCCCTGGACGCCTACTGGGACGAGTACGAGGACCTCGGCACCGGCCCCGACGCACGCGGGCCCAAGCTGCTGCAGATCGAGCAGGACCCGGCGCACGGCCTGTGGCGGGTCCGGCAGACCTTCGACGACCCCAGGGACGACCACGACTGGGGCATCACCGCCGAGGTGGACCTGGCCGCCTCCGACGCCGAGGGCCGCGCCGTGGTCCGGGTGACGGACGTGGGCCAGCTCTGAGGAACGGGCCGGGGGGCGCGGGCGATCCGCGGCCCCCGGCCGTCCTCTCCTCACCGCGCCGCTCCCGGGCGCAGACCCAGCCGGCGCAGCAGCCCCCGCGCCCGCTCCGGGGACGCCCCGCACAGCGCCGCGGAGGGCGGCGCGAGGCCGTCCGCGGCGCGCGCCTCGCTGAGCGCGAGGCTCAGACCCACCCGGTAGCGAAGGACCTCGTCCGCCTGCTCCGCCCGCAGCACCGCGGCCGCCACCAGCCGGGCCTCGGGTGAACTGCTCCGCGCCGTGAGCGACTCCGGGCGCAGCTCCGCCAGCCTGGCGCGCTCCGCGCCGTCCACCACCAGCTCGGCGACCTCCGCGTCCGGCAGGACCGCCGCCTGCACCGCCGCCCGGCTCCAGGGGTCCTCCTGCGCCGCTTCCCCGGCGAGCAGCCACCGCACGGTGCGCTCACGCCAGAGCCGGGGCCGCCAGTCGCCGCCGTCGGCCACCAGTGCCCGGACCCCTTCCGGTGTGCAGTCCCGCAGCAGCTCCGGCTCGCGCTCGGCGAACTCCTCCAGCTCCTGCGCGAGATACAGCCACACCACCGCCCGGTAGCGGTTCACGGAGAAGCGCATGGGTGCGAAGCACCCCGCGCGGGCCAGTCTGGCGAATCTGGCCGCCCCGATACCGAGCAGCCGCGCACCCTCCAGGGTGCCCACCAGTCGTAGCTGGGCCCGCAGCGCCTCCGGATACCCCGCCTCGCTCCGCACCCGGTCGATCTCCGCCCACGGCACCCGGCGCCGCCCGTGCGCACCGGCCGTCGACCGCACCGCACCCAGCTGGACAGCGACCTCCAGCTCCCGTGGCTTCAACCCCAGCTCGACCGCCGCGCGGGCCAACGGCACCACCGCCTCCGGCCCGCCCGGCGGCCTGCAGCGCGCGCTGCCCACCGACCTGCCCACCACGGCGGCCGACCGCCGACTGCCGGCTCCGGGCCGCTCCGGCGCCTCGGCCCGCCCGGGCGGGCGGCCCCCCGGCCCTGCGGACAGCGGCCTTGTCCGCCCCCGCCGCTCGGTCCGCTGCTCCGCCCGCTGTCCTGCCCGCGGCTCCAGCCGCCCGCTTCCCCGCACTGTCTGCTCGGTCACGTCCCTGCCCCCGCTCGTTCGCGATCACGTGGTCGCGCAATCACGCGACTACATTGCGTAACGAAACTACCGAGCGTCGCGGAGCTCCCGCAGTTGCCTGTGGATAACTTGGAGCCATGGCAGAGAAGATGACCGAAGAGCAATGGCGTGCCTTCGTCCTGGCAGGCACCCGCACCGGCAAGCTCGCGACCGTACGCGCGGACGGCAGCCCCCACATCGCCCCGATCTGGTTCCTGCTGGACGGAGACGACTTCGTCTTCAACACCGGCGCCGCCACGGTCAAGGGCCGCAATCTCGCCCGCGACAACCGGGCCGCGCTGTGTGTGGACGACGACCACGCCCCGTACGCCTTCGTGATCGTCAACGGGCAGGTCGAACTCAGCGACGACCTCGACGAGGTCCGCTCCTGGGCGACGCGGATCGCCGCCCGCTACATGGGCGAGGAGCTGGCCGAGCAGTACGGCGAGCGCAACGGCGTGCCCGGTGAACTCCTGGTACGGCTGAGGCCCCACCAGGTGCTCGCCGAGGCCGACGTCGCGACCTGACCGACCTCCTCAGCCGACCTGCTCAGCCGACCGGATCGGCCTCCACGGAGTCGAGCAGCCGGGCGGTGTGCATCCGCCCGGCATACTCGACCAGTCGGATGAGCACCTCCTTTCCCGAATCCTTGTCCCGGGCGTCGCACAGCACCACCGGAGTGCCCGAGTCGAGGTCCAGGGCACGGGACACCTCGTGCGCGCCGTAGGAGCGCGAGCCGGGGAAGCAGTTCACCGCTACCAGGAACGGGATGTTCCGGTGCTCGAAGTAGTCCACGGCGGGGAAGCAGTCCTGGAGGCGGCGGGTGTCGGCCAGCACCACCGCGCCGAGCGCTCCCGTGGCCAACTCGTCCCACAGGAACCAGAACCGGTCCTGCCCGGGTGTGCCGAAGATGTAGACCGCGAGCCCCGACCGGATGGTGATCCGGCCGAAGTCCATGGCCACGGTGGTGGTGGTCTTCTTCTCCACCCCGTCGATGTCGTCGACCGTCTGACCCGCCTCGCTCAGCTGCTCCTCGGTACGCAGCGGGCGGATCTCGCTGACGGAGCCGACCAGGGTGGTCTTGCCCACCCCGAATCCCCCGGCGACCAGTATTTTCAAGGTCAGCGCGGTTCCGTCGACAGAGCGGTCAGAGTGCACGGAGTCCATCGATCACTTCTCTCAGGATCTTCTCGTCGGGCAGCAGTGCGGGGGGCACAGGACGGCTGACCCGGATGACGTTCATCTCCAGCAGGTCGCCGAGGAGTACGCGTATGACCCCGACCGGCAGATCGGCCTCGGCGGCCAGTTCGGCGACCGTCTGCGTCTCCACCAGGCACAGGTCGATCAACTGCCGGTGCTCGTAGCCGAGCGCGGCCCGGTCCGCCTGGGCCAGTGCGGCCTCCTCGACGTCGATCAGCGCGATCAGGTCGAAGGCCACACTGGTCGGTCCGGGGCGGGTGCGCCCGCCCGTCATCGCGTACGGGCGGACGAGCGGGCCGGCCTCCGCGTCGTACCAGTGGCTGCCGCCCGGGGGCGTGCCGTGGAGCTTCTCCGGGTTCATCTCACTCCCCACCCTCATCCACCGCTCGGCGGCTCGTTGGTCATCACTCGCGGCGGGGTGTGCAGATGCTCCCCCACGCGCTTCACCAGCCGGGCCATCTCGTAGGCGATCAGACCCATGTCCGCGTGCGCGGAGCTGAGGACGGCGAGGCAGGAGCCGTCGCCGGCGGCCGCGACGAAGAGGAAGCCCTCGTCCATCTCGACCATCGTCTGGCGTACGTCGCCGGCCCGGAAGTGGCGGCCGGCGCCCTTGGCCAGGCTGTGGAAGCCCGAGGCCACGGCGGCGAGATGCTCGGCGTCCTCCCGGGAGAGGGTGCCGGATGCGCCGACCGCGAGGCCGTCGTTGGAGAGCACCACCGCGTGCTGTGCCTCCGCCACGCGCGCCACCATGTCGTCCAGGAGCCAGTCGAGCTCACCGGAGCCGTGGGCGGGGTTGATCGTGCCCGGCTCGATCATTCCTGGTCTCCTTCGTGCTTCCTTCTGCTGTCGTCTTTTCCGGCGGCGGGTCTCGCTTTGCCGCCGGAGGGGCTGCCGGAGCGGCCGCCGCTCAGGCCCCCGCCGCGGACCCAGCCGCTGCGGTAGGCCGCCATCCGGGCCCGAGCCTCCTCCGGGCTGCGGTCGCGGGGGGCGCGCGGCGCGGGGCGGCTGCCGTTGGAGGGCTGCTCCCTGCCGCCTGCCACCTCGCGCAGTTGGGGCGCCAGGTTCGCCTGCCGCACCCGGCGCGGCAGATCGGCGTCGTCGGGGACGTACGGGCTCTCCCGCCGCTCGAACGTATACGGATCCTCCCGCGTCGCTGGCGCGGGGGCCGGTGGGGCGGAGACCGGGACCGCCTGGGCGGACAGCGGGCGCCGGGTCTTGCGCTGCGGCAGGTCCACGACGTCCTCGCCGGGGGACGGCCGCGGGCTGAGGGCGACACGCTCGCGGCCGGGGTCGAGCGGGCGCCCGGCCGGTACCGGCTCGGGCACGCGCTCCATCATCCGCTCGCGCAGCGGTGACTGCTCGAGCGGGGGCGCGCCGCCCTGGGCCGGCGGGGCGGCCTCGGTGGGGCTCTGCAGCAGGGCGCGCGGGAGGAGGACGACCACGGTGGTGCCGCCGTAGGGGGAGGCCCGCAGGGAGACCTTGATGTCGTGGCGGGCGGCGAGGCGGCTGACGACGAAGAGGCCGAGGCGGTCGCTGTCGAAGAGGTCGAGCGTCTCGGACTCCTCGATGCGCTGGTTGGCGGCGTCGAGGGTCTCCTTGCCCATGCCCAGGCCGCGGTCCTCGATCTCGATGGCGTAGCCGTTGCCGACCTGCTCACCGTAGATGCGCACCTTGGTGTGCGGCGGGGAGAACTGGGTGGCGTTCTCGACGAGTTCCGCCAGCAGGTGGGTGAGGTCGGCGACCGCGGTGCCGGACACGGACTGCTCGGGCAGTGTGCGGATCTCGATACGGGCGTAGTCCTCGACTTCGGAGACGGCGGCCCGTACGACGTTCTGCAGCGGGATGGGCATCCGCCAGGCGCGGCCGGGGGCCGAGCCGGAGAGGATGATGAGGCTCTCCGCGTGGCGGCGCATCCGGGTGGTGAGGTGGTCGAGCCGGAAGAGGTCCTCCAGCTCTCCGGGGTCGTCGGCGCGCCGCTCCATGCTGTCCAGCAGCGCGAGTTGGCGGTGCACCAGGACCTGGCTGCGGCGGGCGAGGTTGACGAAGACGCCGGAGATGCCGCTGGCCAGCTCGGCGCGCTCCACGGCGGCGAGCAGGGCCGCCCGGTGGACGGTGTTGAGGGCCTCGCCGACCTGGGCGATCTCGTCGTCGCCCGGCAGACCGACCGGCGCCTCCCGGTCGATGTCGAGCTCATCGCCGGCGCGCAGCCGCCGCATGGCGTAGGGGAGTTTGCGGCGGGCGAGGGCGAGCGCGCTGTTGCGCAGGCTGACCAGCTCCACGACCAGGCCGCGGCCTACGCGCACGGAGATGACGAGCGCGGCGACGACGGCGAGCAGGCCGAGCAGCACCGCGGCGCCCGCCGCGGTGAGGACGCCTTCGGTGAGCGGGTCGGAGCGCGTGGCGGCGGCCCGTGCGGCGCTGTCGGCGATCTCGTCGAAACCGGCCTGCACGGTGCTGGAGGCACGCTCCCAGTCGGCGGCGGAGACGGCGCCGCCGGCGTCCCGGCCGGGGGCGGCGGCGCTCACCCGTGCCTCAAGGGAGGCCAGTTCCTGGAAGAGGGGTCCGCGGGAGAGCTGCTGCCAGGTGTCGCGCTCGCGCTTTTGCAGGTCGTCGGCGGCGGACTCCAGGGCGGTGCGGGTGGCGGCGGCTCCGATGAACGCGCGCTGCTCCCGCGCGTCGAGGGAGCCCGTGCGCTGCCCCCAGGTGAGCAGCGCGCTCTCGCGGGAGAGCATCTCGCCGGCGCGGGCGAAGTCCAGCAGGACGCGGGCCTCTGAGGCGGCCGCGGTGTCCTGGATGCCGCTGAGCGAGCCGCCGATCCGGAAGGCCTTGTCGACGGTCGCGGTGTACTGCCCGTACGCCTGCGACCAGTTCGTACGCCCCTCGTGGACGGCGGTGCGCAGCTGCGCCAGCCGCTGCCCGGCGGCCACGAACTCGGCGAGCCGGGTGACGGCGCCCTCCGGCAGCCCCTTGCCCTCGGCGACGGTGTGGCCCGGGGCGGCCAGGAGCGGGGCCAGGGCGCGCTCCGTGGTGCGGGACTGCTTCTCCACGGCCGCCCAGCCGCTCTGCTCGGGGGCGGCGAGGTAACGGGCCACCGCCAGCCGCTCGTTCTGCAGCTCCGCCACGGCCTGGGAGAGGGGTGCGCGGACCTGCGTGTCGACCTGCTGGAGCTGGCGCAGCCTGGCGACGTCCTGCGCGGTGGTGACCGTGGCGTAGCCCCACAGCGCGATGAGGGAGACCACCGGCACCATCAGGACGGAGATGACCCGGGCGCGGACGGTGCGCGGGCGCAGCCCCCGGCGCCTGCCGTGCTCTGCCGCGGCCGGCGCTGCCTCGGGGCGCTCAGTGGAGCCGCCTCCCGGGGAGCGCCGGGTGGTGTCCCAGACCGGGGGGGCCGTTTCGTCGGCCGGCGGGCCGGCGTGCCGGCGCCGTCCCCGGTCGGGCGGCTCAGCGGTGGTACCGCTGTGCCGGAGCCGTCGCTCGGCTCCGTTCGGCCCGGGCCCCGGGGGCCCGTCGGCCGGTGTGCTGCCAGGTGTTCGCATCGCGACCTCGTGTCAGGAAGACGCCCCCGTGAGAGGCAGTTGAGCAGTCGAGCGGTGGTTGCCGTGCCGCCCGGGGGCGGCGGGGAGGACTAGAGGACGGCGCTCTCCTCGATCCGTTGCGCCGACACGGAGTCGGCCTGTTCCTGCGCTGTCGGGGAGAGCGCGACGAAGGCGGAGGTGAGGAAGAGGTAGGAGCCGAGGCCGACGGCGAGGGGGAAGATGAACTGCATCGCCGTGGCCCCGGCCAGCGCGCCCGCGGCGGGCTCCATGGTGGCCTTCACGGCCGCCATGCCGGTGTAGTGCATGCTGCTGACCGCTGCCCCCATCACCAGGGAGGCCAGTCCCACGGCGAGCGGGGAGCGGATGTTCAGCGCCGCCCACAGCGCCGCCGTGGCGGCCACCACGGCGATGGCGACGGAGAGGCCCACCAGCAGCGGGTCGTAGGAGAGGGTGCCGTTGATCCGGACCGCGGACATGCCGATGTAGTGCATGCTCGCCACGCCCAGGCCGGTCGTGAGGCCGCCGAGCGCCAGGGCGCTGCCGCGCCCCTGCCCGTAGCCGACGGCGAACACGCCGCCGCCGACGACGGCCATGGCGACGACCAGGCTCAGCACGGTGAGGGGCACGTTGTAGCGGATCTCCGTACCGCTGACGCTGAAGCCGAGCATCGCGACGAAGTGCATCGTCCAGATGCCCGTACCGAGCGCCGAGGCGGCGGTGATGAGCCAGTTGCGCCGGGCCGCGCCCGACGCCGCGAGGGCGCGCAGGGTGCAGCGCAGTGCCAGGGCCGCTCCGATGCAGGCCATGGCGTACGAGAGAAGGGGTGTCAGCCAGCCGAAGGTGGCATGGTCCAGGTGTCCCATATCTCCTGGACGCTAGTCCGATTGGGGGCGCACGCCGGGGGCGCTGTTCGAAATCTGATCGGATTTGACAGTTTTGAAAGGTGAATTGACCGTCTCGCGATCGAAGTTGGCAGCGGATGGCGGACTTTCCGCTGTCATATGCCGGGCGGTTCATCGGAGTTCATCGGAGTTCATCGGCGGCCGTCGTCGGCCAGCAGCGGCGGCCGTGCGATCGTGCGCTGGAGCGGGTAGCAGAAGACTGACAGCAGCAGCGAACATCCGAGCGAGGTAGGTCCAGGTGCGCCACAGCCTTCGCATACTCCCCGGCCGTACGTTCCTCCGGCACTGGTTCCCCCATCGCACCGGGGAGCCGGCGCGGCAGACGGCCGCGGACCGGCCGGCGGCCGCGGAAGCGCGCCGCCACAACCTCTTCGAGGCGGCGGCCGTGTACGTCGCGGCCTGCGCCGAGAACGACGAGCAGGGCAGCGCCGAGGCCGCCCGGTGGGTGCAGCCGGAGGCGCTCACCTTCGGCGTGCACGAGCTGGCCTGCCGGGCGCTGATCGCCCTGGCGCGCGAGCGCGACGAACCCCCGCAGACGGTGGCGCGCAGCCTGCTGGGGCTGCCCGCGGCCTGAGGACTTCCTCCCCACCGCCTCCCTGCCGGCCGTACAGCCGCGCCGGCGGGGAGGTCCGCGCCGCCGCCTCAGCGATCCAACTGCTTGCGCGTGATCCTGCGCAGCCGCCGGCGCTGGGACGGGTCGAGCAGCAGATACGCGGCGGTCGGCACACCCACGAGCACCAGCAGGGTGAGCAGCAGCGATTCGGTGACGATGAGCAGCAGCACCGCGGCGGCCACACCGCCGACCATCACCTTGGTCTTGTTGGACATCTTCCAGCCCTCCTCGGCGGCTCGAACACCGCCCTCCCGGTGGGAGAACGCGCGGCCGCGCGGCCAGGTTCCGTTATCCCACGCGGGGGCCGTTCCCGTCCTCCTGCCCAAGGACGGGAACGGCCCCCGAGGGGAGTCAGGGAAGCGGCTGCGGCGCCTCGGGGCCCACGTAGCGCGCCGCCGGGCGGATGATCTTCGAATCCTCCGCCTGCTCCAGGACGTTGGCACTCCAGCCGACGACCCGGGCCGCGGCGAAGGTCGGCGTGAACATCTCGCGCGGCAGGCCGCAGAGCTCCATCACCACGCCGGCGTAGAACTCCACGTTCGTGTGCAGCTCCCGGCCGGGCTTGAGCTCCGCGAGGATCTCCACGACCCTGCGCTCCACTTCGACCGCGAAGTCGGTCAACGGGCCTCCGATTCCCCGGGCGATGCCTTTGAGCATCCGCGAACGCGGGTCCTCCGTACGGTAGACGGGGTGGCCGAAACCCATGATCCGCTCGCCCGCCAGCACCCGCGCGCGGATCCACGGGTCGATCCGGTCGGGGGTGCCGATGGCGTCCAGGGTGTCCAGCGCGCGGCTGGGCGCGCCGCCGTGCAGCGGTCCCGACAGGGCGCCGATCGCGCCGGTCAGGCAGGCGCCGAGGTCGGCGCCGGTCGAGGCGATGGTGCGCGCCGTGAACGTCGAGGCGTTGAACCCGTGGTCGATGGTGGAGATCAGGTACGCCTCGACGGCGCGGACCCGCGCGGGCTCGGGCTCCTCGCCGGTGAGCATGTAGAGGTAGTTGGCGGCGTACGGCAGGTCCGCGCGCGGCTCCACCGGCGCCAGTCCCCGGCCGATGCGGTGCAGCGCCGTGAGGATCACCGGCACCTTGGCGCAGGCGGCCAGGGCGTCGGCCGTGCGCTGCTCGCGGCCGATGTCGTACAGCGGCCGGAAGTCCGCCGAGGCGGCGGTCTGCGAGAGGGCGGTACGCAGGCCCGCCAGCGGCCCGGCGAGCACGCAGGAGCGGGCGATGGCGGGCAGCGCCTCGCGGACGTCCTCCGGCAGCGGGCGCAACACGGCGGTACGGGCCAGGAATTCGGCACGCTGTGCCTCGCTCGGCAGCTCTCCGTGGAACATCAGGTACCAGACGTCCTCGAAGCCGCGCCGCTCGGCCAGTTCCACGGCCGAGTACTGGCGGTAGTGGTAGAAGCCCTCGCGTCCGCGCACATCGCCGAGCCGGGTCTCGGTGACGATGACGCCGCTGAGCCCTCGTGGGGCCTCGATGGGGACATTGACCGGAAGCGTTGTCATGACTGTTCCTCCCTTGCACTCAGTGCCACCATCTACCTTGACCGAAATCCTGTCAACGTTGATTGAATCAATGTTCTAGAGTGGACGACATCATGAGTGGTCATCAGGACGGGTTGAGTACCAAGCAGGTCGCCGAACGGCTCGGGGTGAAGCCCGAGACCGTCTACGCCTATGTCAGCCGCGGGCTGCTCACCAGCCGCAAGTCCCCCGGCGCGCGCGGCAGTTCCTTCGATCCGCAGGAGGTCGAGACCCTCGCCCGCCGCCACGGCCGGCCCCGTGCGGGCAGCGCCGGAGCGGAGGGCGCGGCGCCCGGCTCCCCGGCCGTCCGCACGGCCGTCACCCTGATCGACGGGGATCGCTACTACTTCCGCGGAGTGGAGGCGACGGCCCTCGCGGAGGCGTATCCGTACGAGGAGGTCGCCGACTGGCTCTGGACCGGCCGGCTCACCCCCGGGCTGCGGTTCACCGCCCGGGAGGAGCTGCTCCGCGCCGCCAGGGCGGCCGTCGCGGCCCTGCCCGCACACGCCACCCCCGTGGACGGGCTGCGCACCGTGGCGGTGGCGGCCGCGGCGGCCGACCCCCTGCGCTTCGACCTGTCGGCCCCCGCGGTGCACACCACGACGCGCGGCCTCGTCGCCGCCTTCACCGACGCGCTCCCGGCGGCGGGCCGCCCACCCGCGCGCGGCGCGCCCCTCGCCCACCGCCTGTGGACGCGTCTCAGCCCGGCGTCCCCCCACCCCGCGGCCCTGCGCTGCCTGGATTCCGCGCTCGTCCTGCTCATCGACCACGACCTGGCCGCCTCCACCCTCGCCGCCCGGGTCGCCGCCTCCGCCCGCGCCAACCCCTACGCGGTCGTCTCCACCGGCCTCTCCGCACTCGACGGCCCGCTGCACGGCGCGGCGAGCGGCCTGGCGCACCGGATGCTGCTGGACGTGCTGGAGCGGGGCGCGGCGCCGGTGGTCTCCGAGCACTTCCGTGCCGGCCGCCGGGTGCCCGGACTCGGCCACCGGCTCTACACCGGCGAGGATCCGCGCGCCCAGCTGCTGTTCAGCCTGCTGGACGAGGTGCCCGCGGCCCGGCGGGCGCTGGACGCGGCGCAGGAGGTCGTCGAGATCTCCGCGCGCCACACCCCGCTGCACGCCAACGTCGACCTCGCCCTGGCCGTCCTGTCGTCCTCGGCCGGCATGCCCGCCGAGGCCGGCGAGACGGTCTTCGCCGTGGCCCGTACGGCGGGCTGGATCGCGCACGCGCTGGAGGAGTACGGGGAGCGGCCGCTGCGGATGCGCCCCAGCGGCAGCTACACGGGACCGCGCCCGCCGCAGCCGCTGCCGTGACCGGCCGGCGGGTCACGCCGTGGGCGGGCTCGTCTCCACCAGGGCCCGTACGGCCGCCGAAGCCGCCTGCTCCACCAGCGCTATGCCGTCCTCACGGGTGGGCTGGTCCGCCGTCAAAACACTGAGCAGCAGCCGGTGCCCGTCGCGTTCGACGACGCCGATGCTGTTGACGTCCCACAGTTTCGTACGGCTGCGCATCAGCCAGCCGTTCTTCAGCACGCGCGGCGCCCCGGGCCCGGCTGCCGTTACGCCCCAGTCCTGGCCCGGGACGATCGCGCCCATCAGCGAGGCGACGTAGCGCCTGGACTCCCCTGACAGCGGCGAGTCCTCGGCGAAGACCGCCCGCAGCAGCGTGAGCTGGTCGGCGGCGGTGGTCTGCGTCAGCCCCCAGGTCCCCCAGCCGCCGGCGGTGGTGGCGCCCAGGCCCAGGGTGCCGTTGGCGCGGTCGAGGGCCTGCGGACCGCCCAGGACGCTCCACAGCCGGTCCGTGGCCTCGTTGTCGCTGGAGCGGATCATCGCCGACGCCCACTGCCGCTGGACGGCGGTGAGCGCGGCGCCGTCGCGCTCACCGCGCAGCAGCAGCGCGGCGAGGATGTCGACCTTGACGATGCTCGCCGTGTCGTACGTACCGGTGCGGGCGCCGTAGACCGCCCGCGCCCCGGTGTCCAGATCCTGGACGGCGAGCGTGTAGCGCCCGGCGTGCGGGCCCAGCGCGTCCAGGGCCCCGCGGACCGCCTTCGCCGGGTCGGGCGCGCGCACCGGGGTGGCGTGCCGGTCCGCGGCCTGGGGCGGCAGCGCGCGGGCCGCCGGCGCGTCGGGCGCGGCGAGTACCGCGCGGGGCGCCGGGACGGGGGTCGCCGTACTGCCGGAAGCAGGCGATCCGCTGGCGGTGAGGGCGGCCGCGACGGCGAGCAGGCTGACAGCGGCGGCCGGCCGCCACGTACCCCGTCCGGCAGGCGCTCTCCACGCCGGAACCTTCCGCACCGCGCCCCTCCCGCCCGGCTCCCCGGATCGCGACGCCGCCGGGGACGGCGGCGCGGGACCGGGGAGTCAGAGATCGACACGGCGGTCCTGTACGCGAAGGGATCACTCCACCGAGCGCCGTGGCCAGCAAAGGTATCCCGCACCCAGCCCGGGTTGAACCCTTGTTCGGGCACGATATGTGGCTGTTACCTCAGCGAGACGGGGGCCGTCGCGAGGACCGCGGGCGCTTCACCGCCCGCACGCCGCCCGCACGCCCAGCAGATGCTCCACCGCCAGCTGGTCCAGCCGCTCGAAGGCCATCCCGCGCCGCGCTGCCGCGTCCGCGTCGAAGTCCTCAAGGGCACTGCGGTCGGCCAGCAGCCCCGCCAGCCCGGACGCGTCCGCCGTGGGCCGCGCCAGCTGGTCCAGCCGGCTGTCGAGCAGCGCCGCGCGGACCTCGGGATCGGCCCGGAAGGCGGCCGCGCGCTCCTTCAGGATCAGGTAGGTGCGCATGCAGCCGGCCGCCGAGGCCCACACGCCGGCGCCGTCCTCCGTACGCGGCGGCTTGAAGTCGAAGTGGCGCGGACCGGCGTATCCGCCCCGCTCCAGCAGGTCGACGAGCCAGAACGCGGAGCGCAGGTCGCCGGCGCCGAACCGCAGGTCCTGGTCGTACTTCACGCCGCTCTGCCCGTTCAGGTCGATGTGGAAGAGCTTTCCGGCCCACATGGCCTGGGCGACGGCGTGCGGGAAGTTCAGCCCCGCCATCTGCTCGTGCCCCACCTCGGGGTTGACGCCGAAGAGTTCGGGCCGCTCCAACCGCTCGATGAACGCCAGGGCGTGCCCGACGGTCGGCAGCAGGATGTCGCCGCGCGGTTCGTTGGGCTTGGGTTCGAGGGCGAAGCGCAGGGCGTGACCCTGCCGCGTGACGTACTCGGCGAGCAGGTCGAATGCCTCCTTCATCCGGTCGAGTGCCGCCTGGACGTCCTTCGCGGCGCCCGACTCCGCGCCCTCCCTGCCTCCCCAGGCGACGTAGACGGTGGCGCCGAGTTCGGCGGCCAGGTCGATGTTGCGGATGGTCTTGCGCAGGGCGTAGCGGCGTACACCGCGGTCGTTGGCGGTGAAGGCGCCGTCCTTGAAGACGGGGTGGGTGAAGAGGTTGGTGGTGGCCATCGGCACCTTCAGGCCCGCGCTGTCCAGTGCCTGCCGGAAGCGCTTGACGTGCCTCTCGCGTTCGGCCTCCGAGGCGCCGAAGGGTATGAGGTCGTCGTCGTGGAAGGTCACGCCGTACGCGCCGAGCTCCGCCAGCCGCGCCACCGTCTCGACGGGGTCCAGCGCCGGGCGGGTGGCGTCCCCGAAGGGGTCGCGGCCCTGCCAGCCGACGGTCCACAGGCCGAAGGTGAACCTGTCCTGCGGGGTGGGGATGTACGTCATGACGCCCTCCGCGGCTGTGTCCGTCAGGGTCCGTCAGGGTCCGTCAGGGTCCGCCTGCGTCCGTCTGTCGCCACCCCGACGCGTTCGTTAGAGTCCTCGACAAATTAGTGCGCACGTCCGGTCCGGGGAAGAACACGCGGAGGTCGCCATGGGTCCGTTCGTCGCCGGTGTGGACAGCTCGACGCAGTCGGTCAAGGTGCTCGTCGTTTCCGCGGACACCGGCCGCGTCGTGGCCGAGGGCCGCGCCCCGCACACCGTGACGGCGGGCGGCGCGGCGCGCGAGAGCGATCCGAGGGACTGGTGGCGGGCGCTCGGCGAGGCGCTGGCCGACTGCGGCGACGCCGTACGCCAGGTGGCGGCCGTCTCCGTCGCCGGGCAGCAGCACGGCCTGGTCACCCTCGACCGCCACGGCGAGCCGGTGCGCCCCGCGCTCCTGTGGAACGACGTCCGCTCCGCGCCGCAGCGCGAGCGCCTGCTCGCCGAGCTGGGCGGGGCGAAGGCGTGGGCCCTGCGCACGGGCAGCGTGCCCGCGCCGTCCTTCACGGTCACCACGTGGGCATGGCTGCGGGAGCACGAGCCCGGGGCGGCCGCCGCCACCGCCGCCGTACGGCTGCCGCACGACTACCTGACGGAGCGGCTGACAGGGACGGCCGTGACCGACCGGGGGGACGCCTCGGGCACCGGCTGGTGGGACGCGCGCGGTGAGGTGTACGACGAGGAGACCCTCGCGCACGTCGGGCTGCCCTCCGACCGCCTCCCCCGCGTGCTGCGGCCCGGGGAGGCGGCCGGCACGGTACAGGCCGGACTGCCGCTCCCCCGCGGCGCGCTGGTCGCCGCCGGGACGGGCGACAACATGGCGGCGGCGCTCGGGCTCGGCCTGCGCCCCGGGCAACCGGTGCTCAGCCTCGGCACCTCCGGCACCGTCTACGCGGTCTGCGAGGAGCGGCCGGCGGACCCCACCGGCACGGTCGCCGGATTCGCGGACGCCCGCGGGGACTGGCTGCCGCTCGCCTGCACCCTCAACTGCACGCAGGCGGTGGACCGGTTCGCCGCCCTCCTCGGCCGCTCCCGGGAGGAGGTGGAGGCGGGCTCGACGGCGGTGGTGCTGCCCTTCCTCGACGGCGAGCGCACCCCCCATCTGCCGCACGCCTCCGGACTGCTGACCGGGCTGCGGCACGACACCACCCCCGGACAGCTGCTGCAGTGCGCCTACGACGGCGCCGTGTACGCGCTGCTGACCGCGCTGGAGCTGGTGACCGGAACGCGGGGCGAACCCGGCGCCCCGCTGCTGCTGATCGGCGGCGGCGCCCGCGGGGCCGCCTGGCGCGAGACGGTACGCCGGCTCAGCGGGCGCCCCGTACAGGTGCCCCGTGCCCAGGAGGTGGTGGCACTGGGCGCGGCGGCGCAGGCGGCGGGGCTGCTGCTCGGGGAGGATCCCGCGGCGGTGGCGCGCCGCTGGGGCACCGCGAAGGGCCGTCGCTACGAGGCGGTGGACCGGGACGACGGGGCGCTGGAGCGCATCTCCGCCACGCTGCGGGACGCCGGGACGCTGCTGCGCCGGGGCCCAGGCGGCTGAGGCGCGGCGCCTGCGGTCACGCGGGCGTCTCACGCGGTCGTCTCACGCGGTCGTCGCCAGGATCTCCCGCGTCATCTCGTGCCGCAGCGGTTCGGCGGCCAGGTGCCGGGCGATCTCGTCCACCACGATGCGTCCCTGCCGCCGGCGCACCTGTACCGCGCCCGCCGCCTCGTGCGGTGTGAGCAGGACGTTCGGCAGACCGCGCAGGGGGCTGGAGACGGGGAGCGGCTCCTCGTCGTACACGTCCAGCGCGCCGTCCAGTCGGCCGTCGCGCAGTTCGTCCAAGAGGGCCGCGGAGTCGACCAGCCAGGAGCGGGCGGTGTTCACCAGTCCGGCGCCGTCGGGCATCAGCGCCAGTTCGCGGCGGCCGATGAGTTCGCGGGTCTCGGGGATCGCCGGGGCGTGCAGGGAGACGATGCGCGAGCGCCGCAACAGCTCGTCGAGGGAGACGAGTTCGGCGCCCAGAGCGGCCGCCCGGTCGGCGTCCGCCAGCGGATCGGCGAGCAGCAGGACGCCGCCGAGCGCCCGGACCATCTCCATGTACGCGCGGCCGGTCCGCGAGGCGCCGACCACCCCGATCACCGAGCCGCGCAGTTCGCTGGCCGGCAGTGTGCCGTACTTGGTGCGCGTCCAGCCCGCACCGGAGTGCAGGGCGTGGTCGAAGCGGTGGATGCGGTGCAGCAGCGCGAGGGTGAACGCCAGGGAGACCTCCGCCACCGCGGGCGCCATCGCCTCGCCGGCCTGCGAGACACGGATACCGCGGGCGAACACCTCCTCGCCGACGAGGAAGCGCAGCGCCGCGCCGGTGTGGGCGATGAGCTTCAGCCGGGGTGCCTCCGCCAGCAGCGGACCCGCCAGCCGCGGGGTGTTCCAGCCGGTGACGACGACCTCGGCCGCGGCCAGCTCCTTCGCCAGCTCCTCGGGATCGACGCCGCAGACCCGCAGTTCCCCCGCCGCCTCCAGCTCCCCCCACTGCTCCGGGGTGAAGAACAGCCTCCGCAGCCCCTCTTCGAGAGCGACGACGATCGTGGGGCGCATGGGTCCTCCGCAAGGCGTCAGGCGAACGGGATTTCGGCTCAGCCCCGAACCCTAGATGGTTCGTTCGGGCCGCCGCAGGGGCCACACCTGGTCCTGGCGGCCTTTCAGGTGTTTCGTCGCCCCGACACCGTCGGCACCTCCGCAGAAGTCCGTCCGTTTTGCCACATATCTATAGTCTCTCGCCGTGGCTCGCCGCCGTCGCCCAGCGCAAGGGTCCCGACGGCGGTGAGCCGACCCCTCCCCCGCCCTCGCCGCGGCCCTACGCGATCAGCGAACCCACCGGTTCCGCGGGAGAGGTCCCGCCCTCCGCCACGAAACGCACCGCGGCCGCCAGCCGCGCCACCGCCTCCTGCGCCACCGCGCCGTCCACGATGAACGGCACCCGTACGAAGCCCTCGAAGGCGCCGTCCACCCCGAAGCGCGGCCCGGACGGGATCCGCACCCCGAAGCGCTCCCCCGCCTCCGCGATCCGCGAGCCCGACTGCCCGCCGGTGCGCACCCACAGCGTGAGTCCGCCGCGCGGCAGCTCGAAGCGCCACTGCGGCAGGTGCGTGCGCAGTGCCCCGGCGATGGCGTCGCGGTTGGCCCGCGCCTGCTCCCGCCGCAGCGCCACCGCCTCGTCCCAGCCGCCCGTCTCCAGCAGCCAGCCCACCGCCAGCTGCTCCAGTACGGGCGTACCCAGGTCCGCGTACGCGCGCGCCGAGACCAGCGAGCGGATGATCTCCGGCGCGGCCCGCACCCAGCCGATCCGCAGCCCCGCCCAGAACGCCTTGCTGGCCGAGCCGACCGTCACCACCGTCGAACCGCCCGGGTCGAAGGCGCACATCGGCGGCGGCATCTCCTGCGGCCCGCCGTCCAGGGAGATCTCCATCATCGTCTCGTCGGCGATCAGCGCCGTACCGGCCGACCGCGCCGCCTCCACCAGGGCGCGGCGCTGCTCGGCGCCGGCCAGCGCGCCGGTGGGGTTGTGGAAGTCGGCGATGACGTACGCCAGCCGGGGCGCCGCGTCGCGCAGGATGCGCCGCCACACGGGCAGCTCCCAGCCCGCGAGCCCCTCCCCCATGGCCACCGGCACCAGCCGCGCACCCTCCTCGCGCATCAGCTGCAGGATGTTGGCGTACGAGGGCGAGTCCACGGCGATCCGCTCGCCGCCGCCGGCGAAGAGCCGGATGAGCGCGGCCATGGCGCCCATCGCCCCGGTGGTGATCATGATCTGCTCGGGCATGGTGGGCACCCCGCGCGCGGTGTAGCGCGCGGCGACGGCCTCCCGCAGCGCCGGGAGCCCGGCCGGGTAGTCGCCGTGTGTCCGGGCGTATAGCGGCAGTTGGTCCAGCGCCCCGTGCATGGCGCGCGTCAGCCACGGCTCCGGGGCTGGCAGCGCGGCGCAGCCCAGGTCGATCATCGAGCCGTCGGACTCGGGCGGCAGCGGTTCCAGGCCGCGGGTGGGCAGCGGGTGGCCGGCCGGCAGCGAGGTCCAACTGCCCGCGCCGCGCCGGGACTCCAGGAAGCCGGCCGCCCGCAGGTACTCGTAGGCGGCCGCGATCGTCGTACGGCTGACGGAGAGCGCCAGCGCCAGCTCACGCTCGGCCGGCAGCCGGGTGGCGACGGGGATGCGCCCCTCCAGCACCAGCAGCCGCACGCCGTCCGCCAGTGCCCGGTAGGCGGCGACCTTGCGGCCGGCGGGCGGCTGCTGGGAGCGCAGCAGCCGGGCCAGCTGCACCGCACCGATCGCCGAGGTCCACTGAACCATCGCTACCAGTCCACCTTTCCTGGATTGGCCATGGAGCCGAGAGGTTTCCGGGCCACAGAGTGGCACGTGTCGGTCCGCCAATGCCAGAGGGGGATGAACTTTGTCCGGTTCATCGCAGTCCACGCCGCGCTCCACCGCCCAGTCCACCGTCCAGCCCACCACCCAGTCCACCTCCCGGTCGGCCCGCGCCGTGCGCCGCCTCGCGCGCGAGCCCCGCCTCCCGCGGCGGCTGGTCCAGCTCTACGCCGGGCTGCTGCTGTACGGGGCCAGTTGCGGACTGACCGTCGACGCGGGGCTCGGCGTCGACCCCTGGGACGTCTTCCACCAGGGCGTGGCCGAGCGCGTCGGCCTCTCGATCGGCACCGTCTCGATCATCGTCGGCGCCCTGGTGCTGCTGCTGTGGATCCCCCTGCGCCAGCGCCCGGGGCTGGGTACGGTGTCCAACGTCGTGCTGGTCGGCGCCTCCATGGACGCCGCGATGGCGCTCACGCCGGACGCGCACAGCCTGCCGTACCAGATCCCCCTGCTGCTGGCGGGCATCGTCCTCAACGGCGCGGCCACCGGGCTCTACATCACCGCGCGCTTCGGCCCGGGCCCGCGCGACGGGCTGATGACGGGACTGCACGCGCGCACCGGGCGCTCGATCCGCGCGATGCGCACCCTGATCGAGGTGACCGTGCTGGCGACCGGCTGGGCGCTCGGCGGCACGGTGGGCGTCGGGACGGTGCTGTACGCCGTCGCCATCGGCCCGCTGTCGCAGTACTTCCTGCGCGCCTTCACGATCGACCGGAATCGCCCGGACCCGGCCCCGCGCCCCGCGAAGGCGATCGCGCCGGGCCGCCCGGCCGACCCGGCCGGCGACACCACCGGCGCCGCGTCAATTTAGGGGTCCGGGGCGCGGACCGGTAGGGTACGCCCTTGGCCCGCTCGGTGGACCGTTACGCATCCTGCGAGATGACTTCAGAAGATGACATCTCCTTTCGTATGTGAAAAAACGGACAACAGCGGGTACTGGCAATGGGGCGGCACGACGGGCGACGCGTATTCCGAAACGGGAATCTTCATCGCCCACCGGACGTTGACCCGGATGACGACGACAGCGACACCTGTCCTGTGGGCGACAAGCCCGGGAGGCACGATTCATGAGTGAGCGAGCTCTTCGCGGCACGCGCCTCGTGGTGACCAGCTACGAGACGGACCGCGGCATCGACTTGGCTCCGCGCCAGGCCGTGGAGTACGCATGCGAGAACGGACATCGCTTTGAGATGCCGTTCTCGGTCGAGGCGGAGATCCCGCCGGAGTGGGAATGCAAGACCTGCGGCGCCCAGGCTCTGCTGGTGGACGGCGACGGTCCGGAGGAGAAGAAGACCAAGCCCGCTCGTACGCACTGGGACATGCTCATGGAGCGGCGTACCCGCGACGAGCTGGAAGAAGTGCTCGCGGAGCGACTGGCTGTGCTGCGCTCGGGCGCGATGAACCTCGCGGTGCACCCGCGCGACACCCGCAAGTCGGCCTGACGGCCGAGATCCTGCGTTCAGGGCCTGCCCCCCTCGGTTGAGGGGGGCAGGCCCTCGGCGTATCCGCAGGCGCCCGAAGGCCGGTCCGCACGGGCCGCCCGGCAGGCTCAGGAGCCCTGCGGCGGCTCGTCCTCCCGCACGACCTCGCCCTGCACCACCTTGCCGTCCGGCCGGTGGATACGGGCCTGGGTGAACGCCGTGTTGAGGCCGCCCAGCTGATCGGGCACGGCGGCCCGGCGCACCGCCCGCTCCACCCGGCGGCGGACGAAGGAGCGCACCGGAGGAAGCAGCAGGAGCAGCCCGAGGGCGTCCGAGGCGAAGCCGGGGAAGATCAGCAGCAGCCCCGCGAGCATCGTGAGCGCGTTACCGGAGCCGTCCGGGCGCGCGCCCGGCGCCGCCCCCGGCTGGAGTGCCTCGCTGAGCCCCCGCCAGGCCCGGCGGCCGGCCCGCTTGACCACCACGGCGCCGAGCACCGCTCCGGCGACCATCAGGGCCAGCACCCCGAGCACCCCCACGCGGGAGCCGATCTCGATCAGCAGCCACACCTCCAGCACCACCCACCCCGCCACTACCAGCGGCAGGAAGCGGGCCGCCCCGCGCCGTCGCCGGGGCGGGCGCGCACCGGGGCCCGAGGGGGGTGGCGGGCCCGCCGGGCCCTCGTACGGCTGGGGAGTCGTCATGACTCAAGTGTGCCTGCGGCCGAGGAGCTGGCGCGCGCGGGTGGCCAGTCCCCAGGAGGTGACCCGCCAGAGGGCCTCCACGACGATGTCCCGGCTCATCTTGGAGTCGCCGCGCTCGCGCTCCACGAAGGTGATCGGCACCTCCACGACGTGGAAGCCGCAGTGCGAGGCCCGGCGGGCGAGGTCGACCTGGAAGCAGTAGCCCTGCGAGGCGACGTCCGTGAGCCCGAGGCCCTCCAGGGTCTCGCGGCGGAAGGCGCGGTAGCCGCCGGTCACGTCGCGGATGGGGACGTCCAGCATCAGCCGGGAGTACGTGCTGCCGCCGCGCGAGAGCAGCACGCGGTGGCGGGGCCAGTTCACCACGCGCCCGCCGGGCACCCAGCGCGAGCCCAGCACCAGGTCCGCGCCGCGCAGCGCGGTGAGCAGCCGGGGCAGCTCCTCGGGCTGGTGGGAACCGTCGGCGTCCATCTCCACGAGCACGCCGTAGCCCTCGTCCATGCCCCAGCGAAAGCCCGCGAGGTAGGCGGCGCCCAGCCCCTCCTTGCCGGCCCGGTGCAGGACGTGCACGTGGTCGTCCTCGGCGGCCAGCTCGTCGGCCAGCTTGCCCGTGCCGTCGGGGCTGTTGTCGTCGGCCACCAGGATGTGCGCCTCGGGCACCGCGGCGCGCACCCGCTCCACGATGGGTCCGATGTTCTGCGCCTCGTCGTACGTCGGGATGATCACGAGTACGCGGCCCAGCGGTCCGTAACTCCGCTGTCCACCCTGCTTCACAGCTGGCCCTTCCCTTCCTTGCGGGCGCGGCGGCCGAGGAGGTAGGCGGCTGCGCAGGACACGAGGCCCACGATAGCGAGCACCCACTCGGGTCCGGGACCCAGCCGGTCGGAGAGCGTCCGGTCGTCGCGCAGCGGCAGCTCGGCCGTGAGCACGTCGCGGGTGAACTCCTTCGTCTCCTGGCGGATCGTCCCGTCCGGGCCGACGACGGCGCTGATGCCGCTGGTGGCCGCGGTGACGATCGCCCGGCCGTGCTCCACGGCGCGCAGCTTGGACATGGCGAGCTGCTGCTGGGGCTGGCCGGTGTTGCCGTAGGTGGCGTTGTTGGTCTGGATCACCAGGGCGCGGGCCCCGGCGTTCACGGTGTCGCGGACGATCTGGTCGTACGCCACCTCGAAGCAGATGACGTCCCCCAGCCGCGCGGGGCCGACCTGCAGCACTCCGGTGTGGTCGCCGGGGTAGAAGTCGCGCGGGACGCGCTGCAGCCGCGTGATGACCTTGCTGAGCTGCTCGCGGAAGGGCACGTACTCGCCGAAGGGCACCGGGTGCTGCTTGGTGTACGAGGCGCCGGGGCCCTTGACGGGGTCCCAGACGATGCCCTGGTTCTCGACGTAGCCCTCCTTGTGCGGGTAGTCGACGAGGGCGCCGACGAGGACGGGCACGCCGATGTCGCGGACGGCCCCGTCGATGGCGGCGCGCGCCTCGGGTTCGGTGTACGGGTCGAGGTCGGAGGCGTTCTCCGGCCAGATCACCAGGTCCGGGCGCGGGGTGCGCCCCGCCCGTACGTCGGCGGCGAGCTCGGCGGTGGCGGCGACGTGGTTCTCCAGGATCATCATGGGACGGCCGAGGAAGTTCATGCCGGGCTGCTGCACGTTGCCCTGGACGACGGCGATACGGACGGTCTCGTCGGCCGCCGAAGGCACCGGGACGGCGAAGCCGGCGAGGAGGACGGCGACGCCGAGTCCGGCCGGCAGCACCAGGCCGCGGACGGCCCAAGCTGCCGGACCCGCCGCTGCCGGGCGCGGTGCCTCCCGCAGCCGACGGGCGGCCAGGAGCGCCGCCGCGAGGAGCGAGCCGCACAGGGCCACCGCGAAGGTGACGAGCGGGGCGCCGCCGAGCGCGGCGAGCGGGGTGAAGGGCGAGTCGGTGTTGGCGAAGGCGAGGCGGCCCCAGGGGAAGCCGCCGAAGGGGATCCGGTCGCGGGCCCACTCCTGCGCCACCCACAGGCAGGCGCCCCACAGCGGCCAGCCGGGCAGCCGCGAGACGGCCGCCAGGGCGGGGCCGAGCGCCAGGAAGAACGCCGCCTGGACGGCCGCGAGGCCGATGGTGGCGTCCCAGCCGATGACGTGCAGCCACGCGAGCAGCACGAGGAAGAACGGGAAGGCGAAGGCGAAGCCCAGCCAGCTCGCCCGGCCGGCACCGCCGCCGCGGACCAGCAGCGCCAGTGCCGCCACGGCGAGCAGGGAGAGCGGCCAGAGGCCGTACGGCGGGAAGGCGAAGGCCAGGGCGACGCCGGACAGCGCCGCGAGGGCGGAGGCGGGCAGCGTCCGGCGGATCGCCGCACCGGCGCGCCGCAGCCGGCCCGGGCGGCCGGCCGGCGGCGGCGCGGG
>NZ_JBHSZO010000037.1:0-55566 GCF_042663125.1 Streptomyces polyrhachis | reverse complement strand
CGGCGGCATGAAGGGCACCACCTGGGTGCAGATCGTCAAGGCCGTGCTGCTGATCAGCGGCACCCTGCTGATCACCTTCCTGGTGCTCAACAAGTTCGACTTCAACATCTCCGACCTGCTGGGCGCCGCCGCCGACAACGCCTCCCAGGGCGAAGGCGGCGTGGACGCCGGGCAGTTCCTCTCCGGCGGCCTGCAGTACGGCCTCAACACCACCACGAAGATCGACTTCATCTCCCTGGGCATCGCCCTGGTGCTGGGCACCGCCGGACTGCCGCACATCCTCATCCGCTTCTACACGGTCCCCACCGCCCGCACGGCCCGCAAGTCCGTGCTCTGGGCGATCGGCATCATCGGCGGCTTCTACCTGATGACCATCGCGCTGGGCTTCGGCGCCGCCGCCCTGATCGACCGCACCGACATCATCTCCTCCAACAAGGCCGGCAACACCGCCGCGCCACTCCTCGCCTTCGAAGTCGGCGGCGGCGAGGACTCGGCGGGCGGCGCGATCCTGCTCGCGGTGATCTCCGCCGTCGCCTTCGCCACCATCCTGGCCGTCGTCGCGGGCCTGACCCTGGCCTCGTCCTCCTCCTTCGCCCACGACATCTACGCCAACGTCATCCGCAAGGGGCAGGCCACCGAGGGCGAGGAGGTCGGCGCGGCCCGCCTCTCCGCCGTCGCCATCGGCGCGGTGGCCATCCTGCTGGGCGTCTTCGCCGGCAACCTCAACGTGGCCGGACTGGTCGCCCTGGCCTTCGCGGTCGCGGCCTCCGCCAACCTGCCGACGCTCCTCTACAGCCTCTTCTGGCGGCGCTTCAACACCAACGGCGCCCTCTGGTCCATCTACGGCGGACTGACCACCGCGGTGGTGCTGGTGCTCTTCTCCAAGGTGGTCTCCGGCGACCCCAACGCGATGTTCCCGGACGCCGACTTCCACTGGTTCCCGCTGAAGAACCCCGGCATCATCTCGATCCCGGCGGGCTTCCTCTTCGGCTACCTCGGCTCGGTCCTCACCAAGGACGAGGACCCCGACGGCGCCAAGTACGCGGAGCTGGAGGTCCGTTCACTGACGGGAGCGGGCGCGCACTGACGAAGTCGTACGGGGGCGGGGGCAGGCCCAGCTGGGCTTGCCCCCGCCCCCGTACGCTTCGAGTCCCTTACGCCCCCCACGCAGCCCCCGCCCCTGACGCTTTCGACACAAAACAGGGTGAGTTGTTGTGGAACCACCCCGTCACTCCCGTCACTCCAGCCTCGTTCTTCCCGCGTACGGATCGCGCCGGAGGAGGCAGCCGCTTGGACGCCACCGTCACCCTGACCGGCTCGGTGCTGGCCTGCTTCGGGATGCTGGGCGCCGCGCTGGTGGCGTACTTCGGCAAACGCGGCGAGAACGTGGTCGCCGGCTACTCCAGCCTCACCGAGCGCCTCCAGACCGAGCGCGACCGCCTGGAGCGGCAGGTCGCCGAACTGGGCGCGCAGGTCATCGAGTTGCGCACCCAGCAGGTCGAGGACAAGAGCGAGATCGCACGGCTTCGGCACAGCAGCGACCACCGGGGAGGCGTCTCGTGAGCAAGGTGGAACGGCTGCTGGCCCGGCGCTGGCGCTCGGTGTTCCTGGCCTGCGTACTGGTCGCCCTGTGCGGGGTGGCGGCCGTGCTGTGGGCCCGGATCGACGCGGGCGACCGGCGCGCGGAGCGGATGACCGCGGAGGCCGACCGCCGCGGCCGGGCGCTGGTCACCCTCGCCGACGACGTACGCGCCCTGCGCGCGCAGGTCTCCCGCACCGGGGAGACCCCCGCCGCCCCCGACCCCTCGCAGGCCGTCGAAGGGCTGATGGCGCGGGTACGGGTGCCGGTCGGCGCCGCCGGGAGCGACGGCAAACCGGGCGAGGAGGGGGCCGACGGCTCGATCGGCCCGCGCGGACCGGCAGGCGTCCGGGGACCTGGAGGAGAACAGGGCACCCCGGGCGCGGACGGCGCTCCGGGTGCCGACGGAGCGGACGGCGCTGCTGGAGCGGACGGAATCGACGGTGCGAACGGCATCGACGGCGCCCCCGGAGCGCCGGGCGCGGACGGGGCGGCGGGCGCGCCGGGGGAGCCCGGGGCCTCCGGCGAGCAGGGCCCGACCGGCCCGCAGGGACCGGAAGGCCCCACCGGCCCGCAGGGGGAGAGGGGCGACCCCGGCCCCGCCTGCCCCGAGGGCTACGCGCTGCAGGCCCCCGCCTACGACGCCGACGCGCTGGTCTGCCGCCGCGGCGCCCCCGCGCCCGAGGCGCCGGCGGCGAGCGCGGGCTTCATGCTCCTGCCCCTCCCGCGTCGCTGGACGGCCCGCCTGCGGCGGTGGCGGGACCGGGCGTGGTCGGACCGGCCGCAGTGGGACCGGCCGTAGCAGGACCCGACTGGGGACGGGGAATGCCGGCGGCCCGCGCGGCGCGCAGATCGGCGCCGACGGCCGGGGAGTCCGCGAGCGCCTCCTCCAGCGTCCCCACCGGCCGGAACACCCGCGTCAACTCGGCGGCCCGCAGCACCCGCAGCGCGCGCCCCGGCCCGCAGACCAGCCGCAGCGTCCCCTCGCGCTCGGCGACCCGGCGGTAGGCGCGGCACAGCAGCCGCAGCCCGGAGCAGTCGAAGAAGTCCGCCGGCGTCAGGTCGACCACCAGCCGGGGGGCCGGCGCGCTGGTGAGCGCGTCCACCTGGGGCTCGGCCTCCGCCAGCGCGGCGATGTCTATCTCCCCGTGCAGCTCTAGGACCGAGAAGCCCTCTAAGAGATAGCTGCGGGCATGCCACGTCCGCGTGGGGAGCGACGACTCCCCGGCGTGGCTCTGCGGGGCCTCAGCTTGCACGACGGTCCCCCTCGCGGCATGCGAACGGCCTGACTTGGCGGCTTGACGGATTGGCGCCTTGGCAATGCGTAGGGCAACAGGCAACCGACCGCGGGCCGTCGTGGTCAAGGGCGGCGATGCGATCACCGCTCACCGTAATGGCCCATCCCCGAGCCCTGGCAAGAGTTGACCCCTCCGCAACCAAGGTATTTCGCCCGATGGGGTGAACACCCCAGGGCATCCTTGACGTTACCGTCTTACCGGCAACGAGCACCCTTCTTCCCGCCAAACCGCAGCGTGCCGGAGATGCCGCCCCGCTCCTTCGCGCTCCCGCCGCACCCGCCCGGACCGCACCGGCCCACCCCACCCCGGTACCTATGCGCGGCCGCCGCCCGGCTCCCACCGCGCGGGCCGGCCGGCCCTGCTGGCGGGCACACCGCTCAGCGCGTCAGTACGTACCCCTGCGGGCGGTCCCCACCGCGGCTCAGCGTGCGCAGCCGCGTCCAGGCGGGGGCGGGCTCGCGGCGCGTCAGCAGCAGGACGCCGCGCGCCGCGACCGCCGCCGCCACCAGCGCCAGGGCCGCGCCCAGCACGCCCGCCTGGACGCGCTCGCCCAGCAGCGCGAGGCCGATCGCCGCGGCGATCGCCGGGTTGACCAGGTTGGAGACGGCCAGCGGGGCGCCCACGCCGTTGCCGTAGCCGGCCTGCGCCAGCATCAGGCCCGCGGGGGAGAACGCCACCACCGCGAGCGCGGCCAGCAGCGTCCCCGCGCCCCACTCCGGGCGCACCGCCACCGTCTGCGAGAGCACCGACGCCACCCCGAAGGCCACACCCGAGGCGGCGGCCAGGCACAGGCTGCGCACCGTGGCGCCGATACGGGCCCGCGCCGCCCCCGCGAGCACCGCCACCGCCAGGGCGGCGACCGCGGCCACCGCGGCGACCTGGCCCGTACCCAGCGCCTGCGGCGTGCCGTCCGAGCGGGTGAGCAGCACGATCCCGGCCAGCCCCGCCATCGTCAGCGCCGCGCCCCGCCACTGCACGGCGCCCACCCGGCGCCCGGTCACCGCCGCCTGCAGCGGCAGGGCGAGCACCAGCGTCAGGGCGCCGAGCGGCTGGACGATCGTCAGCGGCCCGTAGCGCAGGGCGACCACGTGCAGCAGCGCGGCGGCGACGTTGAGCCCGACCGCCACCCACCAGCCGCCCTGCCGCAGCGCCTGCGCGGCCGAGGCGCGGCCGGCGATCCGCTCCTGCAGAACGGCCCCGCCCGCGTACGCGACCGAGGAGGCGAGCGCCAGGAGGAGTGCTGCGTACATGACGGTTCTTCTTCCTCTGCGGAGGGGAGGGGATCGGCTCCCTCTGTACTTCTCAAGTTAGAAGCCAACTAGGACAGTTGCTGTCCTCGACGGCTGTCGGAGACCCGACTTCCTTGTCTGCCGCCTGTGCTGACCCGCACTGCCCGGGAAACTCATCGCCGCGGGCCGTCCGGTGCCACTCCGGGGCATCCAAGAGAGAAGGATCGTTCGTTTTAGCGTCGGGAACACTGTCCTCCCGGCTCCGCCTCCTTGTCAAGAACGACCGTTCGTTCTAACGTGCCGCCCATGGCACGCGTATCCCAGCAGCACCTCGACGCCCGGCGCCGGCAGATCCTCGACGGCGCTCGCCGCGCCTTCACGCGGGGCGGCTTCCACGCCACCTCGATGCAGGACATCCTCAAGGAGAGCGGCCTGTCCGCCGGTGCGGTCTACCGCTACTTCCCGGGCAAGAACGAGATCATCGCGGCCGTCGCGGAGGAGGCGTTCGAACGGCTGCGCGGCGCCTTCGAGGACGCGGTGCACGAGGCCCCGCTCCGGCCGCTGGAGGACGTACTGGCGAGCGTGCTGGCCGCCGCGCTGCACGAGGAGGGGTCGTGCGGGGCGGACGGGGCCGGCGGAACGGGCGGATGCGCGGACCCGCTCGACGGGCGGACGTTCCCGCAGCTCATCCTGCAGGTCTGGGGCGAGTGCATCCGCGACGAGCCGCTGCGCCGGGCCATGACCAGCGGCTACGGGCGGATGCGCGAGGCGTGGGCCGGGCTGATCGCCGCCTACCAGTCCGCCGGCGTGCTGCCCCCCGACATCCCGGCCGTCGCCGTCGCCCGTACGCTCATGGCCGCCTGCCAGGGCTTCCTCGTCCAGCAGGCCGTCTTCGGCGACGTCACCAGCGACCTCCTGCGCGACGGCCTGCGCGCCCTGCTGACCGCGCCCGTGCCGCAGTCCGGCGCCCGCGATCGGTAGCCTGGCCAGCGCCGCAACCGCGACCGATCCGCCGGACGAGCGTACATACACCGCCGCGCGGAGTGTCCGCGCCGCCCGGCGGCCGTGTCGCGTGACGATCACCCCATGCGACGATTTATCACACAAACGGGAGTGGCGACCGTGCTCTGCCTCGCCGTGTCGGTACCGGCCGTCGCGGCACAGGCGGCCCCGCGACCAGGCACCCCGCAGACCGGCCTCCCGCGCGCCGGCGACGACGGCAAGAACAGCCTGAAGGCGGCGAAGAGCGAGGTCGACCGCCTCTTCGCGGACGCCGGGCGCATCACCCAGCAGTACGAGGCCGCCCGGCGCGCCGTGCGCCACCAGCAGACGAGGATCGAGCGGCTGGCCGGCCAGGTCCGCGACCAGCAGCGCCGGGTCACCGCCCTGCGGGGCAGCCTCGGGCGGATGGCCGCCCTGCAGTACCGCAACGGCGGGGACGCGGCGTTCGACCCCACCACCCAGTTCATGCTGTCCGACGACCCCGGCGACTTCATGGACCGCCTCTACCTCGCCGGCAGGGGCGAGCGCGCCGCCGGACAGCTGCTGGAGCGCACCCAGCGGGCCGAGGAGGGGCTGCGGGCGGAGAAGGCGCGCGCCGGGCGGGCGAAGCTGGAGCTGGACCACGAGCTGTACGTACAGCGGCAGGCGAAGCGCACGCTGGAGAGCAAGCTGCTGCGCGCGCAGGACAAGCTGGCCAAGCTGCGCGACCGGCTGGCGGCCCAGGAGCGCGCCCGGGCCGCCGCGCAGGCCCGCGCGCGGACCTCGGACAAACCCGCCGCGGGCGGCGCGGACAGCGCGGACAGCACGGACAGCACGGGCGGTGCGGGCAGCAAGCGCGGCAGCGAGTGCGTGGCGTGGCAGTCCGCCGTCCCCTTCAGCATGAACGGCGCGGAGGACGCGGCCGACGGCAAGCCCTTCGTGGCCCGGCGCTGGCGCGCCCCGGTCACCGGCTACCAGCTCACCTCGCGCTTCGCCCAGGCCGGCGAGCACTGGGGCAGCCTCCACACCGGCCTGGACTTCGCTGTTCCCGAGGGCCGGCCGGTGCGCAGCGTCGGCTTCGGCACGGTCTACGAACTGGGCTGCGACGGCGCCTTCGGCAACTCGGTGACCGTCCAGCACGACGACGGCTACTACACCTTCTACGCCCACCTCTCCGAGCTCGACGTCCGGCCCGGCCAGCGGGTCTTCCCCGGCCAGCACCTCGGCAAGGCGGGCACCACCGGCAACTCCACCGGCCCGCACCTGCACTTCGAGGTCCGCGCCACCCCGCTCTTCGGCTCGGGCATCGACCCCGAGCCGTGGCTGAAGGCGAAAGGAGTCACCCCGTAGCCGCCCGCGCTCACCCCAGCGCGAACTCGCACCACACCACCTTTCCGTCGCCCCGCGGCTCGACCCCCCAGACGTCCGCGAGCCGGTCGACCAGCAGCAGCCCCCGGCCCGACACCCCCGACTCGCCCGGCTCACGGCGCCGGGGCATCGCGCTGGAGGCGTCCGCGACCTCGATCCGGACGCGGTGGCGCCGCACCCCGGCGGGGCCGGCGCCGGCGGCCCGCAGCGTCCGCGCCGTGACGACCGCCGGGCCGTCGGTGTGCAGCAGCGCGTTGGTGACCAGCTCGTCGGCGACCAGCTCCACCTCGTCCGATCGGTCCCCGGCGCCCCAGGCCCGTACCGCGGCCCGGATCATGTGCCGGGCGGCCGAGAGGCCCTCCGGGTCGGCCGGGTTGACGTGCTGGGTGAGCCGCCCGCCGGTGTCCCCGACGGCGGGGGAGCCGCCGCGGCGCAGCGCGAGCAGCGCCATGTCGTCATCGCCCCCGCGCGTCTCCACCAGGTCCAGCAGCGAGTCCGCCAGCGCGCCCAGCTCCGCCGGCCCCGAGGCGACCCGCTCGGCCAACTCCCGCATCCCCTCCTCCAGTCCGGACCCCGGCCGCTCCAGCAGCCCGTCCGTGCACAGCAGCACCGTCTCGCCGGGGTCGAGCCCCAGCCGCGTCACCGGGTACTCCAGCTGCCCGAACTCCGCCGAGAGCCCCAGCGGCAGCCCGCCGGGCACCGACAGCCAGCGCGCGGTGCCGTCCGCCGCGCGTACCAGCGGGTCCACGTGTCCGGCCCGTACCACCCGCAACGCCCCTGAATCCAGGTCCACTTCGGCGTAGACGCAGGTGGCGAAGCGGTCGGTGTCCAGCTCGTGGAGGAACTCCGAGGCCCGCGCCATCACCGTCACCGGCGAGTGCCCCTCGGTGGCGTAGGCGCGCAGCACGATGCGCAACTGCCCCATCACCGCCGCCGCTTCGGTGTCGTGCCCCTGCACGTCGCCGATCACCACCGCCACCCGGCCGCCCGGCAGCGGGATCACGTCGTACCAGTCGCCGCCGATGTCGCGCCCGCTGCCGGCCGGGCGGTAGCGCACCGCGACCTGGGCGCCGGCCAGTTCGGGGATGGTGCGCGGCAGCATCGCCCGCTGCAGGTCCTCGGCGAGGTGGTGCTCCTGGTCGAAGAGCATCGCCCGCTGCAGGCTCTGCGCGATGCTGCTGCCCAGCGCGATGAGCAGGTTGCGCTCCTCGGGCGTGAAGACGGACTTCCCCTTGTAGAAGAGCGCGATCGCCCCGATCACGCGGCCCTGCGCGATCAGCGGCAGGTAGGCGGCCGAGTCGATGTCGCGCGGCTCGATGTACGGCCACAGCCGCGGATAGCGCCGCCGGAACTCCCTGCGCGACAGGACGAACAGCGGCCGCATCGTGCGGACCACCTCGCTCATCGGGAAGGGGTCGGAGACGCGGGTGAACTCCGTGCCCGCCGCGTAGCTGCCCGCCTGCCCCTCCGCGACCAGCGAGATGTGGCCGCTCTCCACCAGCCCCAGGATGACGTTGCCCGCGCCGAGCCGCTTGAGGCCCTCGGGACCGTCGAGTACGTCCACGACCTCGCCGACGGTGCGCGCGTGCGCCAGCGCCGCCGTGGTCGACTCCACGATGGAGGTCTGGCGCGCCCGCTCCCGGTCCAGCGCCAGCCGCACGGCGGAGTAGGTCAGCTCCAGCGTGGCGTCCCGCAGGACGCCGACGATCCGCAGCGCCCGGCCCGCCCCGTCGCGCTGGATCGCGCCCTGGGTGTGCGTCCAGCGCAGGGTGCCGTCCGGGCGGCGGGTGCGGAAGTAGGCGCCGTAGTGGGAGGAGCCGTCGTTGAGCGCCTGCGAGATGAGGGTGTCCAGCCGGTACACCTCGGCGGCCGGCACCCGCGCGTTCAGGGAGCGCGGGTCGCCGCCGTACTCCTCGGGGGTCATCTCGAAGACGGCCAGGGCGTTGTCGTCCATCGCTATCTGCCCGGTGGACAGGTCCCACTCGAAGGCGCCCATCCGGTTCAGCGCCATGGCCTCGCCCGGGTCCGGCCGCCGGGCGGACGGCGCGGGCGGGGCGGGGCGGGCCGGGTCGCTCACCTGTCCACTGTGTGGCCTGCGGGGGCGTTCCGCAGCTTGTGCGGGACCGCCGCGGGCGCCGCTGCGGAAGCGGCCGGGGCCGGGCCGGGGCTGCCCGAGCGCCCGGTGGGCGGTGATGAGACATTGGCACCATGAGCGACTCAACCGCAGCCACCTCCCCGCAGACCCCCGAGCTGTCCCGCGAATGGCAGCTGAAGGCCCGCCCCGAGGGCTGGCCGGTGCCCGGGGACTTCGCCCTGCTCGCCTCGCCGGTGCGCGCGCCCGAGCCCGGGGAGATCCTGGTCCGCAACGAGTACCTCTCCGTGGACCCGTACATGCGCGGGCGGATGAACGACGTGAAGTCCTACGTCCCGCCCTTCCAGCTCGACGAGCCCATGGACGGCGGCGCGGTCGGCGTGGTCGTCGCCTCCCAGAACGAGGACTTCCAGCCCGGCGACCACGTCCTGCACGGCCTGGGCTGGCGCGAGTACGCCACCCTGCCCGGCGCCCGCGCGGCCAAGGTCGACCCCGAGGCGGCGCCCCTGCCGGCGTACCTCGGGGTGCTCGGCATGCCCGGCCTGACCGCCTACGCGGGCCTGCTGGAGGTGGCCGGCTTCCAGCCCGGCGACGCGGTCTTCGTCTCCGGCGCGGCGGGCGCGGTCGGCAGCCAGGTCGGCCAGATCGCCAAGCTCAAGGGCGCCTCCCGGGTCGTCGGCAGCGCGGGCTCCGACGAGAAGGTGCGCATCCTGGTCGAGGACTACGGCTTCGACGCGGCGTTCAACTACAAGAACGGCGACGTGTACGGCCAGCTGAAGGCCGCCGCCCCCGAGGGCATCGACGTCTACTTCGACAACGTCGGCGGCGAGCACCTGGAGGCCGCGATCAGCGCCCTGCGCGTCCACGGCCGCGCCGCCATCTGCGGCATGATCGCCCAGTACAACGCCACCGGACCGGAGCCGGGCCCGAGCAACCTCGCCCAGGTCATCGGCAAGCGGCTGCGCCTGCAGGGCATGCTGGTCAGCGACCACGCCGAGCTGCAGCCGCAGTTCCTGCGCGAGGTGGGCGGCTGGATCCGCTCCGGCGAGCTGGCGTACAGCGAGACGATCGCCGAGGGCATCGACAGCGCGGTGGACGCCTTCCTGGGCATGCTGCGCGGCGACAACATCGGCAAGATGATCGTCCAGCTCTGAGGCCGGTCGCCACGACGCACGCCCGCCCGCGGCCCGTCCCGGGCGGGCCGTTAACCTCGGAGCATGGACAGTCTGCGGATGATCGACTCCTGGCCCGTGCCCACCGCGGCGGCGGCCGTCGTACGGGCCGACGGGACGCTCGCGGGCACCCGCGGCCCCCAAGGCCACCGCTTCCACCTGGCCTCCGTCACCAAGCCGCTGGTCGCCTACGCGGCGCTGGTGGCGGTGGAGGAGGGCGCGATCGAGCTGGAGGAGCCGGCCGGCCCCGAGGGCTCGACGGTACGGGACCTGCTCGCGCACACCTCCGGCCTCGGCTTCGACGAGGACCGCGTCTTCGCGGCGCCCGGCAACCGCCGGCTGTACTCCAACGAGGGCTTCGAGACCCTCGCGGAGCACCTGGTGAAGGCGACCGACATCCCCTTCGCCGAGTACCTGCGCGAGGCGGTCCTCGTCCCCCTCGGGATGACGGCCACCACGCTGGAGGGCTCGGCGGCCAAGGACGGCCGCTCCACGGCCGCCGATCTCACGCGCTTCGCCGCCGAGTTGCAGGCCCCGCGGCTGATCTCCCCGCAGCTGCACGCCGAGGCGACCTCGGTCGTGCGCCCCGGCCTGAAGGGCGTCCTGCCGGGCTACGGCCACCAGAGCCCCAACGACTGGGGCCTGGGCCTGGAGATCCGCGGCGGCAAGTCCCCGCACTGGACAGGGACTTCCTCCTCCCCGCGCACCTTCGGCCACTTCGGCCAGGCGGGCACCTTCCTGTGGGTCGACCCCGAGGCGGGCGCCGCCTGCGTCGTCCTCACCGACCGCCCCTTCGGCGAGTGGTCGGCGCAGGCCTGGCCGCCCTTCACGGACGCGGTGCTGGCCGAACTGCGGGCGCGCTGAGCGCACTTCGGGGCGGGCCGGGGCCCGTGGGGCGCAGGTCCTAGCCGAACTCCGGCCCCGCCGCGTTCATCTCCCACACCAGCACCTCCGCCGCCCCCGCGGCGGTCAGCTCCAGCCCCTCCGAGCCGGCGATGCGCGCCGCGTCGCCCGCGCGGACCTCCTCGCCGGCGAGGAGCACCGCGCCGCGCACCACGTGCACGTACACCCACGGGGCGTCCGGCAGCGCGGTGCGCTCGCCGTCCACCAGGCGCCGCACGTGCAGCATCGCGCCCGCGCGCTCCACCGCCAGCGGGGTGCCGTCCGCGATGCCGCGCACCAGTTCGTACGAGGACCGCCCGCCGGGCTTGCGGGGCATCAGCCACATCTGCACGAAGCGCAGCGGCCCGCTGGAGTCGTTGCGCTCGACGTGCCGCACGCCCTTGCCCGCGCTCAGGTGCTGCACGTCCCCGGGGCGCACGGTCTGGCGGTTGCCCCGCGAGTCGCGGTGGGTCAGCTCGCCCTCGATCACCCAGGTGACGATCTCCATGTCGCGGTGCTGGTGCTCCGCGAAGCCCGAACCGCCCTTCAGCCGCTCCTCGTTGGCGGCGACCAGCGCCCCGAAACGCACGTTGGAGGGGTCGTAGAAGCCCGAGAAGGAGAACGCGTGCAGCGACTCGACCCCCTCGGCCCCGTCCCCGCCCCGATACCGACCCTCGCCCCGCCGCACCTGAATCACGAAGTCACGGTACGCCGCGCACGCCCCCACCCGGCGCGAACCCCGCAGGATTCACGCCCGCACAAACCGCGCACCCCGGAATAACCGGCTCCCCCCACCCGAAACCCGCGCACATCCCGAACGGCCCTACCCTTGGACACGTGCCCGAAGCCGAACCCCCCCTGCATGCCCTCCGCGGCGACGACAGCCACGCGGCCACCCTCAAGCGTCTGGAGAAGGCCTCCGGCGAGCTGGCCGCCGCGGCCATCGCGCGGATGGACGAGCAGCTGCCCTGGTACCGGGCGATGCCGCCCGAGCACCGCTCGTGGATCGGGCTGGTGGCCCAGGCCGGCATCGCGGCCTTCACCGAGTGGTTCCGCCACCCCGAGACCCCGCAGGCCATCAGCACCGACGTCTTCGGCACCGCGCCGCGCGAGCTGACCCGCGCGGTCACCCTGCGCCAGACCGTGGAGATGGTCCGTACGACCATCGAGGTCATGGAGACGGCCATCGACGGCGTGGCCGCCCCCGGCGACGAGGGCGTACTGCGCGAGGCCCTGCTCGTCTACGCCCGGGAGATCGCCTTCGCCACCGCCCAGGTCTACGCCCAGGCCGCCGAGGCACGCGGCGCCTGGGACGCGCGCCTGGAGTCCCTGGTGGTCAACGCGGTGCTCTCCGGCGAGGCCGACGAGGGCGCGCTCTCGCGGGCCGCCGCCCTGGGCTGGAGCAGCCCCGAGCACGTCTGCGTGGTGCTGGGCACCGCCCCCGAGGGCGACAGCGAGCTGACCGTCGAGGCCATCCGCCGCGCCGCCCGGCACGCGAAACTGCAGGTCCTCACCGGCGTGCTGGGCGACCGGCTGGTCGTCATCACCGGCGGCAGCGCCGATCCGCTCAAGGCCGCCAAGTCCCTCATCGGCCCCTTCGCCCGCGGCCCCGTCGTCGCCGGCCCCGTCGTCGGCGACCTGCTCGCCGCCACCCGCTCCGCGCAGGCCGCCACCGCCGGCCTCAAGGCGTGCGCCGCCTGGCAGGACGCGCCCCGGCCCGTACTGGCGGACGATCTGCTGCCCGAGCGGGCCATCGCGGGAGACCCGGCCGCGCGCGAGCAGTTGGTGGAGGAGATCTACAGACCGCTGGAGGAGGCGGGTTCGGCGCTGCTGGAGACGCTCAGCGTCTATCTGGAGCAGGCCAGCTCCCTGGAGGGCGCCGCGCGGATGCTCTTCGTCCATCCCAACACCGTCCGCTACCGGCTGCGACGTGTGACGGACGTCACGGGCTGGTCGCCGTCGGATGTGCGTTCGGCGTTCACCCTGCGGATCGCGCTGATCCTGGGCCGACTGGCCGAGGCCGAGCCCTCGTCGTAGGCCGAGCACAGGGTTTTGTGGGAAACCAACAAGCCGCCCCCGGGTTCTTCGTCCCCGTCCCCACGGGCGCCGCAGGGCCCGCGCAGGAGAAGGTGTGAGGGTGCTCGTACTCGTTGCTCCCGGCCAGGGCGCCCAGACGCCCGGCTTCCTGACCCCCTGGCTCGACCTGCCCGGTCTCGCCGACCGCCTGACCGCCTGGTCCGACGCGGCCGGCATCGACCTGGTGCGCTACGGCACGACGGCCGGCGCGGAGGAGATCCGCGACACCGCCGTGGCGCAGCCGCTGCTGGTCGCGGCCGCACTGGCCGCCGCCCACGCGCTGCTCGGGGACGACCCCGTGGCAGCCGTACGGGAGCGGGCCGGCGCCGTCGCCGGCCACAGCGTGGGCGAGCTGACGGCCGCCGCGCTCACCGGCGTGCTGACCCCCGAGGAGGCCCTCGCCCTGGTCCGCGCCCGCGGCCTGGCGATGGCGCGGGCCGCCGCGGTCACCGAGACGGGCATGTCCGCCGTCCTGGGCGGCGACCCCGAGGCCGTCGTGGCCCACCTGAAGGGCCTGGGCCTCACCCCCGCCAACATCAACGGCGGCGGCCAGATCGTCGCCGCCGGTACGGCCGAGCAGCTCGCCGCACTGGCCGAGGACAAGCCGGACAAGGCCCGCGTCATCCCCCTGCAGGTGGCCGGCGCCTTCCACACCGCGCACATGGAGCCCGCGGTGGCCGCGCTGGCCGCCGAGGTCGGCGCGCTCACCCCCGGCGACCCGGTGGCGCCCTACGTCTCCAACCGCGACGGCCGAGTCACCACCTCCGGCCAGGAGGTCGTCGACCGCCTCGTCGGCCAGGTCGCCAACCCGGTGCGCTGGGACAGCTGCATGGACACCTTCGTCGAACTCGCGGGCGAGGGCGGCGGGTTGACCATGGTGGAGCTGCTCCCCGGCGGCACCCTGACCGGCCTGGCCAAGCGCGCCCTGCGCGGCGTCGCGCCGCTGACCACCGTGGCGCTGAAGACCCCCGCCGACCTCGACGCGGCCCGCGAGGCCGTCGCGGCGGCCGCCCCACGGGCGGCGCGGTGAGGCCCGTACGACCGGAACCCGCCGGGACCCGGGACCCGAAGCGACCCATGGAGAGGTGCGCATGAGCGCGAAGATCAAGCCCGGCAAGGGCTCCCCGTACGCGCGCATCCTCGGCGTCGGCGGCTACCGCCCGACCCGCGTGGTGCCCAACGAGGAGATCCTGACGTACATCGACTCCTCCGACGAGTGGATCCGCTCCCGCTCGGGCATCGCCACCCGGCACTGGGCCGGTGAGGACGAGACCGTCGCCGAGATGTCCGTCGCGGCGGCCGGCAAGGCCCTCGCCGACGCGGGCATCGCCGCCGAGGACATCGACGCGGTGATCATCTCCACCGTCTCGCACTTCCACCAGACCCCGGCCGTCGCCACCGAGATCGCCCACCGCATCGGCGCGGGCAAGCCGGCCGCCTTCGACATCTCCGCCGGCTGCGCGGGCTTCGGCTACGGCCTCACCCTGGCCAAGAGCCTGGTCGTCGAGGGCAGCGCCACCCACGTGCTGGTCGTCGGCGTGGAGCGGCTCTCCGACCTCACCGACAAGACCGACCGCGCCACCGCCTTCCTCTTCGGCGACGGCGCCGGCGCGGTCATCGTCGGCCCCGCCGAGGAGCCCGGCATCGGCCCCACGGTCTGGGGCTCCGAGGGCGACAAGGCCGGCGTCATCACCCAGACGGTGGGCTGGGACCGCTACCGGGTCGGGGACGTGGCGCAGCTGCCCCTCGGCGCGGACGGCGAGGTGCGCTTCCCCGCCCTCACCCAGGAGGGCCAGACGGTCTTCCGCTGGGCGGTCTTCGAGATGGCGAAGGTCGCCCAGGAGGCCCTGCGGGCCGCCGGGATTACCGCAGAAGAGTTGGACGTCTTCATTCCGCACCAGGCGAACATGCGGATCATCGACTCGATGGTGAAGACTCTGAAACTGCCGGAGCATGTCACGGTCGCCCGCGACATCGAGACCACGGGCAACACCTCGGCCGCCTCGATCCCGCTCGCGATGGAGCGGCTCCTGGCGACCGGGCAGGCGAAGAGCGGGGACCTCGCTCTCGTCATCGGCTTCGGGGCGGGACTCGTCTACGCCGCGACGGTCGTTACCCTCCCCTGAGCCCACCCGGGCTCACCGTAGAGAAACCGCAGAGAAGCAGAAGGAGCGCCACATGGCCGCCACGCAGGAAGAGATCGTCACCGGTCTCGCCGAGATCGTCAACGAGATCGCCGGTATCCCGGTCGAGGACGTCCAGCTGGACAAGTCCTTCACCGACGACCTGGACGTCGACTCGCTGTCCATGGTCGAGGTCGTCGTCGCCGCCGAGGAACGCTTCGACGTCAAGATCCCCGACGAGGACGTCAAGAACCTCAAGACGGTCGGCGACGCCACCGAGTACATCCTCACGCACCAGGGCTGACGCGGTACGGCCCCCGGCCCCGCCCCCGGTGGGGCGGGCCGGGGCGCCCGCACCCGTCCGCCGCGCCACCGCCCCGCGGTGGCGCCGCACCTTCCCCCGACACCTGGAGAGACATCCGTGAACGCGACCGATCGCACCGTGGTCGTCACCGGTATCGGCGCGACCACACCGCTGGGCGGCGACAGCGCCGCCACCTGGGAGGCCCTGCTGGCCGGCCGCTCCGGCATCACCGCCCTGGAGCAGGAGTGGGCCGCCGAGCTGCCGGTGCGCATCGCCGGGCAGATCGCGGTGGAGCCCACCGAGGTCATCCCGCGCCCCCAGGCCCGCAAGCTGGACCGCTCCGCGCAGTTCGCGCTGATCGCGGCCCGCGAGGCGTGGGCCGACGCCGGCTTCACCGGCAAGGCGGGCGAGACCGGCGACGCCGCGGTCGCCCCCGAGCGCCTGGGCGCGGTCATCGCCTCCGGCATCGGCGGCGTGACCACCCTGCTCGGCCAGTACGACGTTCTGCGCGAGCAGGGCGTACGCCGCGTCTCCCCGCACACCGTGCCGATGCTGATGCCCAACTCCCCCTCGGCGAACGTCGGTCTGGAGGTGAACGCCCGGGCGGGCGTCCACACCCCCGTCTCCGCCTGCGCCTCGGGCGCGGAGGCCATCGGCTACGCCATCGAGATGATCCGCACCGGCCGCGCCGACGTCGTCGTCGCCGGCGGTACGGAGGCGGCGATCCACCCGCTGCCCATCGCCGCCTTCGCCAACATGATGGCGATGTCCAAGAACAACGACGAGCCCACCCGGGCCTCCCGCCCCTACGACAAGGCCCGCGACGGCTTCGTCCTGGGCGAGGGCGCCGGCGTGATCGTCCTGGAGTCCGCCGAGCACGCGGCGGCGCGCGGCGCCACCGTCTACTGCGAGGCCGTCGGCCAGGGCCTCTCCGCCGACAGCCACCACATCGCGCAGCCCGAGCCCACCGGCCGCGGTGTCGCGGCGGCGCTGGAGCACCTCTTCGCCGGCAGCGACCTGAGGCCGGAGGAGGTCGTGCACGTCAACGCGCACGCCACCTCCACCCCGCAGGGCGACGTGGCGGAGATCAAGGCGCTGCGCCGGGTGCTGGGCGAGGACCTGGACCACATCGCGGTCTCCGGTACGAAGTCGATGACCGGCCACCTCCTGGGCGGCGCGGGCGGCGTGGAGACGGTCGCTACGGTGCTGGCGCTGAAGCACCGGGTCGCACCGCCGACGATCAACGTCGAGAACCTGGACGACGAGGTCGACCCCAAGCTCGTCTCCACCTCCCCGCGGCCCCTGCCGGAGGGCCGCATCGCCGCGCTGAACAACTCGTTCGGCTTCGGCGGCCACAACGTGGTGCTGGCGTTCAGGACGATCTGAGGTCGGATCGTCGCGTACGTGGCAAGAGGCGCCCGGGTCCACCGGGCGCCTCTTGCCACGTACCAACGGGCGTGACCCGAACCGGAGTTGCTCAGACCACCTGGTGCAGCCAGCGCACCGGCGCGCCCTCCCCGGCGTAGCGGAAGGGCTCCAGCTCGTCGTCCCAGGGCTTGCCCAGCAGCTTGGCGATCTCCGCCTCCAGCTCCGACTCCCCGCGCGAGGAGCGGACCATCGCCGCCCGCAGCCGGTCCTCGGGGATCAGGATGTCGCCGTGCACACCCGTGACCGCGTGGAAGATGCCCAGCTCGGGCGTGGAGCTGAAGCGCTCGCCCTCGACCTGGGCGCAGGGCTCGGCGGTGACCTCGAAGCGCAGCAGATGCCAACCGCGCAGCGCGGAGGCCAGCTTGGACGCCGTGCCCGGCTCGCCCTGCCAGGAGAACTCCGCACGCCAGGTGCCCGGCGAGGCGGGCTGGCGGATCCAGTCGAGACTCACCCGGCCGCCGAGGACGCCGGCGACGGCCCATTCGACGTGCGGGCACAGCGCGCGCGGCGCCGAGTGGACGTAGAGCACTCCACGTGTCGTCACCTGGACCTCCGATTCGAGAAGACGGCCGCAGCTCCCAGGGGGTTGCCTAGAGTAAACACCTCCGGAGGGCGATTCCCGCAAAGCGGACACGATGTGACTCCACGTCACCGCTTGTGTGGGGGTGCCCCGAATGCTGGGAAAAAACTACCGTGCCCGGCGCACCCGCGGGTGACGTACCGTCGGTACGGGAGGGGGCCGACGTCCGTTCGGAGGAGACCCCGTTGGCGCGAAAGGGCACAGGGATGCGGATGCGGCTGCGGAGCCGGACGGGACGCGGGGCGGGCGCGGCACTGGGCGCGGTGCTTGCCCTGACGCTGGCGGGTTGCTCGACGGGCGGGGGCAACTCCGGTTCGGCAGCGGGGACTTCGCCCTCCTCCCCGCCCAGGTCGGCGGCGCCCCCGCCCCGTACCCCCGACTCCGCCGCGCCCGCCCCGCCCCCCGGCGCCCCGCGCTCGATCGCCGCGCTCGGCGACTCCATCACGCGCGCCTTCGACGCCTGCGGGGCGCTCGCCGACTGCCCCGCGGCCTCCTGGGCGACCGGTACGGACCAGGGCGTGCGGAGCCTGGCGGCGCGGCTGCGGACGCCCGCCGACCGCACCTGGAATTTCGCCCGTACGGGCGCCCGGATGGCCGATCTGGACGCCCAGACGGAGCAGGCCCTCGCGCGCCGCCCGGAACTGGTGACCATCATGATGGGCGCGAACGACGCCTGCCGCGCGACGCCGGAGGCGATGACACCGGTCGACGCCTACCGCCGGGACTTCGCCGCCGCGCTGGCGAAGCTGGAGCGCGGGGCGCCGGCCGCCCGGGTCTACGTCTCCAGCGTGCCGAACCTGGAGCGCCTGTGGGAGGTCGGCCGCGGCAGCGAGAACGCCCGCCAGATCTGGGGGCTGGGCATCTGCCCGTCGATGCTGCGGGCGCCGGACTCCCAGGCGGCGGAGGCGGTCGACCGCCGCGCCCGGGTGACGGAGCGCGTACGGGCGTACAACGAGGTACTGCGCACACAGTGCGCGAAGCACCCGCGCTGCCGCTACGACGACGGCGCGGCCTTCGCCTTCGACTTCACCTCCGCGCACCTCAGCAGCTGGGACTACTTCCACCCCAGCGAGAAGGGCCAGGCGTCCCTGGCGGCGCTGGCGTACGAGCGGCTGGGGGGCGGCGGGTAGCTCAGCCCAGGAGCGGGTCCAGGGCTTCGGCCTCGGGGGCGTCGGTGTGTGCGTACGCCTCCCGTGCGGACCGCCAGTGCTCCAGCGCCGCCTCGCGGCCGTCGCGGGCGGCGAGGGCGTTGCCCGCGAGGAGGTGCAGGCGCGCGCGGGTCAGCGCGTTCTCGGAGGGGTCGTAGAACACCAGCAGCGAGGCGGCCTGAGCGAGGGCCTCGTCGAAGTGCCCCGCGGCCACCAGCGCCTCGATCGCGCAGGACTGGTGCTGCGGGTCCATCCCCATGGACTCGGGGCCGGGCGCCAGCGACAGCACTCTGCGCGCATGCAGTACGGCTTCGTCGTGCCGTCCGAGAATGCTGTACGCGAGGGCGAGGCCGGCGAGGGCGCTCAACTCGCACTTGCTGGCGCTGTTCTCCCGCGCGACCGTCAGTGCCCTGTCCAGGTAGCCGAGGGACTCGTCGGCCCGCCCCAGCCGGCACAGCACATGGGCGACGTCGCTCAGGGAGTAGCTCAACGCGGCACCGGCACGCATCTGCTCCGCCGCCGCGACGGCCCGCAGACCGTACCCCAGTCCCTTCTGCGGCTGCCCGAGCGCGGTGTGGATGGCGGCCAGGTTGCTCAGGTGGGTCGACTGATTGGACCTGTTCACTTCCAGAGAGAGTGAGCGCTCGATGAAGTCGACCGCGCGACGCAGCTGTCCCGCATGGTGCAGGACATCCCCGAGGTTGTTCAGCGCGGAGGAGATGCCCGCCTGGAAGCCCACCCGCTCGAAGCATTCGGCCGCACGCTGGAAGCGGACCTCCGACAGCGCCAGTTCACCCCGCGAGGACGCCGCGATCCCCATCGTGTTGCAGGTGGCGGCGATGCCCAGCAGATCGCCTTCCGCCTGCGCCGCCTCCAGCGCCGACTGGGCGCACGCCAGCCACTCCATGTCCTGGCGGCTGACGTAGAACGAGGCGCGCAGCGCGTCCACCAGATGCCACGACAGCCAGCGCGGACCCGCCGTCGCGGCATGCTCGATCAACGCGACCAGATTGGGCAGCTCCCGGTCCAGCCAGGACACCGCGTCGACGGTGGAGGCGAACTCCGATGCCGTGCCGACCAGTTGGCACTCGGTGCGGGGCAGCCGCAGCATCGTCGGATTGTGCAGCTCCGCCACCGCGTCCGCCGTCAGCAGGTACCACGACTGCAGCCGCCCCACCGCCGCCTCCCGCTCGACCGCCGGCAGCTCGTGCCGCGCGCACCGGCCCGCGTACAGCCGCACCAGGTCGTGGCAGCGGAAGCGTCCCGTGCCGCCGGGTTCCAGGAGGTTGGCCGCGGCGAGACTGTCCAGGGCCGGGACCGGCTCGTGCGGGGACAGCCCGGCCAGTACGGCGATGGCAGGCGCTGAGATCTCCGGGCCCGGCATCAGACCGATCAGCCGGAACGCCCGCTTCGCCTCCGGGGAGAGCACCGCGTACGACAGGTCGAAGGCACCCGCCACCGCCGCGTCCGGATCATCGACGACCTGGAGGCGGGCCAACCGGTTGACGCCGTGCAACTGGGCGGCGAAGTCCGCCAGTGGCTGGTCGGGATGGCCGACGAGGTTGGCCGCGGCGATCCGCAGGGCCAGCGGCAGGCAGGCGCACAGCCGCACCAGTTCGCGGGCCGCCTCCGGCTCCGCGGCGACCCGCTCCGCGCCCAATCGGCCGGCCAGCAGGTCCAGGGCCTCGGCCTCGGAGAGCTCGCCGAGGTGCACCTGGCGCGCACCCTCACGGACGGCCAGACCCCCCAGGGTGTTGCGGCTGGTGACCAGCACGTGGCAGCTCGATGTGCCGGGCAGCAGCGGCCGTACCTGCTCCGCGTCGCGGGCGTTGTCCAGGACGAGCAGCATCCGGCGCCCCGTCATCAGCGAGCGCAGCAGCCCGGTCTGCACCTCCAGGTCGACGGGGACGCTCTCGCCCGCCACCCCGAGCGACTGCAGCAGCAGCGAGAGCGCCCGCCGGGGGTCCAGCGCCGGTGCCACCGCGTGCCCGTGCAGGTCGACGAAGAGCTGGCCGTCCGGGAACGACTCGGCCCGCTGCTGCGCCCAGTGCACCGCCAACGCGGTCTTGCCCACCCCGACCGTGCCGGTGATCACGGTGATGGAGGGAACGGCGGTGTCGAGCTCGGCCAGGTAGTCGGCCCGGCCGGAGAAGCCGTGCAGGGGCGGCAGTTGGCGCGGGGCACCCCGCTCGGGGGGCGCGGTCTCCCGTGGCGGGGCGGCGCCGTGATCCTGCTGCTGCTTGAGCCCGTACCAGGCTCGTTCGAACCAGGCCAACTCGGCCGGTTCGGCCCCGCAGCCGTGCAGCAGCGCCCGTACGAGCTCCAGCGACGGCAGCCGGCGGCGCCCGGTGTTGAGGGCGTCGGAGAGGGTGCTCGCCGGTATCGAGGTCCGTCGCCCCAGCTCACCGAGGGAGGGCTCGCCCGCGCGCAGCCGCACCGCACGCAGCCCTCTGATGAACTCGCCCACCGAAGTGGGAGGTTGCCGATCGAGCCGTTCCACGCGCCACCCCCGTGCACCGCGACCAGACCGGCAGGTTACTGCGTCGGAGATCAACGCGCGCCCGGCATCCCATCATCCGGACTCCGCCGGATTCGAACGGACCTGGCCGGAAGGCTCGCCGGAGGCCGCGCACCGCCGCTTGGCTGACTGCCATGACGAGTCCACAGCTTCTCCACGACCCCCTGGTCCGGCCGTACGCACTCACCAAGGGGCGCACCCGTCCGCGCAGTGCGCTGCCGCTGGAGGCGCTCCTGGTCGCGGGTCCGCAGCCGTACGGTGACGGTGCCCTCACGCCGGAACAGCAGCGCATCCTCGCCTCCTGCCACACCCCCGCGTGCGTCGCCGAACTCGCCGCGCGGCTCGACCTCCCCGTGGGCGTCGTCCGGGTCCTGGGCGCCGACCTGCTGGCCGCCGGGCATCTGCGTCGGGAGGAGACGCCGGTGACGCGGATCGTACTGGAGCGCATCATCATCCGCCTGCGCGACTGCTGACGCGCCGGCCCCGGCAGTCGGTGCCGGGCCGTGCACGGAGGACCACACGCATTTCGGTCACGTGCCTTATTTACGCTCTGGCCCGCCGCCCCTCCCCTCTCCGACCATGGGGCTCCCCGAGGCAACGGGGTGCAGGAGGGCGTGGAGTACCCGGAGAAGCAGTGACGTGCCCTCGCGACCCGCCTAGGAGGTCGCCACCTCCGGCGGCCACTCCTCCAGACCGTCCAGCACCGCCCGTACGAACGGCAGGAAACCCTCCGGACCGGAGGCGGAGTCCTTCAGATGGACGGTCGTGGTCCCGCTCGCCTCGAAGATCTCCCGCACGACATCGAGCCGCGCGTCCAGCGGCAGCCCCGCCCCCATGACGACGTGGTCCACCGCCCCCTCGGCGAAGGCGTCCCGCACATCCGCCACCCCCGTCCCCACCAGGACGTCGACGCCGGGCACCTGCAACCCCGCCTCGTCGACGACATCCAGGGTCCGTCCGAGCAGCAGCACACGTTTCGCCATGGGCCCTCTCCTGTCGCGGTCAGCACGTCTCCCCATGGTGACGCAAGGCACCCGGTCGCGCGCGACGCTCTTCGCGGACACGAAAATCGCCGACCGCCCCGGAGTGCGTAGGGCAGTCTGCCCACATGATCGAGCGAGAGACCGCGATGCGCATGGTCGAGGAAGAGCTGGACCACACGTACCGGAGCGCGTATCCGGGGCCGGACCGGATACGCACGACCGTGGTGGCGGCCGAGGAGCACGAGCTGGTGTGGATCGTGAGATATCAGTCCGAGGAGTATCTGCGCACCCGCAACCCCAGCACCATGCTGATCGGCAACGGCCCCTATCTCGTGGACCGCGTCGACGGGGGACTGCACCGGATCGGTGTCCTCTCGGCACGCGGCGGCGAGTGGGAGGCGGACTACCGAGTACGCATCCGCGGGGAGAGGATCCGCACCCCACTGGACGACCTGCACGACGAACTGCACGAAGCCGTCGCCCTCCACGGCCGCCCCCACTCCGTACGCACCCTGCGCCAGAAGCTGCCGGCGCTCTCACCCGCCGAGGCCCTCGCGTACGTGAAGGGCCTGCAGGCCGGCGCCGTTGCTCCCCGTCTTCTGGCTGTCGCCGTGGATCAACTCGTCGAACCCGTCGACCCGGTGTTCGGGGTGGAGACCATCCGCCCGGCATCCGGCGGATGAGAGCCCCGGGCGGTCGGGTGCGGCGTCGAAGAGATCGGTGTCATCCGCCTCTTCGGGGAGGGCTGGGCTGCCCACTCAGCGCGCCCGCGTCGCCGCCTTCGCCGTCCGGAACCCGCGCTGCAAGACCGCGGCGGACGCGCTGATCGCGCTCGACCGGCTCCAGGCCGGTGATCACAGCCCATGGTTGTACCCGACGGAGAACGCCCTCCACAGCGGCCCCATGGACAAGACCGTCGCCGCTCCGGACGCGGACGACACCGGCGCCGCGTAGGGCCCCACCCGAAGCACCGGGAACGCACAAGGCCCAGATCTGCGGGGATCTCCCCACTGACCTGGGCCTTCGTCGTATCCGGCGTTGTGGACGCGGACGGTTTCGAACCGCCGACATCCGCCTTGTAAGGGCGGCGCTCTACCGCTGAGCTACGCGTCCGGGTGAGTCGTCACCTTACCTTGCCCTCGGGGTGGGGCTGCAAATCCGTTCGGAGGCGGGTGGGCTTGGGTGCGAACTATTTCGGGCCTGTGTTCGTCCTCCTCCAGTGGGACAATGCAGCTGCCGGTGGACGGCGGCAGGTGGGCGAGTACTGGAGGTCGCGTGACGGCGCACAGCGCCCGGCGGTGGGGTTGGGGGAGCGGGCGGGGCGACAGCGGACGCAGTGGGGCGCAGGCGGCCAAGGACGCCGCCGCCAATGCCTTCTACGAGCTCGACAGCACCCAGCGTGACCTGCGCATCTCCATCGAGACCATCGCCGCCGTCGACGACTCGCCCGCCGCCCGCACGGCGGTCGGGGACTTCGCCGAGCTCGGGCGGCGGATCGACGAGGCCAGCGCCGCCTACATCGCCGCCGTCGACGCCCACGACCTCGACCGCGACGATCTGACGGCCGCCGCGGCCGACCGGGCGCGCCAGGAGTTGCAGCAGGCCACCAACAAGCTGGAGCGGGTGCGCGCCGACCTCGATCACTTCGCGCACGGGCTCGGGTCCATCCTCCAGCAGGCCGAGACCCAGCTCGCCCGCCTCGCCCCCGCCGTCGAGCGCGCCCGCCAGGCCCTGCTGGCCGCCGGCAACGCCCTGGACGCCGTACGGGACAAGGGCTACCGGGCCGACGACCTCGCCGCCCGGCTGGCGCGCCTGGCACCCGAGCTGACCAGGCTCAACGAGGGCGCCGGCGTCCACGGCGTGCAGGCCACCGTCCACCGCGCCGTCGAACTGCAGCGCACCGCCGAGGAGTTGCGCGCCCAGGCCGAGCAGCTGCCGCGCCGGGCCGAGGAGATCGATCGGCGGCTCGGCACGCTGCGCACCCGCGCGCAGGCCCTCGCCACCCGCGCCGAACGCACCGCGCCCGTGCTCAGCGAGCTGCGCCGGCGTTTCGCCATGGCCTGCTGGGAGGACCTGCAGCCGGTGCCCGAGCAGGCCGCGCGGGCCGTCGCCGAGGCGGAGGGGAGGATCCGGGAGGCAGCCGGGGCCCGCGCCGAGCAGCGCTGGGCCGATGCCACGGCGCTGCTGGCGACCGCGCGGGCGCTGCTCAACCAGACCGACGAGGCGATCACCGCCGCGCAGGAGCGGCTGCGGCGGCTCAACGAGGTCCAGGCGAGCCACCGGGGCGAGGTGGACCGCACCCGCTTCGCCGTACGCGACGCGCAGCGCCTCGCCATGGCCGGGCGCAGCACCCCCGACCCCCGCCACGCCCGCCCGCTCGACGAGGCGATGGCCCGGCTGGACCGCGCGGTGGAGGACCTCGGCGGGCGCCACCCCGACTACTGGCACTTCCTGATGGAGCTGGAGGCCGTACGGGACACGGCCGCCCGCGTCGTGCAGGCCATCCGCGAGGGGCTGAGCACCGGGCACTGAGCCCGTACGAGAGCCCTGCCCGTAAAACCCCGCAAAGCCCCGTAAAGCCCGTAAGCACAGCCGCGGCTACCCGCAGCAGCCGCCCCCGCAGCACCCCCCGCCCCCGGTCGGCGCGGCCGGCGCGGCGGAGGCGGACGGCGCGGAGCCCCCCGCCACCGCCACCGTCGACAGCAGCTTGACCGTGTCGTCGTGGCCCTGGGGGCAGGAGGCGGGGGCGGCGGACTCCGCCATGGGGCGGCTGAGCTCGAAGGTGGTGTCGCAGGGACGGCAGCGGTACTCATAGCGAGGCATGCGCACAGGGTAGTCGGTCACTGTCCGTCACCGCGAGGACTTGCCCCCCTTCGCACCCCGGGAGGATCCTGGACGGAGGGTCCCTACCCCGAGGAGGTCACCATGGCCACCCAGGACTACCTGGCGGACGCGCCCCCGCACCCGCTGGCGAACGAACCGACCCACAAGCAGGAAGGTGCCCGCGGCGCGCTGCACGAGCGCGGCGTCAACATCGGCCTGAGCAAGCACACCTTCCTCGACGAGCATCTGCCCGTCGACCACAGGCTGAGCCTCGTCTACCGCATCGGCGCCGGCCTCGCCGGGGTCTGGCTGCTGGTCTTCGGCATCCTCGCGCTGGTCGACCAGGTCGGGTTCGCCGCCCGCGAGGGGGAGGAGCTGATGGGCCTGAGCACCAACGGCCTGCTCGGGCTCCTCTCCGTGATCGTCGGGCCGGTCCTGCTCTACGGGGCCTGGCGCGGCGGGAACTTCGCCTCGTCACTGAACATGCTGGTGGGCTGGCTGTTCATCCTCAGCGGCTTCGTCAACCTGGCGCTGCTGGACACCGAGGCGAACTTCCTCGCCTTCACGATGTCGAACGTCATCTTCAGCTTCATCCTGGGGCTGTTCCTGGTGACGTCGGGGATGTACGGCCGGGTGAGCAGCAAACTCCCGCACGACAACCCGTACTGGCAGACCCGCAACGCCGGGAAGCCCGGCGACAGGGGAAAGAGCGGGCTGCGGACGGCCTGAGGCGCACCCGGGTGCGAGGCGCGGGTACGGCGGGGCGGGCGGTTTCACAACCCGCCCGCCCCGCCGCCGTACCCGCGCCTCGTCACACCCGCCGCAGCAGCTCCGCCAGGATCAGCTCCCCGGCCAGGACGCCCCGCTCGCCCAGCGCCGTGACCTGCGGCGCCGTCCAGCCCTGGTCGGCGAGCTCGCCGTGCCCGGGGCGCCAGCCGTGGTCGCCGGCCAGCAGCAGGTCGGCGTCCAGCAGCGAGTCGCCGGCCGTCAGCACCACCTCCGTGCCGGCGCGGCGTACGACCTCCGCCACCGCCGCGCTCTTGGTGAGCGGGCGCGGCACCAGGTAGACCTTCGAGCCCTGCGCGGAGAGCGACCAGCCGCGCTGCCCGGCCCAGTCGGACAGCTCCTTCAGCCACAGCTCCGGTACGAGGGCCCGCTCCGTCACGACGTACGCGAACAGCTCCTCCGCGGTGCGCAGCTTGCGCGTCCAGTCCGGGTGGGCGGTGCGCTCCAGATGCGCGAGGACCTCCGCCAGCGGCGCGCACTGCTCGGCCAGCCGCCGGGCCACCGCGCCCTGCCAGTCCCGGTCGCTCTCGCCGTCGACCAGGAGGTGGCCGCCGTTGGCGCAGATCGCGTACGGCGCGGGCGGGCCGGGGAGGTGGATGCGGCGGTACTGCTTGCGGGTGCGCGTGGTGGTCGGGACGAAGACCGAGCGCGCGGCGAGGGCGGCGAGGTGGGCGGCGGCCGTCTCCGTCAGGAACGACAGCGGCCGGCCCTCGTGCACCTCCACGCACAGCAGCCGCGGGGCCCGGACGTCCGGCATCGTCAGCATCAGCGCGGCGGGCGAGTAGATCAGCGTGCGGTCGAGGTCGCTGGCGACGAGTACGGACGGCCCCGTACGGCTCGCGGAGTTCAAGGAGTGATCGCCTTCCCGTCGGCGCCGGTGGCGCCGCGCGTGTACTGCGGGTGGATGAGGCCCACACAGGTGTACGGCAGGTCCGCGTCGTCGCACTCTTCGACGGGGACGCCGCGCTGCTGTGCGAGCAGCCGGACATGGTCGAGGTCGCTGCCCGCGCCGCGCCGCGCGAGGATCCGCCAGGGGACGCGGCGCAGCAGCACCCGGGTCGTCTCGCCGACGCCGGGCTTGACGAGGTTCACGTTGTGGATGCCGTAGGCCTCGCTGACGCGCTCCACGGCCCGCCAGCCGCTCCAGTCGGGCGCGCGCCCGGGGGAGTCGGGCATCGGCGCCACGGTCCCGAGGCCGCCGAAGTGCCCGGCGACGGTGTCCAGGAACGCCTCCGAGACGTCCGCGCCGGCCAGTTCGCGGTAGAACTTCGCGCCGTGGAAGTCCCCCGGCCCGATCAGCCCCTCCCGCAGCACGGTGCGCGAGACCAGCCCGGAGACGGTGGAGTTGAGGCAGGCGGAGGGGATGAGGAAGTCCTCCCGGGTGCCGTACGTGTCCACGCAGCGGCCCGGGTCGGCGAGGACCGCCATGCGCGGGTCGAAGGCGGGGCGGCCCGGCAACCGGTCGAGCGCCTCGGCCAGTTCGCGCGTGATGGCGCCCTTGCCCGTCCAGCCGTCGACGAAGACCACGTCGGCCGGGTCGTGGTGCTCGGCCAGCCAGCGCATCGCCGTGGGGTCGATGCCCCGGCCCCGCACGATGGAGACGGCGTAGTGCGGCAGGTCCAGATCGTGCGCCTGGCGCGCCCAGCGGCGCATCAGCACGCCGACCGGGGTGCCGGCGCGGGCGAGGGAGACCAGGACGGGGCGGGGCGAGCGCTCGCGCAGCACCGTCTCGGTGACGACCGCGACCGCGTGCGCGACGCGGCGGGCGGAGGTGGTGAGGGCCTGCTGGAAGAGCGCCTGGTAGTCGGCGCTGGGCTGGTACTCCACCGGCAGCGACTCGGCGTAGTGCGCCCCGCCGCGCTGCACGGCCTCCTCGCGCTCCTCGGTGGGCGCCTCCAGCGCCACGCCGGAGAGGTCCTTCAGCAGCCAGCCGACGTCCTCGGGGGCGTAGCTGCCGAAGTCCGGGCCGCGCAGGGGGCGGGGGAGGGGCGTGTACGAGGGGATCACGGCGAGGAGCACCTGCGGGGTACGGGCGGTGAGTCGGGCGAGGAGGCCGTCCAGCGCGGGGGTGTCCCCGGCGGAGTCGACCACGGCGATGACGGCGTCGAAGGGTGAAATGCCCTGCGCGGGGGCGACGTTGTAGGCGTACCGGGTGCCGGGGCCGTCGGCCGGGTCGTCGTGGGCGGGGAAGGCCAGCCGGGTGCGGATCGCGTAGCCCGGATCGTCCACGGCCAGGACCGGGGAGCGCGTCGTGGTGGAGAAGCGCACCTCCAGGTCGGGCGCCGCCTCCTGCAGCGCGCCCGCCAGCCGCAGCGGGGCGTACATCAACTCCTCGGAGCCCAGCACCAGTACGCGCCGCGCGCCCGCGTCCAGCGCCTCCGCCAGCCGGGCGGCCATCGCGGGCAGCGCCGCCTCCAGGCGCGCGCGGTGGCGGGGCGTGAAGCCGTGCCGGGCGCCGTCGGGGAGGTCGAGGGGCCAGCCCAGGTCGACGCGTCGGGGGGTGGCGGGGGCGGCTTCGGGAGCCTCCGGGGCCCCGTCCTCCTCCGGCGCCCCGTCCTCCTCCAGCGCCGCCACCAGCTCCTGCCCGCGCTCCAACACGCCCTCGGGCAGCCGCACTTCGCCCGCCGCCAGCGCCACCACGTCCACCCGCGCGCCCAGCTCCGCCGCGAACTTCGCCAGCTCCCGGCGGTCCGCCGCCGAGCGCATGTCCACCAGCGCGGCGACCACGTAGCGCTGCCGGGGCGCGACGGCGTGCAGCGCCGCGACGGTGTTGCGGACCGTGCGGCCGGTGGACAGCTCGTCGTCCACCAGCACCAGCGGGCCGTCCCCGGCCAGCAGCGCCGGGTCCTCGGGGAGCAGTAGGTGCGAGGTCGCGTGGCTGTGCTCCTCCTCGAAGCCGCCCGCCGCCGCCACGCCCGCCACCGGGCGGCGCGTGGAGTGCAGGTACGCCGCCGCCCCCAGGCCGTCCGCCGCGCAGTGCCCGAGCCCGGTGGCGGTCTCGGCGTAGCCGAGCACCACCGCGCGCGCCGACTCCGCCGCGCCCAGCGTCTCCCGTACCAGCGCGCCCAGGCGCAGGCCCGCCCCGTACACCTCGGCCGGCGGGGCGGGCACGTGCTTGCCCAGCACCGAGGAGACCAGCAGGTGGGCGCGGCGCGGATTGCGGCGCAGCGCGAGGCCCAGCAGGCCCCGCAGCTCCGCCCGCGCGCCGGCGTCTCTGTAGGAGGCGCCGTCGGGGGCGCCGTCGGGGGCGCCGGGGTCGTCAGGGGGCCCCGTCAGCTCCACGCCCAGCCGTTCGGTGACCCATTCCCCGTTCCAGACGACCACGGTTCAGCGGTTTCCCTTCAGTCCTGCCAGTCCCGCGTCCAGCAGCTCCACGAACGTCACGTCCTCGCGCGCGACGCCGAAGACCTCGGCGCGCAGCAGGGTCCGCTCGGCCCAGGCGCGGTGGGGCTTGGCCTCGTTCATCTTGTTGGTGTACGCCGAGCGCAGCACGCCGCCGCCCTCGGCCTCCCGCCGCACGATGTCGTGGGCGTCGCCGAACTCCTCCAGGCTGACCACCGACAGGGCGTGCACGAGGGGCACGTGGCTGGGGTGGATGCAGCTCTTGCCCTGCAGGCCGTTGGCGCGGTCGAGTTCGATCTCGCGCAGCAGGCCGTCCATGTCGTGCGCGATCAGCAGGTCGCGCAGGGTCTCGGTGGCGCCGGTGAAGGGGCTGCGGCGCAGCTGCGGCTTGAACATCCGCTCGTGCGGGCGGAAGTACTCCCACACCGGGCCGGTCACGGTGAAGCCCGTGCCGTCCGCGCGGCCGAAGGCGTTGACCACGTCGCCGATGACGGAGGCGACCAGCTGCAGGTCGTAGGCGGTGATGTCGGGGGCGCGGCGCAGTCCGTAGACGGAGCAGAAGTCGGTGACGCCCAGGCGCAGCGCGAGGACGCGCTCGCGGTACTTGTCCAGCGTCCGCTTGATTCCGGCCAGGGTCTCCTGGCGGCTCTCCAGGTGCAGCAGCTCGGGCGACTCCAGCACGGGCATCGCGAAGAAGCGCAGGCCGCTCGCCGCCTCGGCCTCGACCAGGGACTCCAGGAACGGGATGCCGCGGTCCTCGGTGAACTTGGGCAGCACGAAACCGGAGAGCAGCCGTGCCGCCGGGCCCAGCCGCGCGACGAGGTCGGGTATCTGGGCGGCGTCGCGGGTGCGTATGAACAGCAGCGGCAGCCCGGCGCCGCCGTCCCCGCCGGCCTCGCGCCCCGGGTCCGCCAGCTCGCGCAGATGCCGCACCACGTTCGCCTCGGCCGCCGGGACGTCCCCGTCGGCGATGGCGTCCTCCAGGCACAGCACCATGGAGACCACGCCGCGCGCCGCCTGCTTGGCGATGGCGGCGCCCAGGTCGGGGCGGGTGGCGGGGGTGTAGAGGGTGGCGCCCAGCGCGCACGCGAGCGTACGGGCGGGGGAGCCGGTGTGGAACTCGGCCGGTTCCTGGTGGAAGAGGCTGTCCCGCAGATCCGGGGCCAACTGTCCGAAATGCCGCATGCGATCCCCCTGTCGCTGGTGTGGGTGCTGGTGCCGATACGGACGGCAGGGCGGTAAGAGTACGTCGCGCACTGGCTGAAACGTTCCCCCCGGCCGTGAAATCCCCGTAACCGTCGCACATCAGTGCCGTGTACGACAGTCCGGATTCCGGGGGCGCGTTGTCCCGGACGGTGGGGAGGGGGCAGGATATTCGCATGACGCACGCCATGGCCAAGGGCGCCAACCTCACGCTGCGGGCCGCGGCGGTACGGGCCGTGCTGCGCTGGCACCCCGGTCCCGCGGTGCCGGACGTGGACGCCTCCGTGCTGCTGCTCGGCGCGGACGGACGGGTGCGCTCCGACGACGACTTCGTCTTCTACAACCAGCCGCGCCACCCCTCCGGGACGGTGCGCAAGCTGCCCAAGCAGAGCCGCACCGACGGCCTCACGGACTCCATCGAGGTCCGGCTGGAGTCGCAGGCGGCGGACGTGGGGCGGCTGGTGCTGGCGGCCTCCTCGGACCAGGGCACCTTCGACCAGGTCTCGGACCTGCGGGTGCTGCTGTACGACGCGGGGGCGCCCGGCGCGGAGCCGTTCGCGTACTTCGACATCACGCCCGAGACGGGCCGGGAGACGGCGCTGATCTGCGGCGAGTTCTACCGCCGCGAGGGCGGCTGGCGCTTTCGCGCGCTGGGCCAGGGCTACGACTCGGGGCTGGTCGGCCTGGCGACGGACTTCGGCATCTCGGTCGACGAGGAGGCGGCAGCGGCGGCCCAGGAGCCCCCGGCCCCGCAGCCCGCGCCCCAGCCCGTCCCCCAGTCCGCGCAGCCGCACCCCGCGCCCCCGCAGCAGCCCCCGCCCCCGCCCTCTCATCCGGCCCCGGCCCCGGTCGGCTACGGCTACCCCCCGGCCTTCACCCTCCCGCCCCAGGGACCGCAGTTCATCGGCCGCTGAGACCCGGCCGGGCGCCGGAGGCCGGTGTCGGGGCTCAGCGGGCCGGGGTCTTGTAGCCGCGGCCCCACTGCAGGCCCCAGCCGTACATGCGGTCCAGCTCCGACTGGAAGCCGTAGACGTACTTGACCTCGCGGCGCACCCGCAGCTCGCCCTTGACGTTCTCGATCAGCACCACCGCGCAGGAACGGGCCTCCGGCGCACGCTCGTCGAGGGTGATCTCCACGCGGGGGCCGTTGCTGGGGTAGAGCGTGACCGAGGCGTGGGTGCGGTCGAAGGCCGGGGTGCCGTCGTAGATGTAGACGAAGACCAGCAGGCGGGTGATCTCGTCGCGGTGGTCGAGGTTGACGTAGATCGTCTCGCCGGAGGCGGAGCCGAAGCGGTCGTCGCCGCTGAGCTTCACGTACGGCGCCTTGTTGGTGTCGCCGAAGAAGTTGCCCAGCGGCTGCACGACGCCGCGCGAGCCGTCCTTCAGCTCGTACATGCACGCCAGGTCGAGGTCGACGTTGACCATGGCCTGCCCCTGCGCACTGGGCACCTCCGGCCGGAAGAGGCGGCCGGGGTGGCGCAGCAGGCTGCCCGTGCGGACCGGGCGCGCGCCCACGTCCGAGGAGCGCATCCGCCAGGAGAGGTTGATCCGCATCGTGCCCCGGTCGGCGCCCTGCCGGGTCAGCGAGATCGTCGGATTGCGCTTGGTCAGCTGCACCGCGTACGAGGTGCCCCCGCTGTCGAAGCTGGGCACGCCCTCGCGCCGCCAGGTGCCCAGCAGGCTGTCCCAGAAGCCCATCGCCTCTTCGTCCCCTCCCCTTCGTCCTCTTCGCCCCACATGTCTCACCCGCCCCGCGGACCGGCCACCCGGCGCCCGGAGCATCGAAAAGGCCCTGGGGGCGGTGGCAGCCACCGCCCCCAGGGCCCATCTTTCCCGCTCTGCCCGCCGTCAGACCCCGGAGGAGACCTCGGACTTGACGTCCGAGCCGCCGCCCTCGGCGGCCAGCCGCTTGTTGCGCTGCACCGAGGACCAGAACGACCAGGCGATCAGCGCCACGCCGATCAGGCCGGTGACGATCTCGGGGACCTCGTAGCGGATGGTCACCAGCAGCAGGACCGCCAGCGCGCCGATCGCGTAGTGCGCGCCGTGCTCCAGGTAGACGTAGTCGTCCAGGGTTCCCTTGCGGACCAGGTAGACCGTCAGCGACCGGACGTACATGGCGCCGATGCCCAGGCCCAGCGCGATGACGATCGCGTCGTTGCTGACGGCGAAAGCGCCGATGACGCCGTCGAAGGAGAAGGACGCGTCCAGCACCTCAAGGTAGAGGAACATGAAGAAGGCGGCCTTGCCGACCAGCTTGACCGGCTCGAACTTCTTTCCGGCCCGCGCCGCTTCCTCCTCCAGCTCGTGCTCGTGCTCCTCCTCCTCTTCGAGTTTGGACTCGAAGTGCCCGGAGAGCCCGCCGACCACGAGGTAGGTGATCAGGCCGGCCACACCGGCCAGCAGCACCGTGGAGGTCTTGTCCGCGTGGTGGCCGCCGTACTGGTGGGCGTCGCCGGCGAAGAAGAGCGCGCTGCCCAGCAGGGCGATCAGGGCCAGGCACACGGAGATGCCGTCGATGTTGCCCAGGCGCGAGAGCGGGCGCTCGATGAAGCCGAGCCAGGTGTGCTCGCGCTCCTCGAAGATGAACTCCAGGAAGATCATCAGCAGGAACATGCCGCCGAAGGCCGCGATGGAGGGATGCGCGTTGGTGACGAGCTCCTCGTAGCGCTCCTTGTCGTTCAGCGCGAGGTCGATCGCCTTGACCGGGTTCAGGCTGGCCGTGATCGACACGATCGCGACCGGGAAGACCAGCCGCATGCCGAACACGGCGATGAGGATGCCGATGGTGAGGAAGATCTTCTGCCAGAACTCGCTCATCTTCTTCAGCACGCCGGCGTTGACCACCGCGTTGTCGAAGGAGAGCGAGATCTCGAGGACGGACAGGATCGCGACCAGCCCGAAGGCGACCCACCCTCCGTAAAGGAACGCAGCCACCAGTCCGAGCGCGGTGACCGCGAAGGACCAGCCGAAGGTTTTCAGGATCACAAGCCGTCCAATCCAATCGTGTGTACGAAATCAGCCAACATTGACTCCGAAGTCTAGGGCGATGCCCCGCAGCCCGGACGCGTACCCCTGCCCCACTGCCCGGAACTTCCATTCACCGTGGTAGCGGTACACCTCGCCGAAGATCATCGCCGTCTCCGAGGAGGCGTCCTCGCTGAGGTCGTAGCGCGCCAGCTCCGCCCCGTCCGCCTGGTTGACCACGCGGATGAAGGCGTTGCTGACCTGGCCGAAGCTCTGGCCGCGGGCGTCGGCGTCGTGGATGGAGACCGGAAAGACGATCTTCTCGCAGACCGCCGGGACCAGCGAGAGGTCGACATAGAGACTCTCGTCGTCGCCCTCGCCCTCGCCCGTGAGGTTGTCGCCGGTGTGCTCCACGGAGCCCTCGGGGCTCTTGAGGTTGTTGTAGAAGACGAAGAACTCGTCGCCGAGCACCCGGCCGCTGCTCCCGCAGAGCAGGGCGCTGGCGTCCAGGTCGAAGTCCGCGCCGGTGGTGGACCGGGCATCCCAGCCGAGCCCGACCATGATCTTGGTGAGATTCGGAGCGGCCTTCGAAAGGGAGACGTTGCCGCCCTTCGCCAGCGTTACGCCCATGACTGTGTCCTCCCCGGTGTTGCCTGACGTCCTAGTGTGGTGCGTGTGCGGGGCGCCGCGCACTGCCCGAAACGGGCAATGAGCGGCGCCTGGCGCTGCTTGGTTCCCCGAGGGGCTCAGACGTTGACGCCGTAGTCCTGGGCGATGCCGCGCAGCCCGGCGGCGTAGCCCTGGCCGATGGCGCGGAACTTCCACTCGGCGCCGTGGCGGTAGAGCTCGCCGAAGATCATCGCCGTTTCCGTGGAGGCGTCCTCGCTGAGGTCGTAGCGCGCCAGCTCGTTGTTGTCGGCCTGGTTGACCACGCGTATGTAGGCGTTGCGGACCTGGCCGAAGGACTGCTGGCGGGTCTCCGCGTCGTAGATCGAGACCGGGAAGACGATCTTGTCGACCTCGGCCGGCACCCCCGCCAGGTTGACCTTGATGACCTCGTCGTCGCCCTCGCCCTCGCCCGTGAGGTTGTCGCCGGTGTGCTCCACGGAGCCCTCGGGGCTCTTGAGCTGGTTGAAGAAGACGAAGTGGGCGTCCGAGAGGACCTTGCCCGAGGGGCCGGTCAGCAGCGCGCTGGCGTCCAGGTCGAAGTCCGACCCGGTGGTCGTGCGGGCATCCCAGCCCAGACCGACGACCACGGCGGTGAGACCCGGCGCCTCCTTCGAAAGTGAGACGTTGCCGCCCTTGTTGAGGCTGACTCCCACAGTTCCCCTCCTGATGCTTTCCGAATGACGTCCGCGCGTCCGCGGCGTGCGCCGCCCGCGCCCCGGCCCCTGCCGTGCCCCGCAGCGCCGCGCACAGTGCTGCTTGATCCCCTGGGCCAGGACTCAAACGTACCGGTCAACCGCCGTTGCCGTCCCGTGGTCTGTGGACAACGGGGCTCCTGTGGACAACGTGACGCGATGTCAGGGAGTTGTCACAGGGGGCTGCTAGGAGCGAGGGCCGCCAGCGCCCGCTCGTACTCCTCGACGTCCCGGGCGTCCGGCAGGGAGTTGACGACCGTCCAGCGCACCGTGCCGCCGCCGTCGATGAGGAAGGTGCCGCGCACCGCGCAGCCCTTCTCCTCGTCGAACACGCCGTAGGCGCGGGCCACTTCGCCGTGCGGCCAGAAGTCGCTCAGCAGCGGGAAGTCGATGCCCTCCTGGTCGGCGAAGACCCGCAGGGTGTGCATCGGGTCGCAGGAGACGGCCAGCAGCCGCGCCCCGCCGCCGGCCAGCCGCTCCTCGACGTCGCGCAGGGCGCGCAGCTCCGCGGTGCACACGCCCGTGAAGGCGAAGGGGTAGAAGACGAGCAGCACGGCAAGGCCGTCCGGCTCTCGGTGATCCGAGAGCCGGACGGCCTTGCCGTGCTGGGTACGCAGGGTGAAGTCGGGCGCGGTCGAGCCGGGCGTCAGGGCAGCCATGCCCGTCAGCCTAGGCCGTACCGAAGCCGCTCCGGAGCGGCCCTGACGGCGACTCCGGCACCCGAAGGCGCCCCACCGGCCCCGCGAGGGGTGCGGTGGGGGATCCGTCAGCGCTTGCTGCCGGAGCGGGCCGCCTTCGGGGTCAGCAGCCTGCTGCCGTTCCACTCCTTGCCCGCGTTGATGCTCTTGGTCTGCGACAGACCCGCCGTGGTCGCGGCGTCGTTGATGTCGCTCGGCTCGACGTATCCGTCCCGGCCGGTCTTCGGCGTCAGGAGCAGGACGGAACCACCCTCGTCGATGTACGTGGTGGCGTCCACCAGTGCGTCGGTCAGGTCGCCGTCGTCGTCGCGGAACCAGAGCACCACGGCATCGGCCACGTCGTCGTAGTCCTCGTCAACCAGCTCGGAACCGACGGTCTCCTCGATCAGATCGCGGAGCTCCTGGTCGGTGTCCTCGTCGTAGCCGATCTCCTGGACCACCATTCCGGTCTGGAAACCCAGCCGTACGGCCAGGTTCGTCTCCGCGTGGCCCGCGGTCGCGCTCACGGATTGCCTCCTGCTTCGGTTCGGATACTCACGTCTACTCATGGTCTGCCGGCGTCTCAGGGCCCCCGGGTCGGGGTGCCGCTCCAAGACTGCCCGCTGCCCCGCGTACACGCGAGGCGATGGGCGTAGTCCACACGTGCCGGGCGGATCGCGCAAGTACCCCGCGACGGCTTCCGCCCAAACGAAGTGTGGTCGGGCATGTCCGAGTATGGGGCAGCGGGGCCCGGGCCCGTGCACCGGGGCGGGCCGGATTCGCCGCAGACCGCTGGTTACCCCCCGGTAGAGATGACGTACGCGCCGCAGCGGTACACGATGGGAGGCGCGCACACAACAGCACAGGTGCCGGCAGGCAGCACGACCTGAGCAGCACATCCGACTGAAGAGCGAAGGAACAGCGTGGCTTCCGCATCCGATCGCAACCCGATCATCATTGGCGGCCTTCCCAGCCAGGTCCCCGACTTCGACCCGGAGGAGACCCGGGAGTGGCTGGAGTCCCTCGACGCGGCCGTCGACGAGAAGGGGCGCGAGCGCGCCCGCTACCTGATGCTGCGGCTCATCGAGCGCGCCCGCGAGAAGCGCGTCGCCGTGCCCGAGATGCGCAGCACGGACTACGTCAACACCATCGCCACCAAGGACGAGCCGTTCTTCCCCGGTGACGAGGAGATCGAGCGGAAGATCCTCAACGCCACCCGCTGGAACGCGGCCGTGATGGTCTCGCGCGCCCAGCGCCCCGGCATCGGGGTCGGCGGCCACATCGCCACCTTCGCCTCCTCCGCCTCCCTCTACGACGTGGGCTACAACCACTTCTTCCGGGGCAAGGACGACGGCGACGGCGGCGACCAGATCTTCATCCAGGGCCACGCCTCCCCGGGCATCTACGCCCGCGCCTTCCTGCTCGACCGCCTCTCCGCGGCCGACCTCGACGGCTTCCGCCAGGAGAAGTCCAAGGCCCCGCACTCGCTGTCCAGTTACCCCCACCCGCGCTCGATGCCGGACTTCTGGGAGTTCCCCACCGTCTCCATGGGCCTGGGCCCGATGGGCGCGATCTACCAGGCCCGGATGAACCGCTACATCCAGGCCCGCGGCATCGCCGACACCTCCCGCTCGCAGGTCTGGGCCTTCCTCGGCGACGGCGAGATGGACGAGCCGGAGTCGCTGGGCCAGCTCTCCATCGCCGCCCGCGAGGGCCTGGACAACCTCACCTTCGTCGTCAACTGCAACCTGCAGCGCCTCGACGGCCCGGTGCGCGGCAACGGCAAGATCATCCAGGAGCTGGAGTCGCAGTTCCGCGGCGCCGGCTGGAACGTCATCAAGCTGATCTGGGACCGCACCTGGGACCCGCTGCTCGCCCAGGACCGCGACGGCGTGCTGGTCAACAAGCTCAACACCACCCCCGACGGGCAGTTCCAGACCTACGCCACCGAGTCCGGCGCGTACATCCGCGACCACTTCTTCGGCGACGACCAGCGGCTGCGCCAGATGGTCGAGGGCATGAGCGACGACCAGCTGCTGCACCTGGGGCGCGGCGGCCACGACCACCGCAAGGTCTACGCGGCCTTCAAGGCGGCGCAGGAGCACAAGGGCCAGCCCACCGTGATCCTCGCGCAGACCGTCAAGGGCTGGACGCTGGGGCCGAACTTCGAGGGCCGCAACGCCACCCACCAGATGAAGAAGCTCACGGTCGAGGACCTCAAGCGCTTCCGCGACCGCCTCCACCTGCCGATCCCGGACAAGGACCTGGAGTCCGGCCTGCCGCCGTACTACCACCCGGGCCGCGACTCGCAGGAGCTGCAGTACATGCACGACCGGCGCCGGGCGCTGGGGGGCTACGTGCCCAGCCGGGTGGTGCGCGCCAAGCCGCTGCCGCTGCCCGACGAGAAGGTCTACGCGGGCGTCAAGAAGGGCTCGGGCACCCAGGAGATCGCCACCACCATGTCCTTCGTGCGGCTGCTGAAGGACCTGATGCGCGACAAGGGCATCGGCCACCGCATCGTGCCGATCGCGCCCGACGAGTACCGCACCTTCGGCATGGACTCCTTCTTCCCGAGCGCCAAGATCTACAACCCGCTCGGCCAGACGTACGAGTCGGTCGACCGCGAGCTGCTGCTGTCGTACAAGGAGTCCCCGACCGGGCAGATGCTGCACGACGGCATCACCGAGGCCGGCTGCACCTCCTCGCTGATCGCCGCCGGCTCCGCGTACGCCACGCACGGCGAGGCGCTCATCCCGGTCTACGTCTTCTACTCGATGTTCGGCTTCCAGCGCACCGGCGACTCCTTCTGGGCGATGGCCGACCAGCTCTCGCGCGGCTTCGTCATCGGCGCCACCGCGGGCCGCACCACCCTGACCGGCGAGGGGCTGCAGCACGCGGACGGCCACTCGCAGCTGCTGGCCTCCACCAACCCGGCGGTCATGGCCTACGACCCCGCCTACGGCTACGAGATCGCGCACATCGTCCAGGACGGCCTGAAGCGGATGTACGGCTCCTCGCCCGAACACCCGCACGGCGAGGATGTCTTCTACTACCTCACCGTCTACAACGAGCCCACCGTCCAGCCCGCCGAGCCCGAGGGCGTGGACGTCGAGGGCATCCTCAAGGGCCTGCACCGCGTCTCGGCCGGCACCCGCGGCCAGCACCCGGCGCAGATCCTCGCCTCCGGGGTGGCCGTGCCCTGGGCGATCCGGGCGCAGGAGATGCTCGCCGAGGAGTGGGGCGTCAAGGCCGACGTGTGGTCGGCGACCTCGTGGAACGAGCTGCGGCGCGAGGCGGTCGACGCCGACCGCTTCAACTTCCTGCACCCCGACGAGGACAAGCGCGTGCCGTACGTCACGAGCAAGCTCGCGGACGCGCCGGGGCCGAAGGTCGCCGTCTCGGACTGGATGAAGTCGGTGCCCGACCAGATCGCGCGCTGGGTGCCGGGCACGTACACCTCGCTGGGCGCGGACGGCTTCGGCTTCGCCGACACCCGCGGCGCGGCGCGGCGCTACTTCCACATCGACCCCGAGTCGATCGTCACGGCGGTCCTCACGGAGCTGGCGAACGAGGGGAGGATCGACCGGGGCATCCCGCAGAAGGCGATCGACCGCTACCAGCTGCTGGACGTCGCGGCGGCGGACCCCGGTCCGGCGGGCGGCGACGCGTAGCCGCGGACGCGTAGCCGCTGACGCGGGGCCGCGCAGGGGACGACGCGGTGTACCGGTGTGACTAGCATCGGTGCGCCGCGTCGTCGTCTTCGTAGGGGATCTCCATGACCACCGCCGTCGGGCCGTCCACTCCCGAGCGCGTCCCCGAGCCCGCGCCGGAGCCCACCGGGGAGGTCGTCAAGCTGGCCACCCGCGTCGAGCGCTGGGAGCGGGCCGCCTACCGGCCCCTCCTCGCGCTCGCCATGCTGTTCGCCGCCGCCTACGCGCTGCCGATCGTCGTGGACGACCTCCCACCGGACCCGACCGCCCTGTGCCAGGCCGTCGAGTGGCTGGTCTGGGGCGCCTTCGCCGCCGACTACCTGATACGGCTGGCGCTCGCCCAGGAGCGGTGGCGCTTCGTGCGGCGGCACTGGCTCGACCTGCTCATCGTGCTGCTGCCGCTCATCCAGCCGCTGCGGCTGCTGCGGCTGGTCTCCGCCGTGCTCCTCACCGGCCGGCGGGTGCGCGCCGCCTCGCAGGTGCGCCTCACCACGTACATCGGAGGCTCGCTGCTGGGACTGCTGTGCGTCGGCTCGCTCGCCGTACTGGAGGTGGAGAAGGGCCGTCCCGGCGCGAACATCAACAGCATCGGGGACGCCGCCTGGTGGGCTTTCACTACGATGACTACTGTCGGTTACGGAGATCATTCTCCCACCACCGGCCTGGGCCGCCTGATCGCGGTGGGCCTGATGATCTCCGGTATCGCGCTGATCGGTCTGGTCACCGCGAACATCGCCGCGTGGTTCATCTCGCGTTTCGAGGCCGACACCGCGCAGGAGACCCGCCAGCTGGAACTGCTCCAGAGCCTCTCCCAGGAGGTCGCGGCCCTGCGCGGCCAGGTGGGTGAGCTGACCGAACGGCTGTCCGGGCGGGAGTCCGCGTAGGTGTGAGCGGGATCCTCCGTGATCCATGTCTCACCCCCCGGCCGCCGCAGGCGCCCCCGCGTCTCCTAGGGTGCTCGGCAGTGAACGTCTTCCTCCGCTTCCGCTCCGCCGCTCCCGCGGCCACCGTGCACCGCGCGATCATCGTCCTCGCGGTGGTGCTGGGCGTCTTCGCCACCGTGGGATGGACCGCGGCGCGCTGCGACCCCCAGGAGCGCACCGCGTGGGAGAGCGCGCTCGCCGACTGGAACCACGACAGGCTGCCCGCGCCCGACTCCGCGCCGCAGACGCTGAGCCGCTGGTTCGCCGAGGTCGGCACCGCACGCGGACAGCTGCTCGCCGACCGCCACCCCCTCGTCGTCGGCAACCTCGACGGCGCGCCCCCCGCCCTGCGCTACCGCGCCAACCGCCGCGCCGTCGCGCGGGAACTGGCGCTGGAGGAGCGCCAGTTGCGCGAGCTGGCCCTCACCCCGCAGGGCCGCGAGCAGCGCCACGAGCGCATCGCGGTGCTGCGCTCGCTGCAGAACCCGGCGCGGCACATCCTGGCCTTCGACCCCGCCGGCACGGGGCAGGTCGCGGAGGTCCACGGCGACCTGGCCCGCGCCGAGCGCGTCGCCGTCGTGGTGCCCGGCGTCGACACCAAGCTGAGCAACTTCCGCCGCTTCGCCGCCGACGGCAAACCCGGCTACGTCGCCCCCGCCGGCATGGCCGACGCGCTCTACGACGCCGTGCGCGAGGCCGCCCCCGGCCGCCGTACCGCCGTGATCGCCTGGGCCGACTACGCCGCGCCCGCCGGCCTGGGCGTGGACGCGGCCACCGGCGTTCCCGCCGAGGCAGGCGCCGCCCGCCTCGCCCGCTTCGCCTCCGCGCTCCCGGGCCGCCCGCGCACCTCGCTGTTCTGCCACTCCTACGGCTCGGTGGTCTGCGGGGTCGCCGCCGCCCGGCTGCCCGCCTCGGTCACCGACATCACGGTCGCCGGCAGCCCCGGTATGCGCGCCGACGACGCCGCGGCCCTGCACAGCACCGCCCGGATCTGGGCGACCCGCGCGGTCGGCGACTGGATCTCCGGCGTCCCGCACGTCGAGGTGGCGGGCCTGGGCCACGGCGCGGACCCGGTCGCGGCGGAGTTCGGCGCCCACGTCTTCCCCGCCGGCACGGCCCGGGGGCACACGGAGTACTTCCGGCCCGGAACCCGAAGCCTGCGCACCTTTGCGGCGATCGCCGCCGGAGAGGCACTTCAACGCGCGTAGCGTGCAATCCCGGCGGGAGAGGGGACGTAACGTGTCCGCGCCCCTACGATGAGCCGCATGGGTGATGTGTTGTCCGGGCTCCACGCATCCTGGGAGTTCGGTGCGGACTCCGTGCTCATCCGGTACGAACGGGGGATTCGTACGCCGAGGCTGCTCCACGCGCTGGGGGAGCGGCGGATCCCGTTCGCCGCGCTGGGCGGGGTGGAGCTGGCAGAGGGCAAGCGGGGGACGGTGGTGCTGCGGCTCGTGCCGCGGCCGGGCGCCGACCCCCTCCACGACGTGGCCGCGGGGCAGCTCAGGGAGGGCTGCGACCCGTACCGCCTGGTGCTGCCGGAAAGCCGTGCCACGCTCGCGGAGTACTACCGCGACGAACTGCGCACCGCGCTGGGCGGCGACGTCGGCGACCCCGACGGCCTCGACGACGGGTCGCCGTGCGCGCCGATGGTCGCCGTCCCGCCCGTGCCGCTGCACTTCAAGGCGTACGACGCGAAGGCCTCCTTCGACGGGCGGGCGGTGGTCTTCCGCTGGTTCTGGACGGGCGCCTCCTCGGCGAAGTGGAAGGCCGGCGACCAGACCTTCCCGGTGGCCGCCCTCGGCGGCGTCGAATGGCGCTCGCCCGAGGGGCTCTCGGGCCATCTGCGGCTCGTACCGGCCGGCAGCGCGCCCGCGCGCGGCCCCGCCGACCAGGACCCGGCCGCGGTGGTCTTCGGCCTCGGCTACGGCTCGGTGCACGAGTCGCTGCCCTTCGCGGCGGCCGTGCTGGCCGCGATCCGCGCCGCCGGCCCGGCCCGGCTGCCGGCGCCGCCGCCGGCCCGCCGCGATCCCTCGGAGGTGGCCGACCGCATCCGGCACCTGGGCGCGCTGCACCGCGACGGGATCCTGACGGACGCGGAGTTCGCCGCGAAGAAGGCGGAGTTGCTGGCCGAGCTGTGAGGGCCGGAGCGGCTCAGGCGGCGCGCGGCCGTCGTACGAGGTATGCCGCGCCCAGCCCCGCCAGGAACAGCGCCAGGACCGAGACGCCGGTGGCCGTCCAGCCCGCGCCCAGCCAGCGGCTGCCGAGATAGCCCAGCCCCACGCCGTACGCCGCCCAGACCACCCCCGCCAGCGCCGACCAGGGCAGGAAGTCGCGCGCCTTGCGGTGCGCCACCCCCGCGCCCAGGCTGACCACCGACCGCCCGGCGGGGGCGAAGCGGGCCAGCACCACCAGTGCCCCGCCCCCGGCGGCGACGGCCGCGCCCAGGCGCTCCTGCGCGGCGGAGAGCCGGCGCGAGCGGGCGAGGGCGCGGTCCAGGCGCGCCCCGCCCCGGTAGGCCAGGCGGTAGGCGGCGAGGTCGCCGACGACGGAGGCGGTGGCGGCGCAGACCACCAGGGCGAGCAGCTCGGCGAGCGGCACGCTGCCGTCGAGCACGGCGACGCCCTCGCGGACGGCGGAGGCGGCCGGCCGGGCCACGGTGGTGCCCGCCGCGGCGGTCGCGGCCATGATCACCAGGGCGCCGCTGGGCAGCACGGGCAGGAAGACGTCCAGCAGGATGGAGAGCGCGACGATCGCGTACATCCATCCCGTGCCGGCGAACGACGCCAGGAATTCCACTGTCCTACCCCCATGTGACCCGCCCCGGTAACGTCGGGGTCACGGACGGTGGTCCGTGATCAGCCGACTACAGCGTACGCCCGGTGTGATGGGCGATAACTCCTGGGGCGCCAGGTATCACGTAGATCACGTGCGGCGGACCGCCCTGTCACCCGGATGCCACGCGCGTGTACCGGCGGGTGGGGCGCGGCGGCCGGGACCGTGGGGGCCGACCGTGTCCCCCAGAGGAAGCAGCACCCCCATGCGCAAGGCGCTCACCGCCACCGCCCTCCTGCTCGCCGCCGCCGCGCTCCCGGCCGCGACTCCCGCCGCCGCGGCGCCCGTCGGGCAGCAGCCGCCACAAGTCCTCGTCCACAGCGCGCGGTTCGCGCCGCCGATGGCGCTGATCCCCTCGGACGCGGTGACGTACGACATGGAGCTGGTGCCGGCCGGGGCGTACATCGCGGTGGCGCAGATGTCCGCGGGCCGCGCCTCGGTGGTGCGCCTGGCGGTCGACGGCCTGCTGCCCGACCGCCGTTACGGCGCCCACGTCCACACCCGGCCCTGCGGCGCCCTCCCGCAGGACTCCGGCCCGCACTACCAGCGCGTCCCCGACCCCGTGCAGCCCTCCGTCGACCCCGCCTACGCCAACCCCGCCAACGAGGTCTGGCTGGACTTCACCACCAACGCGGCGGGACGCGCCGCCGCGTTGGCGGCGCACGGCTGGCGCCTGCGGGCCGGGGAGGCGCGTTCGATCGTCATCCACGAGGAGGGGACGGCGGACGGCGAGACCTCCCGCAGGGTGGGCTGCTTCACCGTACCGCTGCGGTAGCCACCCCAACCGGGCCCGGAATCACAGGAGTTCCCGGTCCTCCACGGTGACGAGCCGCACCCCGCGCGTCGTGCCGGGTGCGGCTCGCGCCTGCTCCAGCCGCAGCCGCGCGCGCTCGCGCCCGGCGAAGGTGAGCCGCATCAGCTGGTTGCCGAACCACGGCCCGCCCGTACGCACCCAGTCGACCCCCGGCCGCGCTACCCGCCCGTGGCGGGAGAGCAGCCGGCCCAGCGCGCGGCCCGGACGGCTCCAGCCGAAGCGGAAGCCCGCGCGCATCGCGGCGGGGATGACGTTGTGCATCGGCGAGCAGGTCAGCTGCAGCACCAGGCTGCGCACCGGCTCGGGCCAGCGCGGCTCGGCCACGTACGCGTGGTGGACGTCGCCGGAGAGCACCAGCACCGTGGCGGGGGCCCGCGGCCCGCGCGCGACCTCGGCGATCAGGTCGGTGAGGTCGGCGAAGGAGCGCGGGAAGGCCGCCCAGTGCTCCAGGTCGCCCGCCTGGCGCAGCCGCTCCCCGAGCCGGGCCCAGCGCGGGCCCCGGCGCCCCTCGCACAGGGCGGCGTCCCAGGTCTCGGCGTCGTGGATGGCGGGCGGCAGCAGCCAGGGCAGCGAGGTCCCCAGGAGCAGGTGGTCGTAGGAGCCGGGGTCGTCCAGCGCCTGGGCGCGCAGCCAGCCCAGCTCCTCGTCGTCGAGCATCGCGCGCCGCTGCTCGGCGAGCACGCGCGAGCCCCGGGTGTCGACCATCAGCAGCCGCACCCGCCCGAAGTCGCGGCGGTAGCTCCAGCGCACGGCGGCCGGATCGGCGTCGGCGCGCTCGGCGAACTCCCGCACCAGCGCGGTCGCGTCGCCGGCGCTCTGGACCGCCTTGTAGAGGGGGTCGGCGGCGAGGGCCGCGGGGGGGAGGTTGCCGAGGTGCTGGTAGACCCAGTACGACATCAGTCCGCCCACCACCCGCTCGTGCCACCAGGGCCGGGAGCGGATGCCGCGCTGCCACGCCTCGCTGGTGTTCCAGTCGTCGATCAGGTCGTGGTCGCCAGGGTTGGGGCAGTAGGTGTTTTACATTGTCCCATTCTGCCCCGATGTGGACACGAATGTTCCTCGCGCGGGTCGCGTGATCACTAGCCCTTCGCTGCGGAGGATGTCCAACGCGCGCCGTACGGTCCCCGGCCCCACCCCGTAGGCGTGAGTCATCGTCAGCTCACCCGGCAGGCGCGAACCCGGTGGGTATTCCCCACTAGCGATCTTGTTCCGAAGGATTCCCGCGAGTTGTTCATACACGTACTCGGGGCTATTTGGGCTGATCTTGTCCACGCTGTCGACGCTACGGGCGTAGGAGCCGCTACGCATTACCGCCCACTACTACCTACCGCTACCCACCACTACCTACACTGGTCCGGAAATGACAGTGCCCCCGCGACGCGGCGAACGTCCGGGGGCTGACCGGGAGGTAACCCCGATATGGCAGAGAATACGCGGCGCCGATACGACACAGGCGACGGCACCATGATGATCTGTACAGAGGTCGGCGGCGTACTGGACGGCCTCTCGCTGGCGCTTGACGTGGCCACCCTGGCGAACGCCCGAAACGCGCTGCGCATGGCCGAACTCCTGCTCGACGCCGACGGGCTGACAACCGGCGAAGCTGCCGAGTGCGCACGGCGACTCGCTGGGACCCTTCACAACGTCCTGGACGTCGTCGCTGCCCGGCTCGACATGTAGGCGCGGCGCTGCACGCACGGAACCCCCGTAACTCCCTTGGCGACAGGGTGAGTTACGGGGGTTCCTGCGTTGTGCGCAGCGGATGCGCAGTGCGCTATGGCGAGTGCGCAAGCGCAGACCGGATGCGCACCGCCCGCGCCTGCCCGATGCGTAGATGTGCCTGGAGTGCGCGCAGCGTCGGCGGCTTGTCTGGCAATCACGATGAAACCTCACCGCGAGAGCCAGAGGGTCGGTAGCATATCGACATGGAAATATGTTGTGTGTGTAGTGAAGAATTCGACATCGAAGACGCGCGAAGCGAGTACAACTCTCACTACAACGGAGATCTAGATTACGACGAACAGTGCGAAGGTCACTGTGCGCCTTGCGGTATTTCGCTCTCCGAGGGACTGATGGCGAAGGGTCGTGCAATCCTCATGATGAATGGGGATGAGGACTACGACGACGATTTCGTGCGAGACAATTTGTGAGCGACCAGCTCACTACCGGTCAGCGCGGCCAGCAACGCACCCCACCGCAGCCAATTTGCGCCTTTCATGAACCCCCTCCCCGTATAGGTGGTTAGCGCGCCCTTAGCGCCATCTCAGTACGCCGGACATCCATCGTGGAAGGTCCCGGCATTTCGGCCGGATGGACATAGGACCGACGCCCAGCACGCTGCCGCACGTTCCGCGCAACCCAAGCCGACCGCTGCTCCGCACCTTCGGGAGGCATGCCCCAGTCGGCGGGGAAGACGCGACGCTCTGCCGCAGCGCTTGCCTGCTCCATACCGCGCATTACAGAACCTCGTTCCGCAGGAAGTCGCTCGCCTTATTCGCTAGCGCGCCAATGGGACCGCGCGGCGCCTCGGACACATCAATGAAGACGTAAGGCTCATAGTTACCGGGCTGGGGGACCGTTCGCTCGTACGACTTCCCGGCGCGGACGCGTGCAGCCATGGCGTGCGCGGAAACGTCCGGACCCGGAGTAATACCAGCGGGCATCGCCAGGAAGGCCGTACCGGCGCCTACAGAATCCCGCTCCTGCGCTGCGCGCTCCGCATAAGCAGCTGAATAAGCGGCATCACAGCGCGACAAGGCGCCATGTGCGGGTCTCATGGCATATGGGTCTAGCGGCTGGTCGGGGTCGACGGAAAGGGGCACCAGGTGGTCGGCCTCGCCCGCACCCTCGTGGCCGCATATGTGGCAGCGAGTACCGAAGATGGCGAACATCCGAGCACGTACGCGGCGCCATGGTCGGCCCGCACGGTGATTAGCCACGCTCCACCCCCAGAAGGGGGCAGTCTGCAACGTTACAGATTGCCCCCCTCGCGGGCCCGCTCAGCTCGCGCCACCCTGGAAATGCTTAATGGCACCGCTCGCGTCGACCTGCTCCCCATCAGCGCGGAGCAGGCACCGGAATGTAATAAGGTCCTGATTGAACGCGTAATCGTCGCTGCGCTCGAAACGGACGCCCTCGGCAAAGCGAACGAAGTACGAGCGGAAATCACCGAACAGAATGGACTTAGCGCCCACGCCGACGGACGGCATGTTCGGATCGATAACAACACGCTTGCCAAGGAGTAGGCCCGGGTCAGCAGCGGTAAGCCCCGGACTCCACAGATAGTTGCCATTCCCCGCGCCGCCCGACCCATCGCGGAGCTTCCGCAGCTTGGCATAGGTGGTGTCGGACATCAGCCATACAGCGTGGTCGCGGTATGGGTTAGAGACGGAGTGGTAAAGGTCGATCAGATCATCACCACTCGGCATGCCCTGGGCGCCAGTCGCACCAGTCTTACCGGTAGTCGACGCCGTTAGAACGCCCATAGGCTGGCCGCTACCCGTGCCGCTCACGAGGTGAATTCCTAGACCATCCCCCAGCGCACGACCGGCCGACTGGGCCAGGTAACCCAGAATGTCAACGGCCGAATCATTGACAAGTTCGTGGCTGAGCTGAATTAGATAGCCATACTTCCACGCGTCAAGCGTCGCCATACCAAAGGCCGGATCGTTGGCCGGGAGAATTCCAGCTTCCGCGACAATGCCCGCGTTGGCGCTGTGCGCCGTGGTCTTGGGAATGGTCATCTGCTCGCCGGACGAGGTGTGCAGTACGGTCGGACCAGCGTCCAGCACACCCGACTTGGCGGTCAGGTGCTGAATAAGGCGCGAATAGAAAGACGTGGGAACCGTCGCGCCGCCAGCACCGGCGGAAATCTTCGACAGCGTGCGCGCTTCCTCAGGCGAAGGCTTAAGCTCTAGCGCGCGCGTGCCGTCGCCGGTGAGCCACGAACGTATCTCGGAAGTTTCGCGGTGGTTGTACATCATGTGTTGGTGTCCTTTCGAGACATGAAGAAAGGGCTAGTACCAACGGTCTCGATCAGGAGACCAATCCTGAGAGAACTAACGTTGGTACTAGCCCTAGACTTGATAAGAGCTCGTAACAGGATCTTGTTGAGATGCCCTGGTCGGGCGTAACTGGTGTGATGATTCGGCCGTTCGTGGTGGTGTGAGTACTCGGCCGTGGATCGTGGACGACGACTTGTGGGCGCTGATCGAGCCGCTGCTGCCGCCCTGGCCGACGAGGTCGCCAGGGCCGCGGCCGGTAGCTGACCGGTTGTGCCTGCAGGGCATCCTGTACGTCCTCTACAACGACATCGCGTGGCAACTCCTGCCCCCTGAGCTTGGGTTCGGCTCGGGACAGACCTGCTGGCGGCGCCTTGAGCGGTGGCAGCAGGCCGGGGTTTTCGACCAGCTGCACCGGATCCTGCTCGCCGAGCTGAATGCGGTCGGCCGGCTCGACTGGTCCAGGGCATGCGTGGACGGCTCCCACGTCCGCGCGAAAAAGGGGGTGCCGACACCGGTCCGTCGCCGGTCGACCGGCGGAAGACGGGCAGCAAACACCACCTGATCTGCGACGGACGCGGCACCCCGCTCAAAGTCATCACGACCGCGGCGAACGTCAACGACGTCACCCAGACCCTCGCCCTGGTCGATGGCATCCCGTCAGTGGCGGGCCGCCCCGGCCGTCCCCGCAAACGCCCGGACGCCCTGCTCGGCGACAAGGGATACGACTCCAACCCCAACCGGGAAGAGCTGCGCAAACGCCGGATCCTGCCCGTCATCTCCCGCAAAGGAGCCCCGAACATCAAGGGCATGGGCAAACTCCGCTACGTCGTCGAGCAGACCTTCGCCCTGCTCCACCAGTTCAAACGACTCGCCGTCCGCTGGGAACGCCGCACCGAACTCCACGACGCGCTCGTATCCCTGGCCTGCGGTCTCATCTGCTGGCGACGCCTCAACCAGCCCGATTCATGATCGTGTTACGAGCTCTAAGGGTCGGTCAGGCCCTTTACAGCGGAGGAACACCCACCCCCAGAAAGGGTGAAAGAAAGGTAGGTGTCTCTCACGGATCGGCGTGTGTTGCGCACTGCGCCGGTGATAAGGGGCCCCATTACCCCCTCACCTGTTACTTTCTCCGACGGCGCCGTTCCTTCGCCTTTTCAGCGTCGCGGGCACGTCGGCACGCGTTCTCGCAAAACTCCGGCCACCGCGTCACCTGAGACATAGGGCGCGTGGTCGAGAACCCTTCGCCGCACTGCTTACACTGCGAATAGCGCGTCTTAGTAGGGCCTGGGCCGAATTCCGTGTGCCCGCGTAGGTCCTCGTTCAGCGAAACGCTCGTGGGTAGCGGCGCGCCATCCCAAGGGCCCGATATCGCGCCGCTACCCCCAGCGCCAAGCACGGACGCCCCCGAATAGCGCACTCCCTGCGCCAGCAGATAGGCCAGACGCTGTACAGAACGCGCGTTGATATCGTCCGCGCCCAGCTCCTCGCGCGGCATCGTGGGGGCGGCGAATAGGTGGCCGGTAAGTTCGCGCAGTTGCGCGTCATATAGCTTGTCGTTTCCTTCAAGGTTCAATTGGTAAACCATGTGTGCGACCTCCATTGGGCATGGAAAAGGGACCGAAATTACGGCCCCTGGATTAGTTATAGGCCCCGGCCGGCCTCGGCCTATCAGCGAATAGGGGCGGCAGGTGCACAGCAACACATAGAACTGTTGCGTCGGGAACTTTTGAGATGACTAGGTATTGGCAATGTTGGATGTTTGTAGTTTGTATGCACAGTGTGTTGTTGTGTTGCTTTCCGCAGGTCAGAGGGGGTGCGCTTGCGCAACACAAGGCGTGCACATGCAACACACCCCCTTCCCGCTGTCCTACGGCGCGCAGAACAGGGCCGGTGTGTTGGCCCAATCCGTTTGCTCAGAAAGCCGGACGCCCGTAAACCCGCGCTTTCCTCCACTGTTGAATGTCTGCATAGTCCGGCACCGTTCCCGCAATGCGCTGGTTAGTGCCCGCTTTGTACGGAATGCGTCCATGCCCTCTTCCTCGGCCCACGCTGTGTACGCGTTCCAAAGTTCGGAGCCCGTAATGCGCCCCTGGGGGTCCTCGGCGAGTACGCCGGGGAAGAACCCTGCAAGCGTGTCGCTCTCGTCCTTGTACGCCTCCACGGCGGCTTTCACGCTGGCCGGATCGTGTAGCCCGTCGGCGTACCAATCGACGGCACCACGGACCAGCCACGCGAGGATTCCCGGCATTTCAGCGCGTAGCGTTTCCTCTAGGTGCGGGTCCTTGCGGTCGCCTTGGAAACTCTGCAAGAAGGGGATGAGCTTCACCCGCCGCCACGTGCCGTTGTCCTGCTCCTTAACGACCGGTTTGTAGTTGCTCGCTAGCAGGATCAGCGCTTGCGGCTTGAACGCGTACGGCTTGCGGTACTTGGGATTGACCGTGATTTCCTCCCCGCCGGTCGCATTCTTAATAGCGGCGGAATCCAGCACGGCCGATCGGTTCGTCTCGCTGGCCAGCGCTAGGCGTGTACCCACCAACATCTCGGCATCGGGGCCGCCGCGCGTCTTCCCGCTGGTAGTGAACATGTCGAATGGAACGGTCGTTGCATGTGCGCCGAGGAGTTCCCGCAGCGTAGTTAGCAGCGTGGATTTTCCGTTCGACCCTGATCCATAGAGCACCGCGAAACACTGTTCTCGCGTACTGCCCGTAACGCCGTAACCTAGTAGCCGCTGTACGTAGGCGGGCAATTCTGGATCGTGGGCGAAAACCTCAGTAAGGAACTGTTCCCAGCGAGGAGCGCGGGCGTCCGGGTCGTAAGGAACGCTCACGGCCTTTGTTATCCGCTGCTCCGGCGTGCCGCCGCTTAGCTTGCCGGTGCGTAGGTCGATGACACCATTAGGCGCGGCGAGTAGCCACGGGTCGGCGTCCCACTCGCCGCTGTAGCGCACATCAGACAAGCCTTTGAGCATGTCCACAACGTTGTCGCGGCGCTGCTTACTTCCTAGGTACTGGCTACGCTTCTGGTCTCTCTCAACCCGGCGTAGGTCGCGCAGCATGGTTTGGGTTGTGGCGGTTATGTCGTCGCCCTCGGCGTCCGACTGCCAATGGTGGGCACCTTCGGGGAAGAAGTGCCATCCGCGTGCCCGGTTGAATGCCAGGGCGCCGTTAAATCGGCTTTCCAGCGCGTGAATAGCTAGGTCGTCATCAGCCATGGTGCCGACATCTTCGCCGCCGCTAGCTGCCTGATGTAGCGCTGCGAGTAGGGCCTCAGTGTTGATATTCGATAGGTCCATTACAGTCCAACCCCCGCAGCGCCAAGCACGCTCGCTATCCCGTCGATCTCTTCTCTGAGTTTCTTCTTTGCATGCTTCTCGCGCGCCGTCCATGGGTCCATGCGGTCGTGTTCAGCGGACAAGCGCCGATAGCGTGCCCGGGTTACCCATAGTTGGGCGTACACGCGCTCTAGGCCCCAATCCACGTCGTCGCTTGGCTCGCACAGTTCGTAGCCCGGGTTCTTATGCGCATCGCTGATCTTGAGCCGTCCGCGCTGCACGGTGTGGGGGAGGCAATGCGGCGTGCGGTGGCCAAGAGATGTGCCGTGCGTGTGCTCGTTTCCGCAGAATGGGCAGGAGACTACGCGGCTTTGCCCGGCAAGCTTTCCGTTGCTGTAATGGACGTCGACTAGGAATGCCTGTGTTTTCGGCGTGTAGGTGTCAAGGTTCATCGGGCACCCCCGTATGTCTTGCGCTGGTAGTAGGCGCGTGAGTTGCAGGAGCGTCCGCACCACTTGGGGCGGGTGCCGGTGCCGCAGTAGGGCCGTAGCGGTTTGCCGCATGGGCATTTGCCGGTCATGTTTCCTCCGAGTTGGATCGATCTGAATCAGGGCCGCGAAAAGGCACCCTCGGCCGGAAGGTGCCTGTGTGTGTCACGCGGGGTGTTCGTTAAGCGCCGCACCCTCTGCGCGGGGTGCCCGTTACGGCATCCCCTCGAAATACAGAGGGTGTGTGCGTTACGCAGCTCGTAACGTTACGGCCAGAGCATTACTGAGAGTAGTTAAACGGTTACATGTAGAGGAGTGGGGCGCACTCGGTCCTCGGTGCGCGGTACCCGCCCTCGACGTCCACGAGGTAGTGCCCCCCTCGGTGGACCGACGCGAAGCGCAGAGCGCCCGTCTGACGGCCCGTAGGGCAGACATGGCAACGCCCCCGGCGGATTTCCCTCACCGGGGGCGCTGTACGGCTCTCTGCCGCCTTACTAGGGCGTCTCGGCGCCCCGCTCCCTTTCCCGCGTCACAGCGGCTCTCATGCGTTCCTCGCGCTCCGCGCGTATCTGGCTCAGCCGCTCAGCCTCGGCAATCCGCGCCGCAGCTCGCGCTATCCGCAGGCGCTCCCGCTCCGCCCGGCGCTCCTCGCGGTAGGCGCGTTCCTGCTCTCGGCGTTCCTCCCGCTCGGCCCGCTTCTGTTCGGCGCTCACACGGACGCTCACGGCCTTGTCGGCGGGACGCCCGGCGGACCGCTCCTCGCGCTCACGCGCCGCTAGCCGTGCTGGGGTTTCACGGGCGACGAACGCGCGCAATGCGGCGGCTTCCTCGGCGGGGGTGAGTCTGCGCGTCATTGTGCGTCCGCCTTTGCAGCTTCCTCGTAATCCGCAGCGTCGGCGTATGCGTTATCCGTCAGCTCCATAGTCACCCGCGCGGGATTGAGTGTGCGCCATCCCCCCGCCGACCCCGGATGCACAGTGATCCTCACGCCAGCATCGGTCAGCATTCCACGTCTTCCCGCCGTGCTGTCCGTCGACGTCCAGGCGTCCGCGATACTTTCGCCGGTTTCCACGCGCTCTACACGAGGAGGGACCACCGGCAGCGTCTCCAGTTCTGCTAGACGGGAATCAAGTGCAGCGGCGCGTCTTTCCCAAGCGTTGCGTGCGGCGTTGCTCTTTTGTTGCCCCTGCTGCGCTTGATGCGCCTCAAACTCGGCAAGCGTTTCGGCGATCTCGGGGCCGGGGTCGTAGCCGGGGTGGTTGATTGTCCGCGACATCCGCAGGCCACCCAGCAAGCGCAGGAACTCTTGCTCCGCGTACTCGTCCACCCAGTCGGCGCGGATATTCATCGGAGATTTGCAGCGCTTGCCCCTGGACGACGCCCGGCAACGGTAGGTAGGTCGCTGCCCCGGTCGTCCCTGTTGGCGGTTCAAGTACATGTAATCGTCGCACCCGGAGCAATAGACAAGCTTGAACAGCAGAGCGTCAGTGTCGCGCCGGATGGCGTTGTTCACGCTGCGACTGTCGAGGATCGCCCGTACGGAATCGAGTTCAGCGCGGGTGAGGATTGGTTCACGCGTCATCATCACGGGTCGCCCCTCGACGTCGCGTACTGGCTTACCACTGCTTAGTTTCCAGCCAATGAGCGATTCACTTCGCAGCATGGCGGTAAGGGTGGCGGCAGACCAGCGTGTCGGTGCTTCCACCTTGCGGCCTCGCGAGAGGGACCAATGGTCGGCGGGGGACGGTACGCCTTCCTCGTTCAGCGCGTAGGCGACGCTATTAGCGGAGGAGCCGTTCACCAGCGCTGCGATAGCACGTTCAATGACGCGCATCGCATCCGCGTCGGGCTCAAGTGTCCACCCGCCGGTTTCCAGCGGAATAGGACGGTAGCCGTACGGGGGGCGCGATCCTCGCCATCTCAAAGGCATGAGACGCATGGCGGCCTGTGCACTGGTTACTCGCTCGCGGATTGACTCGGCTTCCATCTGGGCAGCGAACGCCATCAGGGTTGCGATCAGCTCGCCGACCAGGCTGGACATATCAAGTTCGAGGCGCGCGCCGCCCGGTCCTTCGGCGAATACGAGCCGCTTCCCATGCGCCCGTGCCCACGTGATCAGCTCCGACATGTCAGCCATGGAGCGAACGGCGCGGTCGAGTCGCCACCAAATGATGATGTCGAAATCGTCGGGTCGGGCGAACCAGGGCCCAAGCTTCGGCCGCTGGAAGGGAGTTGTCTTAGAGGCGGATACGCCTAGGTCAACAGCTTCGCCGATAATGGTTGCGCCAAGACTTGCAGCGGTGAACGCGTTGGCCTCTCGTTGCCGGTCGGGGGACGTTGTCTCGTCGGTGAGAACGCTTAGGCGGATCGCGCTCAGGGCGCGGGGTGCTGTCATGGGGTCAGTCTGTCAGAACACCTAGTCGTACAGCTTCGGATCGTCGAAGACCATGCAGCTGGGCACGGTGGAGAGCAGCCAGCGCACCTCGGGGTCGAGCCAGGACTCCTCGTAGAGCAGGGTGTACTCGTCGTAGTCGGCGATCTGCGCCCCCGGCCCGGCGGGGTCGGCCAGCTCGCGGCGGGCGGCGAGGCGGGTGCGCATGGCGGCGGAGGTCTCGTCGGCGTAGACCTGGTCGCCCAGGAGGAGCAGGACGTCCGGACGCTCGGCGGCGGGGTCGGCGGCCAGCTGCCGGGCGAGGGTGTCGAGCGCGTCGGGGCCCGCGGGGTCCTCGTCGCCGGCGGGCTTCGCGGCCCAGCGGCAGGAGCCGAAGGCCGCCCGCACCGGGGCGCCGGGGGCGGGGGTGCGGATCTCGGAGGGCGGGAAGGGGCTGTCGGGCAGGGGCCACACGCGCTCGCCGTCGAGCCGCACCTCGTACGGCACCCGGGCGCCCGGGGTGAGGCCGGTGACCGGGACCAGCGCGTAGTGGTGCCCGCCGACCTGCCAGGTCCGCGCGCTGCCGCCGGCGCCGTCGGGGGTGCGCACGGCGGCCTCGCAGGGCCGGTCGGCCTCGACCCAGACGGTGGCGCTCCCGCCCGACGCGCCTGTGCCGGAGGCATCGACGTAACGCAGCAGCGGTCCCAGGCGAAGTGCGGCCATCCGGCCCTCCCCGTAGTCGTTGCGCCGAGCGTAGAGAACTACCGTACGAGGAGGCCAGGTTCGGGCCGCGTAAGGGGAAAAAGGGGGTGCGGGACGCGGGCCCCGCACCCCCGGGCGGCGGTCACCGCGCAGATACGTTCCTGCGGTCGGTGGGCCGGCGGCCGGTCAGCAGCCGTTGAGCACGGCGGACAGGGCGGACTTCTCCGAGGACTCCAGGCTCAGGCCCCAGTGGTACTTCACCCAGACCCACATCCGGGCGTAGGTGCAGTGGTACGAACTGCGCGGCGGCATCCACTGGTCGGGGTCGGAGTCGCCCTTGGACTGGTTGACGTTGTCCGTGACGGCGATCAGCTGCGCGGTGCCCAGGTCGTTGGCGAACGACTGGCGCTTGGAGGTGGTCCAGGACGAGGCGCCCGAGCGCCACGCCTCGGCGAGCGGCACGACGTGGTCGATGTCGATGTCGGAGGCGAGGTACCAGGTGGCGCCGTCGTAGGGGGAGTACCAGCTGCCGCTGGCGGCGGCGCAGTTGGAGTCGGTGACCACGCCGCTGCCGTCGCGCTTGAGGACGACCTCGCGGGTGTTGCAGGTGCCGTACTGGGTGATCCAGTGCGGGAAGAGGTCGCGGCTGTAACCGGTCAGGGAGCCCTCGGACCTGACCGTCAGTGCGGCGAGGTACGAGCGCGCGGTCGCGGCGCTGGGCGGGGTGGGGGGAGCGGCCTGGGCCGGGGCGGGGGCGAGCAGCAGGAGGAGAGGGGCGAGCGCCGCGGCCGGCGCGAGTCGACGCGCGTAGAGCCGGCGGCGCACGGATATGCGCAGAAGCGAGGGGGCCATGGGGAACTCCCGGAGGGTAGTGGGGGATTGCCGAACCACGCCCAGGCTGCGACCCGGAGGTTGCGGCCGTACGGGCGCCGGGTAACAGGGTGAAGGCATGGGCATGACATGCGCAAGACGCGGTTCGGCCCCTCGACTCCTGTGTTGCCGGGGCGTGTTCGGATTCGGAGCGCGGGCGCCGCCTACGTGCGCTCCTCCAGGGAGGCGCGTGTGGCGTCTCCGTACACCCCGCTCGGGTCTCCGGAGATCCCGGTGCTCTTCTGGTAGTTGGACACCGCCTTGACGACCTGGATGTCGTAGTCGCCGTCGATCGGGCCCGAGTACGCGCCCACCTGCTTCAGCCGGCTCTGCAGCTCGACGACCTCCGAGCCCGTCGCCCCCCGCTGCAGGGTCGGCGCGGCGGCCTGCGTGCTCTTGGCGGCCGACGGCGTGGGCGAGGCGGACTTCGACTTCGACGGTGTGGGCGAGGGCGAGGGTGAGGCGGAGGCGGACTTCGACGGTGTGGGCGAGGCGGACGCGGACTCCGACTGCGCCGGGACCTTTGGCGGTGAGGCGTCCACCGAGGCGACGCTCCTGGGCTGCGGGGGAGCGCCCTGCGTCGCCGCCTCGTCCGGGGCGGCGACCACCGCGACGGCCACCCCCGCGACCAGCAGCGCGGCCGCCGCGGCGCGGGCGG
>NZ_JBHSZO010000036.1:0-59266 GCF_042663125.1 Streptomyces polyrhachis | reverse complement strand
GCCGCTGCGCCCGCGCTTCGCGCGGACGACGGGGGTTCGGCAACAGCCTCTCAGAAGGCGGGAACCCCGTCGCGGGTCAGCTTCCAGTCCACCGAGGCGAACTCCGTCTGCGTGATCGCGCCCTTGGCCTTCACCCAGGCGATCATCGTGTTGCGGATCTCGTCGGAGTTCGCCCAGACCTTCTCCGCCTTCGCCACGTGCGGGAAGTTGCCGCCGCCGTTGGCGCGGTAGTTGTTCACCGCCAGCACGAAGCGCGCCGCGTCGTCCAGCGGGGCGCCCTGGAAGGTGACGTTCCTGATCCGCGAGCCGGCCGGCTGGGCGATGTCGATCTCGTACGAGATGCCGCTGACCACGTCGTAGTTGTAGTCCGGCGTGCCACCCGCGTTGGTGATCTTCGCGGTGTCCAAGGCGTCCCCGGCGGCCGTCTGGACGTAGTAGCGCGCGGAGAACTCCAGGTAGTCCCGGATCTGCGCACCGGTGAGGATGCGCGCCTCCAGGGTGTTCTCGAAGACGTACAGCCCCGCCACGTCGCGGATGGTGACCTGCCCGGCCGGGATGAGGGCGCTGCGCGAGAAGCAGGCCGCCTGCGACAGGACGGGCAGCGCCGCGTGCGCCGTGCCGGCGAGGGCCTCGCGGACCGCCGCGACCTGGATGTGGTTGATCAGGTCGATGATCGCGACGTCCTTCCAGGGCGCCTCGGCCGAGCGCATCTCGGCGTCGTTGGTGCCGATGACCTGGTTGACGTACTCCACGACCTTCGTGTGCTCGTCGGAGAGCAGCCCCACGATCGCCGGGTCCTCGGCGACGGTGTTGGAGTTCAGCACCGAGGCGCCGACGTGCGCGACCTTCCAGGCGCCGCGCACCCACTCCAGCTCGAAGTCGAAGAGGGTCAGGCGCTGGCCCCACTTCAGCGGCTCGGACAGGACGACCTCCTTGCCGGTCTTCTTGTTGGCGACGCGGTACTCGGGGATCTCGGTGTGCGCGTGGCCGACCAGGATCGCGTCGATGCCCGCCACCTGCTCGGCGACCAGGGCGGCGGCGTTCTCGATGTACGGCAGCGCGTCACCGTAGGAGGAGGTGCCGCTGGAGCCGGAGTGCGCGGAGACGATGACGACGTCGGCGCCCATGGAGCGCAGCCGGGGCACGTAGTACGCGGCCTGCTCCTCCAGCCCGGGAAAGACCATCCTGCCCTCGACGTTGGCCTTGTCCCAGATGGCGATGCCCGGGTTGGTGAGCCCGAGCACGGCGACCTTGACGTCGCGGCCCAGCGGGGTGCGCAAAACGTGCATCGAGTACGGGGGGAAGGCCGGCTTGAGCGTCTTGGCGTCCAGCGCGTTGGCGCCGAGCAGCGGGAACTCGCACTGCTCCTCGAACCTGCGCAGCACCGGGATGCCGTAGTTGAACTCGTGGTTGCCCAGCGCCGCCGCGTCGTAGCCGATCCTGTTCATGGCCTGCGCCATCGGGTGGACCGGGCCGCCCTTGGCGGTGATCGGGTCGACCTTGGCGTAGTAGTACGACAGCTGGGTGCCCTGGATGGTGTCGCCGGCGTCGATGAGCAGGGTGTTGGCGGCGCCCTTCGCCTCGCGGACCTGGTTGACCAGCGTGGATATCTTCGCCAGGCCGACGTCGTTGTTCGCCTTGTCGGTGAACTCGGCGTCGGTGAAGTAGTCCCAGTTGAAGACGTTGCCGTGCAGGTCGGTGGTGCCCATCACCGTGAACCTGTACGTCTTGGCGCCCGTCGCGGCGGGAGCGGCCGCGGCGACCTCGGGCACGGCGGACACGGCCAGTCCGACGCCGGCCGAAGCGGCGGCGGAGCGGGCCAGGAAGGTACGGCGGTTGAGCGGCATGGAGGTGGATCCCCTCGACGATTCCACGGTGAACTTACGCGCGTAGATTCTGCCTACCCCGCCCGCCGTGCACCAGATGCGCCCGGTTGCGATCAGGTGAAGACGACATCCGATCGCGCGGCCGGGGGGCCATAGCACGAAGGACTTTACGTGGTCCAGACCTATTGACGATTGGTCCAGACCTTCCCTACGCTCCCCCGTAATGCGGTGAGCATGACAGCGCGACGACGACGCTCACCGGGCGACGCAGGTCCCAACCCCCCATCACCGGACCTCACTCGAGGAGCACCCTTGAGATCCCCCAGCGCTACCAAGAGACCCTTCCGCCCCTTCCGCCCCTTCCGCCCCTTCCTCCGCGGCGGCCGTATCGGCGCCCTGCTCGCGGCCCTCCTGCTCCCCCTCACGGCCCTGGTCGTCCTCGCGCCCGCCGCGCAGGCGGCCGGCGCCACCGCGACCTACACCAAGGTCCAGGACTGGGGCACCGGCTTCGAGGGCAAGTGGACGGTGAAGAACACCGGCACCACGGGCATCAGCAGCTGGACCGTGTCCTGGACCTTCCCCGCGGGCACCTCGGTGGCCTCCGCCTGGGACGCGGACGTGACCGGCTCGGGCACCACCTGGACGGCCCGCAACAAGTCCTGGAACGGCACCCTGTCCCCCGGCGCCTCGGTCAGCTTCGGCTTCAACGGCGCGGGCCCCGGCTCCCCTTCGGGCTGTACGGTCAACGGCGCGGCCTGCGACGGCAGCGGCGGCGGCCAGCCCGGCGACAACCCGCCCACCGCCCCCGGCACCCCGGCCGCCTCGAACGTGACCGACACCTCGGTGACGCTGAACTGGACGGCGGCCACCGACGACCACGGCGTGCGGAACTACGACGTGCTCCGCGACGGCGCCGTTGTCGCCACCGTCACCGGCACCTCCCACACCAGCACCGGCCTGAGCGCCGGCAGCACCTACAGCTACACGGTCCGCGCCCGCGACACCGCCGACCAGCTCGGCCCGCCCAGCGGCGCGCGCTCGGTGACCACCACCGGCGGGGGCGGCGGGGAGCCGCCGCCCGGCGGGGCCGGCAAGACCAGCCTGGGCTACTTCACCGAGTGGGGCGTCTACGGGCGCAACTACCACGTCAAGAACCTGGTGACCTCCGGCTCCGCGGCGAAGATCACGCACATCAACTACGCCTTCGGCAACGTGAAGAACGGCCAGTGCGTGCTGGACGACGCCTACGCCGCCACCGACAAGGCGTACACCGCCGACCAGAGCGTGGACGGCGTCGCGGACACCTGGGACCAGCCGCTGCGCGGCAACTTCAACCAGCTGCTGAAGCTGAAGCGGGCGTACCCGCACATCAAGATCCTGTACTCCTTCGGCGGCTGGACCTACTCCGGCGGCTTCGGCCAGGCGGCGGCCAACCCGGCGGCCTTCGCCCAGTCCTGCCACGACGTGGTCTTCAACCCCAAGTGGGCGGGCCTGTTCGACGGCATCGACATCGACTGGGAGTACCCCAACGCCTGCGGTCTGAGCTGCGACAGCTCCGGCTTCTCCTCCTTCAAGTCGCTGATGCAGGCGCTGCGTTCGAAGTTCGCCGGCAAGCTCGTCACCGCGGCGATCACGGCGGACGGCACCTCGGGCGGCAAGATCGACGCAGCGGACTACGGCGGCGCGGCGGCGTCCGTGGACTGGTACAACGTGATGACGTACGACTACTTCGGCGCCTGGGCGAACACCGGCCCCACCGCCCCCCACTCCCCGCTGACCTCCTACCCGGGCATCCCGATCGCGGGCTTCCACTCCGACGCGGCGATCCAGAAGCTCAAGGGCAAGGGCGTCCCCGCGGCCAAGCTCCTGCTGGGCATCGGCTTCTACGGCCGCGGCTGGACCGGCGTCACCCAGTCCGCCCCCGGCGGCTCGGCGACGGGGCCGGCGCCCGGGACGTACGAGCAGGGCATCGAGGACTACAAGGTCCTGCGGTCCACGTGTCCCGCGACGGGCACGGCGGCGGGGACGGCGTACGCCAAGTGCGGGTCGAACTGGTGGAGTTACGACACCCCGGCCACGATCGCGGGCAAGATGTCCTACGCCCGCTCGCAGGGGCTCGGCGGGGCGTTCTTCTGGGAGTTCAGCGGCGACACGCCTGGCGGCGAACTCGCGTCCGCGATCCGCGCGGGCCTGGGCTGACGCCCTGACGGGGGCCCGGCTCCCCGGCGTCGCCCCCGCGGCGCCGGGCCCCCGTACCACCGGTCACTCCCCGCTCCGGGGGCTCCGCCCCCGACCCCCCGAATCGGCGCTCCGCGCCTCTGGCCTCAAACGCCGGCCAGGCTGTCATCGGTGCTACGCACCTCGGCCTCAAACGCCGGCCAGGCTGGAATGGCGCTACGCGCCATGGCCTCAAACGCCGGCCGGGCTTGGAGTAGACCCAAGCCCACCCCCACCCGAACCGACGTCGAGGCCAAACCACGCAGCACCACCAAAGCCCGTGCGGCGTTTGAGCACAAGGCGCGCAGCGCCGATAGAGCCCGGCCGGCGTTTGAGGCCGAGGCGCGAAGCGCCGACAAAGCCCGTGCGGCGTTTGAGCACAAGGCGCGAAGCGCCGATAGAGCCCGGCCGGCGTTTGAGGCCGAGGCGCGAAGCGCCGACAAAGCCCGTGCGGCGTTTGAGCACGAGGCGCGCAGCGCCGATGGAGCCCGGCCGGCGTTTGAGGCCAGAGGCGCGGAGCGCCGATTCGGGGGGTCGGGGGCGGAGCCCCCGGAGCGGGAGGTGACCCGCGGTGGAGGAAAGCAACCCCCGGTCGATCAGGCCACGTTCACCCGCTGGCCGGGAGGTGCCGCCTCCAACCACGCCAGAAACCCGGTGAGCGCATCCTCCGACATCGCCAGTTCGAGCCGCTCCCCCCCGCAGCGACACACCAGCACCACCGCGTCGGACAGGAGCGCAAGCTCCTCCTCCCCCTCGGGAGCCCGCCGCGCCAGCACCTCGATCGCGTCGCGCGCCAGCACCCGCCGGGGCCGGGGCGAGTAGGAGAAGACCCGGAACCACTCGATCGCGTCCCCGGAGTAGCGGGCGACCCCGTAGGCCCACCCCTTGCCGTCCTCCTCCTTGACGACCGCCCCCCGCGACTCGCCCCCCTCCGCAGGCTCGGGGGCGACCCGCAGGCTGCAGTCGAACGTGCCGCCCGCCCGCTGGATCAACCGCCGCCGCAGCCCGAAGGCGAACAGCCCGGCCAGCGCGAGCACCACCAGACATCCGATCAGCACCAGAGCGAGGACCATGTCCATCGACCTCCTCGCCTCTCCCGCACCGCGAACACGAACACGAACACGGACAGCGGGGCCCGCTGTCCGAACCTGCCCTTGCATCGCCTCAGCCGCGGGCCGCTCCCACCGACGAAAGTCGAGCAGGAGCGGCCCGCGGCTGAGGGCCGTACTTCTACCGCTACCGCGTCACAGGGGCGAGCCCCCGCACCGCGCAGCGACTACCGGTCACCCGCCACAGCGGCGAGCCGGACCTCGGCGCGCCGCTGCGCGTGCGCGTCGTCGTCCGCCTTCGCCCGCTCCAGCGCCCGCTGTGCGCGGTCGACGTCGACCTCGTCGGAAAGCTCGGCGATCTCCGCCAGCAGCGAGAGCTTGTTGTCGGCGAAGGAGACGAAGCCGCCGTGCGCGGCGGCCACGACCGTTCCCGACCCGCTCTCGCCCGTGGTGCGGATCGTCACCGGGCCGGACTCCAGCACGCCGAGCAGCGGCTGGTGCCCCGGCATGATGCCGATGTCACCGGACGGGGTGCGCGCGACGACCAAGGAGGCCTGACCGGACCAGACCTTGCGGTCCGCGGCGACCAACTCGACGTGCAGCTCAGCCACGATGGCTCCTCAACTGGGATTTCACAGAGAATATCTGGTTGGCGTCCCCGGTGGCGGCAGACTTGTGGTTCCTGCCTGCCGCCGCCGGGAGGGGCCGGGGCGTCAGCTGACGCCCAGCTCCTTGGCCTTCTTCTTGAGGTCGTCCAGGCCACCGCACATGAAGAACGCCTGCTCGGGGAAGTGGTCGTAGTCACCGTTGGCGATCGCGTTGAACGCCGTGATGGTCTCGTCCAGCGGCACGTCCGAGCCGTCGACACCCGTGAACTGCTTGGCAGCGTGGGTGTTCTGCGACAGGAAGCGCTCGATGCGGCGGGCGCGGGAGACGACCAGCTTGTCCTCCTCGGACAGCTCGTCGATACCCAGGATCGCGATGATGTCCTGCAGGTCCTTGTACTTCTGCAGGATCCCCTTGACGCGGATCGCGCAGTCGTAGTGCTCCTGCGAGATGTAGCGCGGGTCCAGGACTCGCGAGGTGGAGTCCAGCGGGTCCACCGCGGGGTAGATGCCCTTCTCCGAGATCGGCCGGGAGAGCACCGTCGTCGCGTCGAGGTGCGCGAAGGTGGTCGCCGGAGCCGGGTCGGTCAGGTCGTCCGCGGGGACGTAGATCGCCTGCATCGAGGTGATGGAGTGACCGCGGGTCGAGGTGATGCGCTCCTGGAGGAGACCCATCTCGTCGGCCAGGTTGGGCTGGTAGCCCACCGCGGAGGGCATCCGGCCGAGCAGCGTGGAGACCTCGGAACCGGCCTGGGTGAAGCGGAAGATGTTGTCGATGAAGAACAGCACGTCCTGCTTCTGCACATCGCGGAAGTACTCCGCCATGGTCAGACCGGCCAGCGCGACCCGCAGACGGGTGCCCGGCGGCTCGTCCATCTGACCGAAGACCAGGGCGGTCTGCGGCAGCACGCCCGACTCGGTCATCTCCGCGATGAGGTCGTTGCCCTCACGGGTACGCTCACCGACGCCGGCGAAGACCGACACACCCTCGTGCAGCTTCGCCACACGCATGATCATTTCCTGGATCAGCACGGTCTTGCCGACACCGGCACCACCGAACAGACCGATCTTTCCGCCCTTGACGTACGGGGTGAGAAGGTCGACGACCTTCAGGCCCGTCTCGAACATCTCGGTCCGGGGCTCCAGGTCCTTGAACGCGGGAGCCTTGCGGTGGATCGGCCAGCGCTCCTTGATCTCGGAGTCCGCGACGTCGTCGTTGAGGATCTCGCCGAGGGTGTTGAAGACCCGGCCCTTGGTGACGTCGCCGACGGGCACGGTGATGCCCTCGCCGGTGTCGCGCACCGGGTTCTGGCGGACCAGACCGTCGGTGGGCTGCATCGAGATGGCGCGGACCAGACCCTCACCGAGGTGCTGTGCGACCTCGAGCGTCAGGGTCTTGGTCTTGCCGTCCTCGGTCGGGTCGGCGACCTCGGTCTTGAGCGCGTTGTAGATCTCCGGCATCGCGTCGACGGGGAACTCCACGTCGACAACCGGGCCGATGACCCGCGCGACCCGGCCGGTCGCCGCGGCGGCCTCGGCGGGCTTGGGCTTCGTGGCAGTGGTCATGATTAGCGGTCACTCCCCGCGGTTGCGTCGGCCAGGGCGTTGGCGCCTCCGACGATCTCGCTGATTTCCTGGGTGATTTCGGCCTGGCGGGCCGCGTTGGCAAGCCGCGTGAGCGACTTGATGAGGTCCTCCGCGTTGTCGGTCGCCGACTTCATCGCCCGGCGGCGGGCCGCGTGCTCGGAAGCGGCGGACTGCAGCATCGCGTTGTAGATCCGGCTCTCGACGTACCGCGGGAGCAGCGCGTCGAGCACCGCCTCCGTGGAGGGCTCGAAGTCGTAGAGGGCGTGGTACTGCCCCTCCTTGGCCTGCTCGAAGACCTCCGCGTCCTCGGCGTTCTTGTCGAGGGAGAGCGGCAGCAGGCGCTTGTCCACGGCGGTCTGCGTCATCATCGAGTGGAACTCGGTGAAGACGATGTGGATCTCGTCGACGCCGCCCTCCGAGGTCTCCTTGGAGAGGGCCTCGATCAGCGGTGCGGCGATCTTCTTCGCGTCCGCGTAGGTCGGGCTGTCGGAGAACCCCGTCCACGACTGCGCGATCGGCTTCTCGCGGAAGTTGTAGTACGAGACACCCTTGCGGCCGACGATGTAGTTCTCGACGGCCTTGCCCTCGCCGGTCAGCTTGGCGGAAAGGCGCTCCGCCTGCTTGATGGCGTTGGAGGAGTACCCCCCGGCCAGGCCGCGGTCGCTCGTGATGAGCAGGACCGCGGCGCGGACGGGCTGGTCGGCTTCGGTGGTCAGCGGGTGCTTGGTGTCAGAGCCCGAAGCCACCGCTGCCACCGCGTGGGTGAGCTCGGTCGCGTAGGGGGTGGAGGCCGCCACCTGCCGCTGCGCCTTGATGACGCGGGAGGCGGCGATCATCTCCATCGCCTTGGTGATCTTCTTGGTCGCAGTGACGGAGCGGATCCGCCGCTTGTAGACCCGAAGCTGGGCTCCCATGCTCAGCCCTCGCCCAGCAGCTTGCCGTCCGAGGTCTCGAACTGGGGCTTGAAGGCGTCCACGGCCTCTTCCATGGCCTGGAGCGTCTCGGGCTTCATCTTGCCGCCCTCGACGATCGTGGTCATCAGGCCCTTGTGGTCGCGGTGCAGGTAGTCCAGCAGCTCGCGCTCGAAGCGGCGGATGTCGGCAACGGGGACGTCGTCCATCTTGCCGTTCGTGCCGGCCCACACGGAGACGACCTCGTCCTCGACCGGGTAGGGGTCGTACTGCGGCTGCTTCATCAGCTCCATCATGCGCTGACCGCGCTCGAGCTGGGCCTTGGAGGCCGCGTCGAGGTCGGAGCCGAAGGCGGCGAACGCCTCCAGCTCGCGGAACTGCGCGAGGTTCAGCTTCAGCGGGCCGGCGACCTGCTTCATCGCCGGGTGCTGGGCCGCGCCACCGACACGGGAGACCGAGATACCGACGTTCAGCGCCGGGCGCTGGCCCGAGTTGAACAGGTCGGACTCCAGGAAGCACTGGCCGTCGGTGATGGAGATGACGTTGGTCGGGATGTACGCCGAGACGTCGTTGGCCTTGGTCTCGATGATCGGCAGACCGGTCATCGAGCCGCCGCCCAGCTCGTCGGAGAGCTTCGCGCAGCGCTCCAGCAGGCGGGAGTGCAGGTAGAAGACGTCACCCGGGTAGGCCTCGCGCCCCGGCGGGCGGCGCAGCAGCAGGGAGACGGAGCGGTAGGCCTCGGCCTGCTTGGACAGGTCGTCGAAGATGATCAGGACGTGCTTGCCCTGGTACATCCACTGCTGGCCGATGGCGGAACCGGTGTACGGGGCCAGGTACTTGAAGCCCGCCGGGTCCGACGCCGGGGCGGCGACGATGGTCGTGTACTCCAGCGCGTCGTTGTCGGCGAGGGCCTGGCGCACACCGGCGATGGTGGAGCCCTTCTGGCCGATCGCGACGTAGATGCAGCGGACCTGCTTCTCCGGGTCACCGGAGCGCCAGTTGTCCTTCTGGTTGATGATCGTGTCGATCGCCAGGGCGGTCTTGCCCGTCTGGCGGTCGCCGATGATCAGCTGACGCTGGCCGCGGCCGATCGGCGTCATGGAGTCGACGGCCTTGTAACCGGTGGCCATCGGCTCGTGCACCGACTTGCGCTGCATGACCGTGGGGGCCTGCAGTTCGAGGGCGCGGCGGCCCTCGATGCCGGTGATCTCGCCGAGGCCGTCGATCGGGGTGCCGAGCGGGTCGACGACCCGGCCCAGGTAGCCCTCGCCGACCGGCACGGAGAGGACCTCTCCGGTGCGGGTGACCGGCTGGCCCTCCTCGATGCCGCTGAACTCGCCGAGGACGACCGCACCGATCTCGCGCTCCTCGAGGTTCAGGGCGAGACCGAGGGTCCCGTCCTCGAACTTCAGCAGCTCGTTGGCCATGACCGAGGGAAGACCCTCGACCTTCGCGATGCCGTCCATCGCCTGCGAGACCTTGCCGACCTCCTCGCGCGAGGCCGCGTCCGGCTTGTACGCCTGGACATGGCTCTCCAGCGCGTCCCGGATCTCCTCCGGCCGGATCGTGAGCTCCGCCATCTGGGTTCCCTGCTCTCCTTGTTGGGCCCGTAAGTCTGTCTTTGGGGGGCTGGGGGTCGCCCCCCAATTCAGGCAGTCGGCCCCACCAGGGCCGTACCTCTTCTTCTGGTCTTCAGGTCGTCCCGACCGCCGGCCGAGGCCGGTGTCAGCCGGCCATCCGCCGTGCCGCGTCTTCCAGGCGCTCGGCGACGGAGCCGTTGATGACCTCGTCACCGACCCGGACCTCGATCCCGCCGATCACAGCGGGGTCCACGTCCAGGTTGAGGTGCATACCGCGTCCGTACACCCGGGTCAGCAGCGCGCTCAGGCGCTCCTTCTGGGTGTCGCTCAGCGGCACCGCGGAGACGACGACCGCGACCATCCGGTTGCGGCGCTCGGCGGCCAGCTTGGAGAGGGACTCCAGGCCCGCCTCCAGGCCGCGGCCGCGCGGGGCGCTCACCAGACGGGCGATCAGCCGCTCGGTCACCGGGTCGGCCTTGCCGTCCAGCAGCTTCCTGATCAGCTGGGACTTGGCCGCCGGGGAGCCGGCGCGGTCGGTCAGCGCGGCGCGCAGGCCCTTGTTGTCGGCGACGATCCGGCCGAACCGGAACAGCTCGTCCTCGACCTCGTCGAGCTTGCCCGCCCGCTGGGCGGCGGTCAGGTCAGCGGTGTCGGCGAGCTCTTCGAGCCCGTCGACGAGGTCACGCGAGGCGGACCAGCGCGAGCGGACCATGCCGGAGACGAGGTCGAGTGCCTCGCCGCCGATCTGGCTGCCCAGCACGCGGGTGACCAGCTCGGCCTTGGCCTCGCCGGGCTGCGCCGGGTCGGTGAGGACCCGTCGCAGCGACACCTCGCGGTCGAGCAGCGCGGTGACGGCGGCCAGCTCGTCGGCGAGCTTCGCCGCGTCGACCGACGTGTTGTCGGTCAGTGCGTCGAGTCGCTCCCGGGCGGCGGCCAGTGCCTCGCGGCTCGCTCCGTTCATCGCGCGGCCCCGGTCTCGCTCTCGGCGCCGGCGACGGCCTTCGCCTCAAGGTCGTCCAGGAAGCGGTCGATGACGCGGGACTGGCGGGAGTAGTCCTCCAGGGACTCCCCGACCAGCTTGCCGGCCAGGGTCACCGCGAGCTGGCCCACGTCCTGGCGCAGGGCCAGGGAGGCGGCCCGCTGGTCGGCCGTGATCTGGGTGTGCCCGGCGGCGATGATCTCGTCGCGCTGGCGGACGCCCTCGGAGCGCAGCTCGGTCTTGATGAGCTCGCCCTCCTCGCGCGCCTTCTCACGGATCCGGTTGGCCTCACGCTGGGCCTCGGCGAGCTGCTCCTTGTACTGCCGCAGCGTCTCCTCGGCCTCGATCTGGGCCGCCTCGGCCTTCTCCATCCCGCCTTCGATGGCGGCGTGCCGCTCGTCGAGCACCTTGTTGATGTTCGGCAGCAGCTTCTTGGCCAGCAGGCCGAAGACGATGAGGAAGGCGATCAGGCCAATGACGAGTTCCGGCATCGGCGGAACGAGGGGGTTCATCTTCTCCTCGCTCGCCAGGTACTGGAGGTTCAGCACGTCTGTGCCTTTCGTCGGAAGAGGCAGTATCAGTAGACGAACGGCATCACGATGCCGATAAGGGCGAGCGCCTCACAGAAGGCGAAGCCCAGGATCATGTTGGTGCGGATCAGGCCGACGGCCTCAGGCTGACGGGCCATGGCCTGGACGCCGTTACCGAAGATGTAGCCGATGCCGACGCCGGGGCCGATCGCGGCGAGGCCGTAGCCGATCGCACCGATGTTGCCTTCGACGGCGGCGAGGGTCTCCATGGCAGCCATTGGGATCTTCCTTCTCTTCATCTTCACCGGTGGGGGTTGGCCACCGGACGCGTGTGGGGCAGAGGTGAGCTGTGCGCTCAGGGGATCAGTGCGACTCTTCGAGGGCACCGGAGATGTACGTGGCGGAGAGCACCACGAAGACGTAGGCCTGGACCGCCTGGATGAACAGCTCGAAGGCGATCATCACGCAGACCAGGATGAACGAGACGGGCGCGTAGACGAAGCCCAGGCCGTTCAGGAAGAAGTAGGTGGCCACGGTGAACATGACCAGCAGCAGGTGGCCGGCGAACATGTTGGCGAAGAGCCGGACCGCGTGGGTGAAGGGGCGCACCAGGACGTTCGAGAAGAACTCGATGACCATGACCAGCGGGAGGACCGCGCCGAGTTCCTTGTTGTAGCCCGTGAGGTTCTTCAGGCCGCCGACGAAGCCGTGGCGCTTGAAGGTCAGGCTCATCCAGGTCACGTAGACCATGAGCGCGAGGCCGGCGGGGAAGGCGATGATCGAGGTCACCGGGAACTGGGCGAGCGGGATGATCGACCAGAGGTTCATCACCCAGACGAAGAAGAAGAGCGCCACCATGAAGGGGACGTACTTCTGGCCCTCCTTCTTGCCCATCGTCTCGTAGACGATGCCCTTGCGGACGAAGTCGTAGCCGGCCTCGCCGATCATCTGGACCTTGCCCGGGACGATCTTCGGCTTGGCGAACGCCGCCCAGAAGAAGCCGCACACGATCAGGGTGGTGATGATCGCCAGCAGCATCGGCTTGTTGAAGTCGAAGCCGCCGACGGAGAAGATCGGCTTGAAGATGAAGGAGTGCAGGCCCGGGGCCTGGAATCCGCAACCGCCGTCGACGAAGATCTTGCAGCTCGTGTCAAAAGCGAGCGTGGTGGAGTCGGCACTCACCGGCGAGCTCCTTCGGTCTGGCGCATCTGTACGGCATCCTCAAGGTGTCGGCGCGGCGCGGGGCCGCGGGTCGGCACTGGACTGGGCTTGAACTGCTGACTGGACAGCTGACCGGAGGTCGCGCTCTGCGCGACGCGTCCGGCGGGCTTGGGGACTGCTCTCAAGCCCTCTCCGAACATCAGCGTGGCATCGGGACGATAGCAGTCCCGGGGGCGGGTCTTCGCACCGGCCCTCATCAGTGCGCTCCCGTCTGCTTGTTCCCCCGGTCGGCGCCCTTCGCGGAGGGGCTCTCGGAGGAGGGGTCGGCGGAGCCGGCGAGGGGGGGCGTGCTGCTCTCCGGCTCGACGTAGAGGATCTTCGCCTTGAGGTAGCCGCGGCCCATGGCCGCGATCCACACCAGGGACGTGCCGAGCACGGTGAGCCCGAAGGCCCTGGTGTCGAAGAGGTCGGTGTCCTTGAACACGGCCAGTACGACGCCGAGCAGGAGCAGCTGGAGCACGTAGGTGACCATGCCCACGCCCATGATGAGCTCGGGGTGCTTGCGCGTGATGCGCTGGAGTACGTACAGGCCGAGCCCGAAGAAGAACAGCACCACCAGCGTGGCCGCCGCGGCGCCGATCGCGCCCTTGCCGCCCGCTGCCAGTGAACTGATGATCACGGCGACGAGGCCCGCGAGGGCGGTCGGGATGGCGGCGCCGCGGAGCATCCGGGCGTCGTTGACCTGCATGTAGCAATCTCCGGCGGGGAGTCGGGAGTAACTGGTCGTCGTTGACGAGCGTATCCCCGGGGCGTAGCCGCCGCGTGTGCGGCCAGAGCGTCGGAGAACCGTCGCACTACGGTCCTTCGGCTCATCACCGGGTTCTCGTGAACGGTATCACAAAGTCTTTGACCCTAGCTTTACCCAATGAGTGTGGTAGCCGTCACACGGGCGCAGTAAGAGGCGTGTCGTAGGCGGGTGATGGGCGCGAAACCGTGCTATCGGGGCGCGGGCGGGTCAGGACCCGGGCCGGCGCCACCGGCCGCGCTCGCCCACCGCGGTGGCGCCGACCAGCACCCGCTCGCCCTCCTCGGCCCGTACGGCGGGCTGCCGGAGGGTCGCGCGGGGGGCGGGGCGGCGGTACCTCGGCGGGACGAAGCGCTGGGCCCACGCGGGCACGCGGGGGCGGTAGTTGGGCAGCAGCAGCACCAGCATCCCGGCCGCGCTCAGCCCGACGACGACCGAGAGGATCCACACCTGGTCGAACTGCACGGAGAAGGCCACCATGCCGAAGGCCACCAGCGCCGCCCCGAAGTACATGAGCAGCACGGCCCGCATGTAGGAGTGGCCCATCTCCAGCAGCCGGTGGTGCAGATGGCCCCGGTCGGCGGCGAACGGGGACTGGCCCTTCCAGGTCCGCCGGACCACGGCCAGCACCAGGTCCGCGATCGGGACCATCAGGATCGTCAGCGGGAGCACCAGCGGGATGAACACCGGCACCGTGGCCTTGACCGTCTCCTTCTCGCTGCCGTCGAAGAAGATCCCGATGGCGTCCGGATCGACCTGCCCCGTGATGGAGATCGCGCCCGCGGCCAGGGTGAGGCCCAGCAGCATCGAGCCGGAGTCGCCCATGAAGATCCGGGCCGGGTGCATGTTGTGCGGCAGGAAGCCCAGGCACATGCCCAGCAGGATCGCGGAGAACAGGGCGGCGGGGGCGGCGGCCTCGATGCCGTAGCCGTACCAGATCCGGTAGGCGTAGAGGAAGAAGGCCGCGGCGGCGATGGCGATCATGCCGGCCGCGAGGCCGTCGAGGCCGTCGACGAAGTTCACGGCGTTGATCGAGATGACGACCAGGGCGACGGTCAGCAGCGTGCCCTGCATGGGCGTGAGGATGACGTTGCCCACGGTCGGGATCGGCAGCCACAGGACCGTCAGGCCCTGCAGCACCATCACACCGGCGGCGACCATCTGCACGCCCAGCTTGACCAGGGCGTCCACGCCCCATTTGTCGTCCAGCACGCCGAGGATCCAGATGATGGCGGCACCGGAGAGCAGGGCGCGGGGCTCGTTCAGCTCGAAGACGAACTTGAAGGCGTCCAGCCTGGAGGCGACCAGCAGCGCCGCGCACATCCCGCCGAACATCGCGATGCCGCCGAGGCGGGGGGTGGGCTCGCGGTGGACGTCGCGGTCGCGGATCTCGGGCATGGCACCGGCCGCGATGGCGAACTTCCGCACCGGGCCCGTCAGGAGATACGTGACGGCGGCCGCGATGAACAGCGTCAGCAGAAATTCACGCACAGGGTGCCCCACGGGTTCCGATAGCCGATCCAGCCCCACACCTTAGCCGCTCGCCCCGGGGGGCTCTCCCGCCCGGGGTGCGACTGTTCCCCACCTGTGAAGACCCGTGCGGGCGCCTCCTGGTTGCACACGCCGCCCCCACGCGGGCGCGCGGCTAGCCGACGGTGTGCGCGGGGACGCCGGTCAGCGCCGTCACCACCGGGTCCAGGGCCAGGTGGATCTCCTCGCCGACGGCGCGGAAGTAGCTGAGGGGCGCTCCGTACGGGTCCCCCACCTCGTCCGCCTCCACACTCGGCGCCAGCAGCCAGCCGCGCAGCGCGGCGGCGGCCCGTACCAGGGCGGCGGCGCGGGCCACGGCGCCCTCCTGCGGCGGGGGCAGGGTGGCGGCGTCTATCGCCCGTACCAGCCGGGCGAACTCCTTCAGCGTGAAGGTGCGCAGTCCGGCGGAGTGGCCCATGGAGATCACCTGGGCCCGGTGGTCGCGGGTGGCGGTGAGCACGAGGTCGGCCTCGATCACGTGCTCGTCGCGCAGCTCACGGCCGGTGAAGCCGGCCGGCTCGGCGCCCAGCTCCGCCAGGACGGTCGCCGCGTGGGCCTCCATCCGCGCGCCCTCGTGGCCCCAGGTCCCCGCGGACTCCACGAGGAGGTCCGCTGCCGCGGCGCCCAGCCGCACGTCCAGGGCATGGCGGGTCAGCCGCTCGGTGATCGGTGAGCGGCAGACGTTGCCCGTGCTGACGTGGAGGATGCGGAAGGAGCCGTCGCCACGCCCGTAGGGGGAGGTCAACGAGTCGTTCCTTGCGCGGCGGTGTCGGGTGCGGACGGGTGGGCGGGAGTACGGGCGCGGTGGGGGCGGCGGGGGCAGCGGGGGCTCGTCACGGGGCCACCTCGAGATCGGGGACGACCTCGCGCAGCTGCTCGGCGCTGAGCGCTCCGGCGCGCAGCAGCACGGGCGTCCTGCCGGTGACGTCCACGATGGAGGAGGGGATGTTGCGGGGGGTGCGGCCGCCGTCGAGGTAGACGGAGACGGAGTCGCCGAGCATGTCGAGCGCCTCGTCGCAGTCCTGCGGCGCCGGGTGGCCGGTGAGGTTGGCGCTGGAGACGCCCATCGGGCCGACCTCGGTGAGCAGTTCGATGGCCACCGGGTGCAGGGGCATCCGGATCGCGACCGTGCCGCGGGTGTCGCCCAGGTCCCAGGTGAGGGACGGCTGGTGCCTGGCGACGATGGTGAGCGGGCCGGGCCAGAAGGCGTCGACCAGCTCCCAGGCCGCCTCGGAGAGGTCGGTGACCAGGCCGTGCAGGGTGTTCGGGGAGCCGACCAGCACCGGCGTGGGCATGGACCGCCCGCGGCCCTTGGCCTCCAGCAGGGAGGCGACGCCCTCGATGCTGAAGGCGTCGGCGCCGATGCCGTACACCGTGTCGGTGGGCAGGACGACCAGTTCGCCGCGGCGGACGGCGGACGCGGCCTCGCGCAGCCCGGTCTTGCGGTCGGTGGGATCGCCGCAGTCGTAGCGCCGTGCCATGGACGAAAACCTCCTCGTGCGGTGCGTTGCGGTGGGGGCTGTGGTTCTTGCTGCCCGTGTGTGCTGGGGTATCTGGTGGGTTCTGCCGGGGTTCTACCGGGTGCTTCGGCCGCCGCCCGCGCGGGACGGCGGGGGTGCGCTCAGCGTGCCACGCGGCGGGCGGTGGCGAACCTGGGTCTGTTGTTGAGGTCCGGGTGGTCCGCCGCGTCGGCCCAGCCGCGCTCCTCGGTGAAGATCCACGGGACCTGGCCGCCCTGGGTGTCCGCGTGCTCGACCACCACGACCCCGCCGGGGCGCAGCAGCCGGTTGGCGGTGCGCTCGATGCCGCGGATGCAGTCCAGGCCGTCCTCGCCGGAGAAGAGCGCGAGCTGCGGGTCGTGGTCGCGGGCCTCGGGGGCGACGTACTCCCATTCGGTCAGCGGGATGTACGGCGGGTTGCTGACGACCAGGTCGACCTGGCCGTTGAGCTCGGGCAGCGCGGTGTGCGCGTCGCCGGCGTGCAGCCGCACCCGGCTGCCCTCGACGTTCCTGCGGGTCCACTTCAGGGCGCCCTCGTCCAGCTCGACCGCGTGCACGCGCGAGCGCGGCACCTCCTGGGCCAGGGCCAGGGCGATGGCGCCGGAGCCGGAGCACAGGTCGACGATGAGCGGCTCGACCACGTCCATGGCGCGCACGGCGTCTATCGCCCAGCCGACCACGGACTCCGTCTCGGGGCGGGGCACGAAGACGCCGGGGCCGACGTGCAGCTCCAGGTAGCGGAAGTAGGCCAGGCCCGTGATGTGCTGGAGCGGCTCGCGGGCCTCGCGCCGGGCGACGGCCTCCCAGTAGCGGGCGTCGAACTCGCTGTCGGCCACCTGGTGCAGCTGGCCGCGCTTGACCCCGTGCACCCAGGCGGCCAGCTCCTCCGCGTCGTGGCGCGGCGAGGGCACTCCGGCGTCGGCCAGCCGCTGGGTGGCCTGCGCCACCTCGGCGAGCAGCACGCTGCGGGCCCCGGCGGGGCGGCCCCCGGTCTCAAGCGGCACTGTCGAGCCCTCCGTCGTTCCTGACCGTACGCGTCACTGGGCGGAGGCGAGCTTGGCCGCCGCGTCCGCGTCCACGCACGCCTGGATCATCGGGTCCAGGTCCCCGTCGAGGACCTGGTCGAGGTTGTACGCCTTGAAGCCGACCCGGTGGTCGGAGATGCGGTTCTCCGGGTAGTTGTACGTCCGGATCTTCTCCGAGCGGTCCACCGTGCGGACCTGGCTGCGGCGGGCGTCGGCCGCCTCCTGCTCCGCGGCCTCCTGCGCGGCGGCGAGCAGCCTGGAGCGAAGGATACGCATCGCCTGCTCCTTGTTCTGCAGCTGGCTCTTCTCGTTCTGGCAGGAGGCCACGACGCCGGTGGGCAGGTGCGTGATGCGCACCGCGGAGTCGGTGGTGTTGACCGACTGGCCGCCGGGGCCGGAGGAGCGGTAGACGTCGATGCGCAGGTCGTTGGGGTTGATCTCCACGTCGATCTCCTCGGCCTCGGGCGTGACGAGCACGCCGGCGGCGGAGGTGTGGATCCGGCCCTGGGACTCGGTGGCCGGCACCCGCTGGACGCGGTGCACGCCGCCCTCGTACTTCAGCCGCGCCCAGACGCCCTGGCCGGGCTCCAGCGCGCCCTGGCCGCCCTTGGTCTTCACGGCGACCTGGACGTCCTTGTAGCCGCCCAGCTCGGACTCGGTGGCGTCGATCAGCTCGGTCTTCCAGCCCACGCGCTCGGCGTAGCGCAGGTACATCCGCAGCAGGTCGCCGGCGAAGAGGGCCGACTCGTCGCCGCCCGCGCCCGCCTTGATCTCCAGCAGGACGTCCTTGTCGTCGTTGGGGTCGCGCGGGACGAGCAGCATGCGCAGCTTCTCCGTCAGCACCTCGCGCTGCTTCTCCAGCACCTTGACCTCGGCGGCGAACTCCGGATCGTCGGCGGACAGCTCCCTGGCGGTGTCGATGTCCTCGCCGGTCTGCTTCCAGTGGCGGTACGTGCCCACGATCGGCGTCAGCTCGGCGTAGCGCTTGTTCAGGCGCATCGCCTCGCGCTGGTCGCCGTGGACCGCGGGGTCGGCGAGGCGGCGCTCGAGATCGGCGTGTTCGGCGGTCAGCTCTTCGACGGCCTCGAACATCTGCGGGCTCCAGGGAGAGGGGCGGCGGGGGCCGCGTACAGCGCGGGCGGGAAGCGGGGCGGGACCGAAAAGGCGCCGGTCCGCGAGCCCGTCGTGGGACGGGGACGCGGAGCCGGCGCCTGCGGGCTCGCTACTTCGCGGCGGCCTTCTTGCCGAAGCGGGCCTCGAAGCGGGCCACGCGGCCACCGGTGTCGAGGATCTTCTGCTTGCCGGTGTAGAACGGGTGGCACTCGGAGCAGACCTCGGCCCGGATGGAGCCGGAGGGCAGAGTGCTACGGGTGGTGAACGAGGCCCCGCAGGTGCAGCTGACCTGGGTCTCGACGTACTCCGGGTGGATGTCGCGCTTCAAGGGATTCTCCTGGGTTGGATGGAGGGCTCCGGGTCGCTGCGGCGGGGTGCCGGGGCGTGAACCGGGGCCGACGTACCAGTGTGCCATCACTGGCCGCGTGGGCAAAAACGAGCGCGGGGGCGGGGATATTCCCCGGCGGGCGGTGGCCGGCTAGCGGGCGGGCGTCGGGGGATCCGTGGCCGAGGCGGGGAGGGGGGCGTCCGTTTTCAGGGCTTTCCAGACCTGCGCCGACTCCGCCGGGAGGGGGACGACGCGGTTGGGGTCCGCGGGGTCCGCGGTGACCGGGAGGGTCACCATGGCCAGGTTGCCGGCGGAGAGGGACTTCAGGCTGGTCGCCAGGCCCATCAGCTCCGGGATCGAGGCCAGGCCCTTGTCCGTGGTGAGGGCGGAGGTGGCCGTGTCCGCGAGGCCGTAGAGCTTCGTGGGGCTGGAGAGGAGGCCGAGGTCGCGGACCTGGTCCAGGAGCGCCTTGACGAAGGTCTGCTGGAGTCCTATGCGGCCCAGGTCGCTGCCGTCGCCGATGCCGTGGCGGGTGCGGACCAGGCCGAGCGCCTGCTCGCCGTCCAGGGTGTGGGTGCCCGCGGCGAGGTCGAGGTGGGAGTCGCGGTCGTGGATCGCCTCGGTGGTGGTGACCTCCACGCCGCCCAGTCCGTCGACGAGCTTCTTGAAGCCGGTGAAGTCGACCTCCACGAAGTGGTCCATCCGCAGCCCCGTCATCGCCTCGACGGTCTTGACCGCGCAGGCGGGGCCGCCGACGGCGTACGCGGAGTTGAACATCACCCGGGTCGCCGCGGGCACCGCCGTGCCGTCCTCGCCCGCGCAGGAGGGGCGGCTGACGAGGGTGTCGCGGGGTATGGAGACCACGGACGCCTTCGTGCGGTCCTGGTAGAGGTGGACCACCATCGCGGTGTCCGAGCGCGCTCCCCCTTCCCGGCCGTACTTCGCGTTCGCGCCGGAGCGCGAGTCGGAGCCCAGCACCAGGATGTCCAGCGAGCCGTTGTCGGCGTCAGCGGGACGGTCGGTGCCGAGCTTGGCGTCGAGGTCGACGCTGGAGAGGTTGCCGCTGAGCTTGATGTACGCGAAGGCGGCCAGCCCTCCCCCGGCGAGCAGCGCCACCGCCAGCACGCAGGCGCACACCAGCAGCGCGGTGCGCGCGCGGCTGCGCTTGCGGCGGCCCGGGGCACCCCTGCCGGCCGGGCCGCGGCCGGGTGCGCCGGGCCCGGTGGGGTCCGGGCGGGAGGTGTGCGTCATATGCTCGCAATCTGGTGAAGTTACCCGAAAGGGTTACATGCACCAGTTTGAATCGGCAAAGAGCCCCCCGGTCCGAAGACCGGGGGGCTCGCTGTCATACACCCTCTGAGCTGGGGTTTAGCCGAGCTGTCCGTAATCCTGGTAGCCCGTGCCGATCTTGATCGCCGGGGCGAAGATCTCGGACGTCGCCTTGCCCGTACCGGCGTAGAGGTACAGGTTGCCCGTGCCGCCGCGCGTCACGAAGTCGGCGATGCCGTCGCCCGTCACGTCACCCGGCGCCGCGAAGCCGGTGTACGTCGGCCAGCTGCGCACCTTGACCGGCGCCGCGAAGGGCGCCGCCGCCTTGCCCGTACCCCTCAGCAGCACCATGGCGCCGTCGCTCGACCGGCGGGCGAGGACGTCCGCCTTGCCGTCGACGGTGAGGTCGCCGTGGCCCCGGAAGGAGTTGTAGCCCTGGTAGCCGCTGCCCGCGGTGACGCGGGCGGCGAAGGTGCCGTTGCCCTTGCCCGGGTAGACGTAGAGCGTGCCGTCGGAGGCCACCGAGAGCAGGTCCGGGTAGCGGTCGCCGGTGATGTCGCCGGGCGCCGCGACGAACTTACGCGTCGCCCAGCCGGTGGCCACCCGGGTGTCGATCCAGGTCGGGCTGGAGGCCGTGCGGTGGCGCCAGTAGACCGCGCCGTCCGAGCTGCGGCGCAGGATGAAGTCCTGGTAGCCGTCGCGATTCAGGTCGGTCTGCAGGGTGATGTTGTACGCGCTCCAGGAGCCGGCGAGCTTGGTGCGCGCGGCGAAGCCGGTGCCGGTGGAGAGCTTCTGGTAGCCCGTGCCGTCCTTGTACCGCAGGTAGAGGTCGGCGCGCCCGTTGCGGTTGAGGTCGGTGTCGTCCACCCGCGGCCGGATGGAGCGCTCGTGGGTGGCGACCTTGGTGAAGGCGTCCACCGTGCCCTCGACGTTGCAGTACTGCGAGCCGGTGCTCACGCCCCAGGAGGTGATGCCGATGACGTGGCCGGACTTCACCAGCGGACCGCCGGAGTCACCCGGGCAGGTCGCCTCCCCGGTGGCGTCGTCGCCCGTACCGGGCAGTCCGGCGCAGAGCATGTCGCCGGGCTTGTACATCCCCGCGCCCAGCACCGGGTCGAAGACCGACGCGCACTCCGCGTCGGTGTGCAGCGGCATGCTGACCTTCTGCAGGGTGGAGGCCAGCCGCGCGGTGCCGTCCTTCTCGGAGGTGGTCAGGCCCCAGCCGTACGTGACGGCGGGGGTGTCCGTGGCGTAGAGCCGGCTGTCCTCGGTGTTGGCCATGGCCAGCGTGCTGGCGCCGGGCACCGGCTTGGCGAGGGTCAGCACGGCGGCGTCGTGCTGGATGTTGTCGTCGTCGTATCCGCCGCGCACATAGGAGCGGACGACGTCGATGAAGTGGCCCGCGGAGTTGTCCGGGCCGCCGGCGAGCTTGTCCGTGCCGGCCAGGACGGCGCCGTAGGCCGCCCAGTCCTGGCGTACGCCGTTGTCGTACATGCAGTGGGCGGCGGTGAGCACCTTGTTGGGCGCCACCAGGGTGCCGCCGCAGGTGAAGCTGTAGGTCTCGCCGGCGTGGTCGAAGTCGAAGAAGAGCTGGACCATGAACGGCGCTTCGGAGATGGAGGTGTCCGAACCGCCGACCAGGTAGGTCGAGGCGGTCGGCTCCTCCGTGTCCACCATCGTGGTCCCGGCCGGCAGTACCAGCTTCGGCCGCCCCTGGTCCTCGTTGGCGAAGGACGTGGCGGCTATGGTGCCGCCGCCGAGCAGGGCCAGCACCGTCGCGGCGACGGCTATGCGGCGGCCGGGGCGCCGCCGGTGGCGCGCGCCGCGTATCGGGAATCGCACCCGGGTCTCCTTGGGTCGAGGACGTGAGTGCTTCGGACAGGAGAGCGGCGTGCGGTGAAGTCCGTGGCGCCCCTCGGGGGTCGGCCTTCTCGGATCCGGCACAGGCCCCCCGCCTTCGGCAGGATCGAAAGCCTATACGCACGCGATCCCCCGCCGTAGGGGTGGCGGGGGATCGCGTGGTGAGCGGTGCGGTGCGGTGCTCAGTCGCCGCTGGGCGTCGGGGTCGTCTTCTGGATCTGCATCAGGAACTCGGCGTTGGACTTGGACTGCTTGAGCTTGTCCAGCAGCAGCTCCACCGCCTGCTGCGAGTCGAGCGCGTGCAGCACCCGGCGCAGCTTCCAGACGATCGCCAGCTCCTCGGGGTTCATGAGGATCTCCTCCTTGCGGGTGCTGGACGCGTCCACGTCCACCGCCGGGAAGATCCGCTTGTCCGAGAGCTTGCGGTCCAGGCGCAGCTCCATGTTGCCGGTGCCCTTGAACTCCTCGAAGATCACCTCGTCCATCCGCGAGCCGGTCTCGACCAGCGCGGTGGCCAGGATGGTCAGCGAGCCGCCGTCCTCGATGTTGCGCGCGGCGCCGAAGAACTTCTTCGGCGGGTAGAGCGCGGTGGAGTCCACACCACCGGAGAGGATGCGGCCCGAGGCGGGGGCGGCCAGGTTGTAGGCACGGCCCAGGCGGGTGATGGAGTCGAGCAGCACGACGACGTCGTGGCCCAGCTCCACCAGGCGCTTGGCACGCTCGATGGACAGCTCCGCGACCGTGGTGTGGTCCTCGGCCGGGCGGTCGAAGGTCGAGGAGATGACCTCGCCCTTGACCGAGCGCTGCATGTCGGTGACCTCTTCGGGCCGCTCGTCGACCAGGACGACCATCAGGTGGCACTCGGGGTTGTTGTGCGTGATCGCGTTGGCGATCGACTGCAGGATCATCGTCTTGCCGGTCTTGGGCGGCGCGACGATGAGCCCGCGCTGGCCCTTGCCGATGGGCGCGACCAGGTCGATGATCCGCGGGGTGAGCTGGCTGGACTCGTTCTCCAGGCGCATGCGCTCCTGCGGGTACAGCGGCGTCAGCTTGCCGAACTCCGGTCGGCCGCGGCCCTGTTCGGGCGACTGGCCGTTGACGGAGTCCAGGCGCACCAGCGCGTTGAACTTCTCGCGCCGCTCGCCGTCCTTGGGCTGGCGCACCGCGCCGGTGACGTGGTCGCCCTTGCGCAGGCCGTTCTTGCGGACCTGGGCGAGGGAGACGTAGACGTCGTTGGGGCCGGGCAGGTAGCCCGAGGTGCGCACGAAGGCGTAGTTGTCGAGGATGTCCAGGATGCCCGCGACGGGGATCAGCACGTCGTCGTCGGAGACGGGCACCTCGGTGCCGCCGAACTCCTCGCGGCCGCCGCGCCGTCCCCGGCGGTCGCGGTAGCGGCCCCGGCGGCCTCGCCGGCCGTCCTCGTCGAACTCGTCGTCACGGCGGTTGTCGTCGCGGCGGTTGTCGCGGTTGCCGCCGCCCTGGTTGCCACTGCCCTGGTTGCCGCGGTCCCGGTCGCGGTCGCGTCCGCCGCCGCCCTGGGTCTGCTGGCCGCCCTCGTCCTTGGCGCCGCGCTGGTTCTGGCCGCCGCCGCCCTGGTTGCCACCGCCCTGGTTGCCGCGCTCGCGGTCGCGCCGGTCGCGGCGCTGACGCTCGCGGCCCCGGCCCTCGGTGCGGCCCTCGGCGGTGTCGGCGGCGCTCTCGGCGGCCTGCCGGCCCTCGTCGGACTTCTGCGCCTCGCCGCCGGCCTCGGCCTTCGGCTGGCCCGGAATGCCGAGCTGCTGGGAGCCCTCGGCGGCCTGCTCGCCCTTCGAGGCGCTCTCGGCGCCGCTCTCGTCCGTACGGACACGGGTGGCGGCGCGGCGCTTGGGCTTGCTCTCACCGGAGTCGGCGGCGGGCGCGGCGCTCGGAGACGAGCCTCCGGCGGCCTGGCGCTCCTTGATGACGTCGATCAGCTGGCTCTTGCGCATCCGTGCGGTGCCCTTGATCCCGAGGCCGGAGGCGACCTGCTGGAGCTCGGCGAGGACCATGCCCTCAAGCCCCGTGCCGCGCCGGCGCCTGGCAGGCGCGGGGGCGTCTCCGGCGGAGGCGGAGTCGGGGCTGGCTGCGCCCTCGGCAGTCACGCCCATCAGATCGGTGGTGTCGCTCACGAAGGGTCCTTCCCTGGAGCGGGCGTCGGCCTGTCTGGCTCGGCGACCGGTTGTGCTTCTCCGGCGGCGATCAGCGCTGTCACTGGATCGGCCGGGGCGGTGTTCCGCCGGATGGCGGCGAGGTCTGTGCGGGGTTCGGCGTGCGGGGCGGCCGGTCTGGCGAAGGCCGTCCGCGCCGATCGGGAGCATCACTGCACAGCGCAGGCTGCACAGGCAGTGAGACCAGTAAGGGAAGCTCCCGGAAGAGGGGCGGTCCCCTCTGGGGCTCACCCCCGTGGGACCACGGCACGCGACACAGCAGGTCAGCGCTGTCGTGACGGAGCTTTACGCTGCCGCCGCAACCGGCTGGTCGTGCTGGTGCTGCCTTGAGGTTAACACTATCGGCTCCAACAAACATTCCCCCTTTCCCCGTGTCCGTCACCCCTGGCACCCCTGTGTATCGCCCGTTTATCGCCCGGTATCGCTGCTGTGTCCGCTGTTGTGTCCGCTGTTGTGGCCGCTGTTGTGGCCGCTGTTGTGTCCGCTGACGCGGCGCCCGCATCGGGGCGGTCAGCCCCCCAGCGGCAGGATGCCCGCGCCGCCGGTGTCGAGGGCCAGCCGGTTGGCCGCCCAGCCCTCCCCCGCCGACGCGGCGGCCTTCTCCGCCTTCTCCGCGCCGTCCTCCCGGACGAGGGCCAGCACGGTGGGTCCCGCACCGGAGACGACGGCCGCGACTCCGTCCGCGCGCAGCCTGTTGACCAGCGCGATGCTCTCAGGCATCGCCGGGGAGCGGTAGTCCTGGTGCAGCCGGTCCTCGGTGGCCGCCAGCAGCAGGTCGGGGCGCCGGGTCAGCGCCTCGACCAGCAGCGCGGCGCGGCCCGCGTTGGCCGCGGCGTCGCCGTGCGGCACGGTCCGCGGGAGCAGTCCGCGCGCCTCCTCGGTGAGCACCGGGCGGCCGGGGACGAAGACCACCGGAACGAGGGATTCGTCCGGGTCGAGCCGCAGGGCGCGGGCCCGTCCGGCGTCGGTCCAGGCGATGGTGAAACCGCCGAGCAGGCAGGCCGCCACGTTGTCCGGGTGGCCCTCCAACTCGGCTGCCAGGTCCAGCACACCCTCGTCGTCGAGCTTCTCCGTGCCGCCCGTGGTCACCGCGCGGGCGGCCAGGATTCCGGCGCAGATGGCGGCGGAGGAGGAGCCCAGGCCGCGGCCGTGCGGGATGCGGTTGGCGCAGACCAGTTCGAGGCCGCGGGGGCGGCCGCCGAGCAGGTCGAAGGTCGCGTGCATGGCCCGTACCAGCAGGTGCGACTCGTCGCGGGGCAGCGTCTGCGCGCCCTCGCCGGCGATGTCGACGGCCAGTCCGGACTCGGCGACGCGGACGACCACGTCGTCGTAGAGGCCCAGGGCCAGGCCGAGGGCGTCGAAGCCGGGGCCGAGGTTGGCGCTGGTCGCGGGGACGCGGACGCGGACGGGGGCGACGCGGAAGGCGGGACCGGCCATCGGTGGGGTGACTCTCCTCGTCGTACGGCGGAACAGCAGGCGGTGCGGCGACCGGGATGCGGTGCGGTGGGAGTACGGCGGGGGCGCGGCCCCCGTGCGGCCACCCGGCAGCGCCGTCGGGGCGCGGTTCACGGGTGGTCCAACACCAGTTTATCGAAGGAGGGTTCTGCGGCGACACAGGGCGCACGGGAGGCGCACGGTGGGTGGCGGTTGCCCGATCGTGCGCCCGGTGCCGTCGTTGGTTCGAACGTCCTTACGCGAGGCCGAGCTTCTCGGCCGCGGCGTCGGCGTCGATGGCGACCGTGACCGGCTGCGGGGCGCCGGCGACCGCCCAGTCGGGGTCCTTCAGGCCGTTGCCCGTGACCGTGCAGACGATCCGCTGCCCGGCCGCCACCCTGCCCTGCTCGGCCGCCTGCAGCAGGCCCGCCACCGAGGCCGCGGAGGCCGGCTCGACGAAGACGCCCTCGCGGGCGGCGAGCAGCTTGTAGGCGCGCAGGATCTGGCGGTCCGTCACCGACTCGATGTGGCCGCCGGACTCGTCGCGGGCGGCCTCGGCGAGCTTCCAGGACGCCGGGTTGCCGATGCGGATCGCGGTGGCCAGCGTGGAGGGGTGGGGCACCGGCTCGCCGCGCACGATCGGGGCGGCGCCGGCCGCCTGGTAGCCCCACATCCTCGGGGTGTGCGTGGCGAGTCCGTCGGCGGCGTACTCCCCGTAGCCCTTCCAGTACGCCGTGATGTTGCCGGCGTTGCCGACCGGCAGGACGTGGATGTCGGGGGCGTCGCCGAGGGCGTCGACGATCTCGAAGGCGGCGGTCTTCTGGCCCTCGATACGGACCGGGTTGACGGAGTTGACCAGAGCCACCGGGTAGGTGGCGGAGAGGTCGCGGGCCAGGGTGAGGCAGTCGTCGAAGTTGCCGTCGACCTCCAGGATGCGCGCGCCGTGCACCAGCGCCTGCCCCATCTTGCCCAGCGCGATCTTGCCCCGGGGGACGAGTACCGCGCTGACCATGCCCGCGCGTCCGGCGTAAGCGGCCGCCGAGGCCGAGGTGTTGCCGGTGGAGGCGCAGATGACGGCCTGGGCGCCGGCCTCCTTGGCGGCGGTGATGGCCATCGTCATCCCGCGGTCCTTGAAGGAGCCGGTGGGGTTCGCGCCCTCGACCTTGAGGTAGACGTCGCAGCCGGTGCGCTCGGAGAGCGTGAGGGCCTTCACCAGCGGGGTGCCGCCCTCGCCCAGCGTGACGACCTCGGTCGTGGCGCTCACCGGCAGCCGGTCGCGGTACTCCTCGATGATGCCCCGCCACTGGCGCACGGCGGACATCCGAGGCTCGTCGGTGATCGCGTTCATGACGTCAACTCCCCTTGTGGCTCAGGGGTCTTCCCCTGGTCTCCCGTAGTCGGGCCTGCTCCGGCGCGGTCGGGCACGGTCGGGCCCGCTCCGGTACGGCCCTCATTCACCTTCGACGCGCATGATGCTCGCGACATCACGCACGGTGTCCAGCTCGCGCAGCTCGGCCACGACGGCCTGCAGGGCGGAGTCGGGGGCGCGGTGGGTGACCACGACGAGGGACGCCTCCCCATCCTTGCCCTGCTGGCGCACGGTGTCGATCGACACGTCGTGCCGGGCGAAGACCGTGGCCACATGGGCCAGTACGCCGGGCTTGTCGGCCACGTCCAGGCTGATGTGGTAGCGCGTGACGACGTCGCCCATCGGCGCCACCCGCAGGCGCGCGTAGGCCGACTCGCCGGGCCCGTTGGACTCGCCGAGCCGGTGGCGGGCGACGGCGACGAGGTCGCCCAGGACCGCGCTGGCCGTGGGGGCGCCGCCGGCGCCGGCGCCGTAGAACATCAACTGCCCGGCGGCGGCGGCCTTGACGAAGACCGCGTTGTACGCGCCGCGCACCGAGGCCAGCGGGTGGCTGAGCGGGATCATCGCCGGGTGGACGCGGGCGGTGACCGAGGCGCCGTCGGCGGAGCGCTCGCAGATGGCGAGGAGTTTGACCGTGCAGCCCATGCGCTGGGCGGAGGCCAGGTCGGCGGCGGTGACCTCGGTGATGCCCTCGCGGTGGACGTCGTCGAGCCCCACGCGGGTGTGGAAGGCGAGGCCGGCGAGGATCGCGGCCTTCGCGGCGGCGTCGAAGCCCTCGACGTCGGCGGTGGGGTCGGCCTCGGCGTAGCCCAGCGCGGTGGCCTCGTCCAGGGCGTCCGCGTAGCCGGCGCCGGAGGTGTCCATCTTGTCGAGGATGAAGTTGGTGGTGCCGTTGACGATGCCCAGCACCCGCTCGACGCGGTCGCCGGCGAGGGACTCGCGCAGCGGGCGCACCAGCGGGATGGCGCCCGCGACGGCGGCCTCGTAGTAGAGGTCCGCGCCGTGCTGCGCGGCGGCGGCGTAGAGGCCGGGGCCGTCCTCGGCGAGGAGGGCCTTGTTGCCGGTGACGACCGAGGCGCCGTGCTCGAAGGCGGTGGTGATCAGGGTGCGGGCGGGCTCGATGCCGCCGATGAGCTCGATGACGATGTCGAGGTCGCCGCGTTTGACCAGGGCCGTCGCGTCCGTGGTGAGCAGCTCCTCGGGGATGCCCGGACGGGGGCGGCCGGCCCGGCGTACCGCCACGCCGACCAGCTCGACCGGGGCGCCGATGCGGGCGGCGAGGTCCTCGGCGTGCGTCGTCATCATGCGGGCGACCTCGGAGCCGACGGATCCGCAGCCCAGCAGCGCCACTTTGAGCTTGCGCCCGGTGTCCATGACGACCCTCGCTTCGTTTCTCGGCGACACGTCCCCCTCGGTGGTCCACCGGCGGGATGCTCTAGTTTCACGCAGGGACGGCCCGTATCGACCCCCCTGTCCGGATGATGAGACCACGGGCGGGGAGGGCGGGATCAGGCGCGTCCCTGCCCGTGGTGGCTAACCGACGTCCAGTCGCAGCAGGTCGTCCTCCGTCTCGCGGCGGACGATGACGCGGGCCTCGCCGTCCCTGACCGCGACGACCGGCGGGCGCAGGGCGTGGTTGTAGTTGCTGGCCATGGCGCGGCAGTACGCGCCGGTCGCCGGGACCGCGATCAGGTCGCCGGGGGCCAGGTCGGCGGGCAGGTACGCGTCGCGCACCACGATGTCGCCGGACTCGCAGTGCTTGCCGACCACGCGGGTGAGCATCGGCTCGGCGTTCGAGGTGCGCGAGACCAGGGCGACGGAGTAGTCCGCGTCGTAGAGCGCGGTGCGGATGTTGTCGGACATGCCGCCGTCCACCGAGACGTACGTGCGCAGCCCCGGCAGCTCCTTGACCGTGCCCACGGTGTAGAGCGTGAACGCGGTCGGGCCGACGATCGCGCGGCCCGGCTCGACGGAGAGCCGCGGCACGGTGAGGTCGGCGGCGGCGCACTCGCGGGTGACGATCTCGGCCAGCGACTTGGCGATCTCGTGCGGCTCGCAGGGGTCGTCCTCGGAGGTGTAGGCGATGCCCAGGCCGCCGCCGAGGTCGATCTCGGGCAGCTCCACGCCGTGCTCGTCGCGGATGTCGCGCAGCAGGCCCACCACGCGGCGGGCGGAGACCTCGAAGCCGGCCATGTCGAAGATCTGCGAGCCGATGTGGCTGTGGATTCCGGCCAGTTCGAGGCTGGGGAGGTTCAGGACGCGGCGCACGGCCTCGGCGGCCTGGCCGCCCTGGAGGGCGAGGCCGAACTTCTGGTCCTCGTGCGCGGTGGCGATGAACTCGTGGGTGTGCGCCTCGACGCCGACCGTCACCCGGATCTGCACCCGCTGGCGCACCCCGGCGCGCTGGGCGGCGTGTGCGACGCGGGCGATCTCCTGGAAGGAGTCCAGCACGATCCTGCCGACGCCGGCCTCGACGGCCCGTTCGATCTCCTCGGCCGTCTTGTTGTTGCCATGGAAGGCGATCCGCTCGGCGGGCATCCCGGCGTCCAGGGCGACGGCGAGTTCCGTACCGGAGCAGACGTCCAGGTTGAGGCCCTCCTCGCGCAGCCAGCGCACGACGGCGCGGGAGAGGAACGCCTTGCCCGCGTAGAAGACGTCCGCGCCGGAGAAGGCGTCGGACCAGGCGCGGCAGCGGGCGCGGAAGTCGTCCTCGTCGAGGATGTACGCGGGGGTGCCGAACTCCTCCGCGAGGTCCGTCACCGCCAGGCCGGCGACCGTCGCCGCGCCGTCGCCGCCACGCCCGACCGTACGGGCCCACACGCGCGGGTCGAGGGCGTTGAGGTCCTTCGGCGGGGGCGTGTAGTGGCCCTCGGGGAACACCTCGCCGTGTCGGGGGCCTGCGGGGTGGGCGGAGCGGCTCACGGTCTCGTTCTCCTCGTGGTGCGGGGCCGACGGGGGTCGGGCTGGGGGTTTGCGGGGGGCGGGCCTGCGGGGGCGGGTCTGCGGGGGCGGGTCTGCGGGTCAGAGGTGTTCGGGGGTGGTGACGCCGAGCAGGTGCAGGGCGTTGGCCAGGGTGATGCGGGCCGCTTCCGCCGTACGCAGGCGCTCGCTGTGGTGCGGGCCTACGTCCTCGTCGCCGATCGGGAGGCAGGGCGTACGGGTGAGGTACGCCAGCAGGTCGTCGGCCAGGGACTCCGCGTAGCGCGCTACCCGGTCGGGGGCGCGGTGGCGGGCGGCGGACTCCACTACGGCGGGGAGCTGCGCCAGGCGGTCGGTGGGATCGCCGGGGGGAGGTGGGTGGGCCTCCGGGGACGAACGGTACGGGACTGCGGGCGGTGGCTCCACCGGGATATCCGGGGGTGGCTCCACGGGGATGTCCAGTACGCGGGCGGCGCGGCGCAGGGCGGTGGCGCGGGCGTGGGCGTAGCGGACTAGGAAGAGGGGGTTGTCCTCGCGCTGGACCAGGAGTCCGGGGGTCAGGCGCGGGTGGTCCTGGGCTGCTGGGCGCAGGGATGCCCAGGTCAGGGCGTCCTCGGTGTAGGCGGCCGGGTCGTGGGCGGGGAGGGGGGCCAGGTGGGGGGTGAACTGCTCGCCCGCCGGGTCGGGGTGGGCGCCGGTCGCGCGCAGGATGCGGTCCAGGGCTGCGGTCCAGCGGGCGGCCCGGGGGGTGGTGGGGGGTGGGAGGTGGTAGCGCAGGGGGGTGAGGGCTTCGCTTCGGCCGTAGTCGGCGGGGTTCGCCAGGGCTTCCTGTACGGGGTCGGGGCGGGCCTGGGGGGTGAGGGTGAGGTTGAGGAAGCCGGGGCCGGTCACTGTCACCTCGGCCAGGGCCGGGTCGCGTGCCAGGCGGCGGGCTAGGAGGGTGGCGATCTGCAGCGCGGCGAGGGCGGCGGGGGTGGCGAGGCGTAGGGGGGTGGGGGTGGACCAGTCGCCCTGGCTGCCTTTGCGGGGGCGGATCAGGGGGATGCTGTCGGGGGTGAGGTTGTGGAGGACTGCTTCGTTCAGCTCGCCGGCGGATACGGCTTCCTGCACCGTGCGGAGGATGGTGCGGGTGAGCTGGGCGGGGGTCACGATGTCAGCGTATGTCTCGGGTGGGGGCTCTTCGCGTTGGGGGCGGGGCCTCTCCGCGACAACTCCGAAAAGCCATAGGGATTTACTTGCCATCGGTCGATTTGCTGCTCTGTCGGGGGCCTGCGTTGCGGTGCGTCTTTTCGGAGTCGTCGCTCCGGGCCCCTCACACGGGCGGGTGGGTTCCTGGTGCGCTCGGGGTCAGTGGTGGGTCAGCGTGGCTGGTTCCGCGTCGTCCGCCGGGGGGTGCTTCTTGCGGCGGGTGGGGGGTTGGGGGGCTGCTCGGCGGGCCAGGCCGTGGACCAGGGTGACCAGTGCTGTGGGTTCGAAGGGCTTGGCCAGGAAGGCGTCTATGCGTACCGCGCGGGCCAGTTCCACTTCCTGCGGTGTGCAGGCGCTGACCATGGCTATGGGGAGGGTGCGGGTGCGGGGGTCCGCTCTGAGCAGGGCGGCTGTGCGCAGGCCGTCCAGGCGTGGCATCACCAGGTCGAGGGTGACGACGTCGGGGCGGACGCTGTGGATGATCTCCAGGCACTCGGCACCGTCGGCAGCGGTCACCACCTCGAAGCCCTCCAGCTCGAGATTGACCCTGATCAGCTGCCGGATCACCTTGTTGTCGTCCACGACAAGGACCCGGCCCGACACGCCAGGCACATCGAAAGCGTAGGTGCGTAAGTTCTGTCACGTCTGGCTTTTGCGCACTTCCGGGCGGGTGGGGAGGGGGGTGGATCGACCTTTTGGTCATGGTTCGTCACGCTACGATCGCTTGGTGCGCGCGATCGGGTCGTCATGGGGGCGGGGGTTCGCGTTTCTGTTTCTGTGCTTCGCCGTTGTGCTTCTCGCGTTGTGCGCCGTCTGGCACGTGGGGCCCTCACATTCGGGGACTCCCGCCGCGCATGTGCACGCGGCCTCGGCCTTCTCGCATCCGGTGGGCGACTGTCCTGTGGTCGAGGGGCTTTTGGTCGAGCGGTCCTTCGGGGGGCCGCTGCTGCTGCTGCTCGTATTCGCTGTCGTCATGCGGGTGTTCGAGGGGCGTGTGGGTGGGGTGGGTCCCGTTGCGGGGGTGCCGATAGCGCGGCGTGATCTTCGTACCGCTGCCTGTGTCTGGCGGATCTGAGCGTTTCCGTTCGCCGGTGGTCTTCCGGTCGCCGGCGGGATGACTCCTGCCGTATGTCCGTCATCGAACGAGAGCGCTTTTCCATGTACGACATCGAATCCCTCGTCCGGCCCTCCGAGCCCCGTGACGTCCGTTCCGTCGCCTCGCTTGTCGGGCGTACGCCGCTGCTGCGGATCTCCGCGCCGCTGGCGCCCGCGGGGCGCGGTTTCTGGGCCAAGCTCGAAGGCTTCAACCCCGGCGGCATCAAGGACCGCGCCGCCCTGCACATGGTCGAACGGGCGCGTGCACGCGGTGCGTTGCGGCCCGGCGGGCGCATCGTGGAGTCCACCAGCGGCACCCTCGGCCTCGGGCTCGCGCTGGCCGGGCAGGTGTACGGGCACCCCGTCACCCTGGTCACCGATCCGGGGCTGGAGCCGGCGATGGGGCGGCTGCTGGCCGCGTACGGCGCGGTGGTCGAGACCGTCGACGTACCCCATGCGGTCGGCGGCTGGCAGCAGGCCCGCCGCGAGCGGGTGCGCCGGCTGCTCGACGCCGACCCCGGCGCCTGGTGCCCGGACCAGTACCACAACCCCGACAACGTCGCCGCCTACGCCCCCCTCGCCCGCGAACTCGCCGGTGAGCTGGGCCCGATCGACGCCCTGGTGTGCAGCGTCGGCACCGGCGGGCACTCGGCGGGCATCGCCCGCGTGCTGCGCGAGCTGTGTCCGGGGCTGCTCCTCGCGGGCGTCGACGCCGTCGGCTCCACCATCTTCGGGCAGCCCGCGCGTCCCCGGCTGATGCGCGGGCTGGGCTCCAGCATCCATCCGCGCAACGTCGCCCACGAACTCTTCGACGAAGTGCACTGGATCGCCCCGGCCGAGGCCGTCTGGGCCTGCCGCCGCCTCGCCGACTCGCACTACGCGACGGGCGGTTGGAGCGTCGGCGCGGTGGCGCTGGTCGCGGGCTGGCTGGCGGGGCGGCTGCCGGCGGACGCCGTCGTCGTCGCGGTCTTCCCCGACGGCCCGCAGCGCTATCTGGAGACGGTCTACGACGACGGCTACTGCGGGGTTCACGGTCTGCTCGGCGGGGCGCCGGTCGGGCCGCAGGAGATCGAGCGGCCGGACGAGCGCGAGGTGCGGAGGTGGACGCGCTGCACCACGGTGGCCGCTCCGGCGGGGGCGGTGCTGCCGTGAGGGCGGGCGGGGCGATCCGCGCGCTGGGGTCGTACGAGAAGAGCGTGCGGCTGCTGATGGTCAATCAGTTCTTCATCAACCTCGGCTTCTACATGCTGATGCCCTATCTCGCCCAGCATCTGTCGGGCACGCTCGGGCTGGCCGCCTGGCTGACCGGACTGGTGCTGGGCATGCGGAACTTCAGTCAGCAGGGGCTCTTCCTGCTGGGCGGTGCGCTGGCCGACCGCTTCGGGTACAAGCCGCTGATCGTCGCCGGCTGCCTGCTGCGTACGGGCGGGTTCGCGCTGCTCGCCTTCGCCACCTCGCTGCCGGCGCTGCTGGCCGCCACGGTGGCCGCGGGGCTGGCGGGGGCGCTCTTCAACCCCGCCGTACGGGCCTACCTGGCGGCGGACGCCGGGGAGGAGCGCCGGGTGGAGGCGTTCGCCCTGTTCCACGTCTACTACCAGGCCGGCATCCTGCTGGGTCCGCTGGTCGGGCTGGCGCTGACGGGCGTGGACTTCCGGCTGACCTGCGCGGTGGCCGCGGGGGTCTTCGCGGTGCTGTCGGCGGTGCAGGTGCGGGCGCTGCCCGCGCGGCGGGGCGAGGCGCGGGCGGGGCTGCTCGTCCAGTGGCGGACGGTGCTGTCCAACCGGCCGTTCCTGCTCTTCTCGCTGGCCATGTCCGGCTCGTACGTGCTGACCTTCCAGGTGTATCTGGCCCTGCCGCTTGAGGTACGGCGCCTGGCGGGCGACGGGCGGGCCGGGGAGGCGGCGGTGGCGGGGCTCTTCGCGGTCTCCGGGCTGGCGACGATCGTCTGCCAGACGCGGGTGACGGCGTGGTGCCGGGAACGGCTGGGCACTCGGGGGGCGTTGGGTGCCGGGCTGCTGCTGATGGGGGTGGCCTTCACGCCGCCGATGCTGCCGTGGCCGGTGGGCTGGCCGGGCTGGGTGAGTGCCGTCGCGGCCACCGCGCCGGCCGCGCTGCTGCTGGCGCTGGGGACGATGACGGCGTATCCGTTCGAGATGGACACCGTGGTGCGGCTGGCGGGCGGGCGGCTGGTGGCCACGTACTACGGGCTCTACCAGACCGTCTGCGGGGTGGGCATCACCCTCGGCACCCTGGCCACCGGTGCGGCGATGGACGCGGCCCGCTCGTTCGCCGGTTCCGGGTACGGGGCCCGGCTGCCGTGGGTGGCGCTGGCGGTGCTGGGCGTGGGGTGCGCGGTGGCGGTGCGGGGGCTGTATCCGAGGCTGGATCGGGAGGGGGAGCGGGCGCCGGTGTGTGCGGTGGGGGCGGACTGAGGCTGGTTGCTGAGGCCGGCTGTGTGCGGGGTGCCCCACCGGACAGCTCCGGTGGGGCACCCCGGGCGCGTCAGAGGCGGGCGATGATCGTGCGCAGCTGGGCGATCTCGGCGGACTGGCCCTTGACCACGGCCTCGGCGAGCGTGCGTACCCCGGGGGCCTCGCCCTTCGCCAGGACGTCCCTCGCCATGGTGAGCGCGCCCTCGTGGTGCTCGATCATCAGCTCGGCGAACGCCTTGTCGAAGGCCGGGCCCTTCGCCGCCTTCAGGTCCGTCAGCTGGGCCTCGGTCATCATGCCGCTCATCGTGTGGCCGCCGTTGCCGTCGTCGCCGCCGCCGTGGCCGACGTGAGCGCCCGGTACGGGCTGCTGCCACTCCCCCAGCCAGCGGGTCAGGGTCGCGATCTCCGGGTCCTGCGCCCGGCGGATCTGCTCGGCGAGGGTCTTCACCTCGGCGTCGGAGGAGCGGCCCGCGACCAGGTCCGCCATCTCCAGCGCCTGCCGGTGGTGGGGGATCATGCCCTGCGCGAAGGCGACGTCGGCGTCGTTGAAGGCGGTTCGGGCGGGGGCGGCGGAGCTCTTCGACGCGCCGTGGGAGGCGCCGTGCCCGGAGGTTTCGGAATCCCCGCCGCCGCAGCCGGCGAGGAGGAGGGCGGCGGCGACCGCGAGTGCGGGCAGGGCGGTGCGGGTGGTGTGCTTCATCTCTGGGTGGCCTCTTGCCTGTTGTACGTACGGAAGGGGTGGACGCAAGCGCGGCGGGCCGCACCGCTTGCTCGTGGAGCGGCGGCGCGGCGGGCGCGGCGGCCTATATCCGTAGGACGGAGAGGCGGGTGAGGTCGGGCGGGTCCGGCGGTGGGTCCGGGCGGGTGTGCCGCAGTCGCAGCGCCGCCGCCGGGTCGGGGGGCAGTCCGCTGCGGGCCCGCGCGGCCCGCAGCAGGCGTGCGAAGGCCCAGGTACCCAGGACGGCGAGGCAGACGGAGGTCATGTCCATCCCGGAGCCGGTGCCGTGCGCGACCGGGGAAGGGGACGCGGCGGTGGCGGACGCGTGGTCTGCGGACGTGTGGTCTGCGGACGCGTGGTCCATCACCGGCGGCGGGGAGAAGGAGGCCGAGTGCCGCGGCGCGGCGTGTGCGGAGGTCCCGTCGGGGTGGCCGGTGCTGTGCATCGCCACGATCCCGGCGGCGAGCACGACGACGAAGAGGAAACGCCCGATCGCGCTCCCCGTCCGCATCGCCCAGCTGCTCACGTCCGGTGACTCCTCTCGCGTGGGAGCGTACCGAAAGGAGTCACCGGACGGCCCCTACGCCTCCACCCCGTCCGTCTCACGGGGGACGCCGAGCTGCGGCAGCTCCAGGTGCCGGCGGCCGCCGGGGGTGGTCAGTTCGCCGGAGTAGAGCAGGTCGCGGGCGTCCGCTCCCAGGGTGGTGAGCGCGTCCACGAGCAGGGCCGCGGCCTCGTCGGCCTGCTCGGGCCGGAGCGGCACGCGGGGGAAGCGGCGCTGCCAGAGGCCGCCGTGGGGGCGCCAGCCGAGGCCGGTGAGCCGCTCGGGGTCGGCCAGCTCCGCGTAGTTCGTGAACGCCTCGATCCGGAGGTCCTCCTGCTCGTTCCAGGCGCTGACGAAGCGCAGCGGGTCGCGGGCGCAGGACAGGTGCAGGATGAACCTGCCGAGGAAGGGGGGCACTCCGGCGCAGAGGGAGGCCAGTACGGCGCCCAGCCGCGTCCGTACGTCCGCCCAGTCCGCCACCGGCCGCTCGGGCCCGGGTGCGCACAGGTGCGTGGTGACCGGGCCGCGCCACAGGTCCGGCCGGCCGGGGCGGAACCCGGCGCCCGCGTCGGTGCTGAGCAGTTGGAGGACGACGCAGCCCTCGTCCAGCAGGACGGCCACGCTGCTGCCGGGGCGGTGCCACACCGCGCGGGGGCCCGGGCCCGACAGCCGGGTGGGCGCTGCGCCGAGGGTGCGGGCGGTGACCTCGCGGGCGGTCTGGGCGAAGTGCCACTCGTCGTTGTGGTCGTCGTCGTAGGCGATGCCGTAGGAGAGGTTGACCTCCAGGCCGAGCACCTGTTCGGGGTCCTCGGGCGCCACCGTCAGCACCCCGATGCCCTGGCGGGGTCCCTCGGGATGGCCGGCCACGGTCCACGCCACCTCCGGGCGCCGCCCTCTGGCCAGGTCCGGCGGGTGCTCCCCCGGCGCGACGGGGAGGAGGCGCCAGCCCAGGGTGTCGAGCGCGGCCCGCACCTCCGGCAGGCGCCAGCCGCCCATGTCGAGCGGCGTCAACTGATCGAGCAGGCGCTGGAACCTCTTCTCCGAGTCCCAGCCCCGGTATCCGTCCGTCGTCATCCCCGGACCCTACCGAGCGGTCCCGGGGAGATCACTTACCGGGTGCGGGGCGGGGGTTCACCGCACCGGTACGCGGGTGAGGTGGAAGGGGGGCTAGCCAACCCCTGGGCCCGCCGCCCCACCCGGCAGCCGCAGCGCCACCGCGTCCAGCAGCAGTTCCAGCGCGAAGGGATAGCCGCTCCCCTCCATCTCCGCCGCGAGCAGCGGCAGCGTCGCGGCCACGTGCGGGTGGGTGTCGGCCGGCAGTTCGCCGTACGCCGCCTGCCAGACCTCCTCGTCGGCCGCGCGGGCGTCCGCGGGCAGGGCTGCCGCGGCGGCGTCCTGGGAGGAGAAGGCCAGCGCCTGGTCGACGAAGGCGTGGTAGATCCGCACCGCCTCCCGGTCCGGGAAGCCCGCCCCGCGCAGCACGCCCAGGATGCGGTCCACCGCCACCGTCTCGTGCGCCCGCCCGGTCGTCCGGTGCGCGGACAGCAGCGCGGCCTGCGGATTGGACAGGTACGCGGCGTGGATGCGCCGCCCGATCCCGCGCAGGTCCGCCCGCCAGTCCCCGGTGGCCTCCCAGCCCTCCTGCGCCCGGCCGATCAGCTCGTCGGCCAGCGCCAGCAGCAGGTCGTCGGCGTTGCGGAAGTAACGGTAGAGCGAACTGGGGTCGCAGCCCAGCGCCGCCCCCAGCCGCCGTACCGACAGGGCCTGCGCGCCGTGCTGGGCGACCAGCCGCAGCGCCGTGTCGATGATCAGCCGCTGCGAGAGCACCGCGCCCTGCTTGGTCGGCCGGTGCCTGCGCCGCCGCTCCTCCGGAACCACCCGCTCGGCCATGCTCCGCCTCCTTGTGTCCGCCCGCCCCCGGGAAGCCACGATCCCAGGCCCCGCGTCTTATGACAACAGCATTGACATACACCGGCCCGGGGCAGTTGCATGACCGCCCAGCGCCCACCCCGTCCGGCCGTCGGCGCGTTCCCCCCTCGCCACCTCTCCTTCACGTCCTGGAGCACCACATGACCAAGGCCGATCTGGTCTTCACCCGCGGCCCCGTCCACACCGGCGACCCCGCCCGCAGCCGGGCCACCACCCTGGCCGTGACCGGGGAGCGGATCACCGCCGTCGGCCACGACGAGGTGCGCGGGCTGATCGGCCCGGACACCGAGGTCGTGGACCTGACCGGCCGGCTGCTCCTCCCCGGCTTCCAGGACTCGCACGTGCACGCGGTCTTCGGCGGCATGGAGCTGGCCGAGTGCGACCTGACCGAGACGGTCGGCGTCGAGGACTACCTGCGCCTCGTACGGGAGTACGCCGACGCGCACCCGGAGCGCGAGTGGATCACCGGTGGCGGCTGGTCCATGGAGAGCTTCGAGGGCGGCGTACCCACCCGCCGGCTGCTGGACGCGGTGGTCCCTGACCGCCCGGTGTGCCTGTCCAACCGCGACCACCACGGCGCCTGGGTCAACACCCGCGCCCTGGAGCTGGCCGGCATCACCGCCGCCACCCCCGACCCCGCCGACGGCCGCATCGAGCGCGAGGCGGACGGCACCCCCAACGGCACCCTCCAGGAGGGCGCCATCGGGATGATCACCGCGATCCTCCCGCCCAGCACCCACCAGGAGCGCCTGGCCGGCCTGCTGCGCGCCCAGGAGCTGCTGCACTCCCTGGGCATCACCGGCTGGCAGGACGCCCTGATCGGCACCTTCTCCGGCCGCCCCGACCCGGCCGACGCCTACCTGGCCGCCGCCCGCTCCGGGCAGCTCACCGCCCGCGTCACCGGCGCGCTGTGGTGGGACCGCGAGCGCGGCGCCGAGCAGATCGACGAGCTGCGCGCCGCGCGCGAGACGCTCAGCCACGGCCGCTTCCTGGCCCGCGCGGTGAAAATCATGCAGGACGGTGTGGCGGAGAACTTCACCGCCGCCCTCACCGAGCCCTACCTCGACGCCTGCGGCTGCCCCACCGGCAACTCCGGCCTCAGCTTCGTCGACCCGGTGGCCCTGCGCTCGTACGTCACCCAGCTCGACGCGGCCGACTTCCAGGTGCACTTCCACGCCCTGGGCGACCGCGCGGTACGCGAGGCGCTGGACGCGCTGGAGGCGGCGGTGGCGGCCAACGGTCGGCGCGGCAACCGCCACCATCTCGCCCACCTCCAGGTCGTCCACCCCGACGACCTGGCGCGCTTCGCGCACCTGGGCGCCATCGCCAACATCCAGCCGCTGTGGGCCGCCCACGAGCCGCAGATGGACGAGCTGACCATCCCCTTCCTGGGCCCCGAGCGCGCCCGGCGGCAGTACCCCTTCGGCTCGCTGCTGCGCGCCGGGGCGACCCTGGCGGCCGGCAGCGACTGGCCGGTCAGCAGCCCCGACCCGATCGCCGGCCTGCACGTGGCGGTCAACCGGCGCGAGCCCGGCAGCCGGGACGAGCGCGTCTTCCTGCCGGAGCAGCGCCTGGACCTGACCACCGCCCTCGCCGCCTACACCGCGGGCTCCGCGCACGTCAGCGGCCGGGACGACACCGGCAGCCTGCGCGCGGGCCACCTGGCCGACCTGGTCGTCCTGGACCGCGACATCCTCACCGCCCCGGCGGAGGAGATCGCCGAGGCGCGGGTGCTGCGCACCTACGTCGGCGGCTCCCTCGTGTACGGGGGCTGAACTCCGGCCGCTCAGGCCCGTACCGCTCCACCGCCGTCCCGCACCGCCGCACCACCCGACAGTTCCCTGCCGAATCCCGTGAAGGGGTGGTTTCATGCGTACGCCCAGAGTCCTCGCACTGATCCTCTGCGCCACCGCCGTCGCAGCCGCCGGCTGCTCCGGCGCGGACAAGCCGAAGGACAGGACCGCCGCCCCCGCCTACGAGGTCACACCGAGCTCCCCGGCGGCGAAGGGCCCGACCGGCACGGTGACCTGGTCGCTGTACGCCGAGCCCTACACGCTCGACTACGCCCTGGCCTACGACTACCCGCCCAACACGGTCCTCGCCAACGTCTGCGAGCAGCTGCTGCGCGTCACCCCGGACCTGAGGATCGAGCCGGGCCTCGCCGAGAAGTTCACCAACCCGGACCCCAGGACGTGGGTGTACACGCTGCGTTCGGGCGTCACCTTCCACGACGGCTCCCCGCTGACGGCCGACGACGTGGTCGCCTCCCTCAAGCGGCAGATGGACCCGAAGACCGGCTCGCCCTGGGGGACGACGTTCAAGAACGTCGACTCCATCACCGCGTCCGGCCCGCTGGAGGTGACGATCAGGCTCACCAAGCCCGACGTCCTCCTCAACGAGCTGATGGCCGCCTCCCCCGGCACCATCGAGTCCGCCGCCACCCTGGCCGCCGAGGGCAAGGACTACGGCACCCCCCAGGGCACGGTGAACTGCACCGGCCCGTACGCCCTGGACACGTGGACCCAGGGCGAGAGCGTCACCCTCAAGACGTACCCGCGGTACTGGGACAAGGCGCTCGTCCCCAAGAACGACGGGGTCGTCTTCACCTTCGTCGAGGACCCGGCGGCCCGCGTCAACGCCCTGCTGTCCGGCGACGCGGACGGCGGCTACCTGCTGCCGTCCTCCTCCTTCCCCCAGCTGCGCGACACCCCCAAGGGCACGCTCTACTTCGGCCCCAACACCGCCGCCGCCGACCTCTCCGTCCTCAACCTCAAGGGCGCCCTCGGCGACCTCACGGTCCGCCGCGCCCTGTCCATGGCCCTGGACCGCAAGGGCATCGTCAAGGCCGCCGCGGGCGGGATCGGCATCCCCGCGAAGGCCCCGACCGCCCGGGGCGCCTGGGCGCTCACGCCCGAGAGGACCGATGCGGTCTTCGACGGGCTGCCCGAGCTGACGTACGACCCGGCCGCCGCGAAGAAGCTGGTCACCGAGGCCGGCGCCACCGGCAGGAAGATCACCGTCGCCACCAGCTCGCTGGCGCCGGAGATCAGCGTCGTCGCCAACGCCGTCCAGGCGGCGGGCCGCCAGATCGGCCTGGACGTCACGCTCAAGCCGGTCGCCCCCGAGGCGTACAGCAGCATCTTCGTCGACCCCTCGGCCCGCGAGGGACTCGACCTGGTGATCACCAACGGGTACGACAACACCCCCGACCCGCTGGAGTTCTACCAGTACCTGCGCACCGGCGACTTCGGCAACTACGGCGGCTGGTCGAACGCCGAGTACGACGCCGTCTTCGACCGGGCGAACGCCGAGACCGACCCGGCCAAGCGCACCGAACTGACCGCGCAGCTGCAGAAGATCGCGGTGCGCGAGCTGCCGATCATCCCGCTGTACGAGGCCCCGTACCCGATGTTCCTCGGCAGCGGCGTCACCGGCGCCCCCACCGGCATCGCGCAGCTCTACTACCCGTGGGCCGCCTCGATCGGGGCCGCGAAGTAATGACCCGCTATCTGGCAGGCAGGCTGCTGGGCCTGGCCGCGGTGCTGCTCGTCACCTCCCTCGTGGTCTTCTCCACGGTGCACCTCGCGCCCGGCGACCCGGTGACCTTCCTCCTCCACGGCCGCCCGGCGACACCGCAGACGGTGGCGGCGCTGCGCGAGCAGTACCACCTGGACGACCCGCTGGCGGTGCAGTACGGAAAGTGGCTCGGCGCCGTCCTGCACGGGGACTTCGGCGTCTCGGCGCAGTACCACCAGAGCGTCACCTCGCTGCTGGCCTCCCGGCTGCCCGGGACCGGCCTGCTCGTCGGATACGCGGCCCTCCTGGTCGCCGGCCTCGGCGTGGCGGCGGGCATCGCCGCCGCGCTGCGGCCGGGCTGGGTGGACCGCGCGGTCCTCGTGGCCACGGGCGTGGCCACGGCGACGCCGCCGTTCGTCAGCGCCATCGCCCTGGTCTCGCTCTTCTCCGTGCAGCTGGGCTGGTTCCCCGGCCCCGGCGGTACGGCCGAGGGGCTGGGCGACCGGCTCTACCACCTCACGCTGCCGGCCGTCGCGCTGGCGGTCGCCTTCGCCGGGCTGCTCGCCCGCGTCACCCGCTCGGCGATGCTCGACCAACTCGGCCGCGAGCACGTGGAGGTGGCGCGGGCACGCGGCGCCGCCCCCGGCGCGGTGGTGCGCCGCCATGTGCTGCGCAACTCCCTGGGCCCCATCGCCACCGTGGCCGGCACCATGATCGCCGGCCTGCTGATCAGCACCTCGATCGTGGAGACCGCCTTCAACGTCTCCGGGGTCGGCTCCCTGCTGGTGCAGTCGGTGTCCGCCAAGGACTTCGCCGTCGTCCAGGCGATCACGCTGCTCAGCGTGGCGGCGTTCGTCCTCGTCAACCTGCTCGTGGACCTCCTGGTCCCGCTGATCGACCCCCGGCTGTCCCTCGACGGGGAGGCTTCCCGATGACCACCGCCCTTCCCCCCGGCGCGACCCCGGCCCCCGTGCCGGCCGCGCTCTCCCGCCGCCCCGGACTGGGCCGGCTGCGCGCCCTGGGCCAGGGGCCGCTGTTCACCGTCGCCGTCGGCGTGCTGGGCGTGCTCGTCCTGCTCGCCGTGCTCGCGCCGCTGGCGGCCCCGTACGACCCGGAGGCGGTAGACCTCTCCGCCAGCCTGGCCGGCAGCAGCGGCGAACACCTGCTGGGCACCGACCAGTCGGGCCGCGACGTGCTCTCCCGGCTGGTCCACGGCGCCCGTACCGGACTGCTCGGACCGCTGCTGGTGGTGGCCGTCTCCACCCTCGCCGGCACCCTGATCGGCACGGTCGCCGCCTGGCGCGGCGGCTGGGCGGACGCGCTGCTCTCGCGCTCGATGGACCTGGCCTTCGCGATCCCCGGCCTGCTCCTGGCGATCATGCTGGTCGCCGTGCTGGGTCCGGGCCTGACCCCGCCGGTCATCGCGATGGCGGTGGCCTACACGCCGTACGTCGGGCGGCTGGTCCGGGGCATCGCCCGGCAGGAGAAGGCGCGCCCGTACATCGAGTCCTACCGGGTGCAGGGCTGGTCGGGCTGGACGATCTGCCTGCGCCACCTGCTGCCCAACATCGTCCCGACGGTCTTCGCGCAGTCCGCGATGAACTTCGGGTACGCGCTGATGGACCTGGCCGCGCTCTCCTTCCTCGGCTTCGGGGCGCAGCCGCCCGCGGCCGACTGGGGAGCCATGATCAACGAGGGCCAACCGGCGCTCCAGCAGGGCGCGATGCTGCCCGCGCTGGCGCCCTCGGTGTGCATCGTGCTGGCGGTCGTGGCCTTCGGCATCGTCGGCGAGGGCCTCGCCGACCGGATCGCGAGGCGGGAGCGGTGATGACGACTGCGGTACTGGAGATCGAGGGACTGGACGTACGCCTGTCCGAGGGGCGGGCCGCGCGGCCCATCCTGGACGGGGTCTCGCTGCGGGTCGCGGCCGGGGAGACGGTCGGGCTGGTCGGCGAGTCGGGCTCGGGCAAGTCGGTGGCGTGCCGCAGCGTGCTCGGGCTGCTGCCCGGCGGCGCGGCGGCCTCCGGCGAGGTGCGGGTGGGCGGCCGGGACGTACTGGCCATGGACCGCGCCGAGTTGGCCCGTACCCGCGCCCGGCAGGTCGCCATGGTCTACCAGGACCCGCGCGCCTCGGTGAACCCGCTGCGCCGCGTCGGCGACTTCCTCACCGAGGGGCTGCGCGCCACCGGCGCCTCGGCCGCCGCGGCCCGCCAACGCGCCCTGGAACTCCTGGAGTCGGTCGGCATCCGCGACCCCGAGGGGGCGCTGCGCCGCTACCCGCACCAGTTCTCCGGCGGCATGCTCCAGCGCGTCGTCATCGCCGCCGCGCTGGCCGGCGAGCCCGAGCTGCTGGTGGCGGACGAGCCGACCACCGCGCTGGACGTCACCACCCAGGCGGAGGTCATCGCGATCCTCACCCGGCTGAAGGACGAGCGCGGCACGGGACTGCTCTTCGTCACGCACGACCTGGAGCTGGCGGCGGCGATCTGCGACCGGGTGTACGTGATGTACGCGGGCCGGATCGTGGAGACGGCGGCCACCGGCGAGCTGTTCGACACCCCGCGCCACCCGTACACGGCCGGCCTGCTGGCCAGCACCCCGCGTATCGAGGCCGGCGCCCCGCCCCCGCGCCCCATCCCGGGCCGCCCCGTCCCGCTCTCCGAGGCGCCGCCCGGCTGCGCCTTCGCGGCGCGCTGCGCGTACGCCCAGGAGCGCTGCACGCGGGAGAGCCCCGTACTGGAAGCGCACGGCGGGGCACTGGTCGCCTGCCACCGCGCGGACGAAGGGATCACGCTGTGACGACGCGGTCCGAGAGCCTCGTGGTCGAGGGGCTGAGCAAGCGCTACGGCGGTCATCCCGCCGTGGACGACGTGTCGTTCACGGTCGCGCCCGGCGCCTCGCTGGGCCTGGTCGGGGAGTCCGGCAGCGGCAAGACGACGACGGTACGGATGCTGGCCGGCCTGGAGCGCCCCGACGGCGGCACGGTCCGTATCGGCGCGCGCGACCGCTCGACACCGGCCCGGGGGCGGGCCGAGCGCCTGGCGCGGGCCCGCGAGGTGCAGATGGTCTTCCAGGACCCCTACCTCTCCCTGGACCCCCGGGTGCCGGTGGGCCGCTGCGTGGCGGAGGTCCTGCGCCTGCACTTCCCGCGCCTGAGCGACCACCGCGCCCGCGTCACCGAGCTGCTCGCCCAGGTCGGCCTGGGCGACCACGAGGCCGCCGCCCTCCCGGCCCGCCTCTCGGGCGGCCAGCGCCAACGGGTGGCCATAGCCCGCGCGTTGGCGGCCCGCCCGCGCTTCCTGATCCTGGACGAGGCGGTGGCGGCACTGGACGTCTCCATCCAGGCCCAGGTCCTGGAGCTGCTGAACACGATCCGCACCCGCGAGGGCATCGGCTTCCTCTTCGTCACCCACGACCTGGCGGTGGCCCGCCACACGACGGACGCCCTGCTGGTCCTGAAGTCGGGCCGGGCGGTGGAGCAGGGCCCCACCCCGCAGGTCCTCACCACCCCCGCCCACCCCTACACCCGCCTCCTCCTGGACTCCGTCCCCCACCGCGGCTGGGATCCGGCGGGCGCGGCGGCGGCGCGGCGGGCGCTGGAGGGGGTCTGAGGCGCCGGGCTATGGCAGGGCCGGTCCGGGCGGGCGCTCGTGGGCGGATCGCGTCGGCCCGCGGGGCAGCGTGACGGTGACGGTCAGTCCGCCGGACCCGCCGGGGCGGGCGGCGATGTCGCCGCCGTGGGCGCGGGCGACGGCCCGGGCGATGGACAGGCCCAGGCCCGCGCCCTTGGCGGTGACGAGCCGTTCCGTCCCCAGGCGGCGGAAGGGCTCGAACAGCGTGGGGATCTCGTACGGGGGGATCTCGGGGCCGGTGTTGGTGACCTCGATCTCGACGTGGCCGCGGTCCCGGACGCGGCTGACCACGCGGACCCGGCCGTCCTCGCCGGTGTTGTGGCGGATGCCGTTCTCCACCAGGTTGTGGACGAGCCGCTCAAGCAGCAGGGGATCCCCCGAGGTGGGGGCATGGCCTGCCTCCCCGTCCACGGTCACTCCGCGCCGGTGGGCCTCGGCGCCGGTCTGGCCGACCACATGGGTGACGACGTCGGCGAGGTCGACGGGGGTCAGCTCGGGGACGTGGTTCTCCGTACTGGCGAGGAGCAGCAGTCCGGTGATGAGCCGCTCGTGCCGGGAGTTGATCTCCAGGAGGTGTTCGCCGAGCTGTTTGACGTCGTCGGAGGCGGTCTTGCGGTGCATGGCCATCTCGACCAGGGAGCGGTTGAGCGTCAGCGGGGTGCGCAGCTCGTGGGAGGCGTTGGCGACGAAGCGGCGCTGGCCGTCGAAGGAGGCGTCGAGGCGTTCGAGCATGGTGTCGAAGCTGGTGGCGAGGTCCTTGACCTCGTCGTCGGCGGCGCCGGCCCCGCCGAGGGCGATGCGCTCGTGCAGGCCGCGGTCGGCGCTGGGGGCGGAGGCGATCCGGCGCGCGGTGGCGGTGACCTGGTGCAGCGGGGCCAGGACCCGGCCGGCGAGGAGCCAGCCCAGGCCGCCCGCGGCGGCGCCGACGACGCCCAGCGCGATGAAGCCCTGGGTGAGCAGGGTGGTGAGGGCGGCGTCGTTGATCCGGTTCTGCTCCTGCTCCTCGAACGTCGACTGCTCGAACGTCGACTGCTCGGGGGGCCGCTGCCCGTCGCGCGCCGGCGGCGGCGTACCGGTGCCTTCGCCGTGCACGCTGAGGCCGCTGTCCCCGCGGGTGAGCTGCTGGTTGAACAACGCGTAGGTGGCGCCGAGCAGCACCACGCCGGAGGCCAGGAACAGGCCGCCGTAGACCAGGGTGAGCCGAAGGCGCAGGGTGAGGCGGCGCGGGCGCAGCCGGGTCGGGAGGGCGCGCGGGCGCCGGGGGGCGGCGGCTGTCACGGGATGCGGTACCCCACTCCGGTGACGGTCTCGATGACGGGCGGATCGCCGAGCTTGCGGCGCAGTTTGAGGACGGTCACCCGGACCACTCCGGTGAACGGGTCGGTGTGCTCGTCCCATGCCTTCTCCAGCAGGTGCTCGGCGGAGACGGGGGCGCCCTGCGCCTGCAGCAGCTCGGCCAGCACCGCGAACTCCTTCTTCGCCAGCCCGACGGGCCGCCCGTCGCGGGTCACCCCGCGCAGGGTGGGGTCGAGGGTGATGCCGGCGCGGCTGAGGACGGGCGACGAGCTGGCCCGCGTACGACGGCCCAGGGCGAGGACCCGGGCGGCCAGCTCGGGGAGGGCGAAGGGCTTGGTGAGGTAGTCGTCGGCGCCCAGGGAGAGCCCGGCCACCCGGTCGCGGAGGTCCGCGGCGGCGGTGAGCATCAGCACCCGGGCCGGCGATCCGTCCTCGACGAGTCGGCGGCAGACGTCATCGCCGTGCACCAGGGGCAGGTCGCGGTCCAGTACGACGACGTCGTAGGAGTTGACCCACGCCCGCTCCAGGGCGGCGGCCCCGTCGTAGGCGACGTCGACCGCGTGCGCCTCGTCGCGCAGCCATTCCGCGATCGTGTCGGCGAGCAGCGGCTCGTCCTCCACCACCAGCACCCGCATTCCCGTGCTCCCCTCCGTCCGCACGGCCCTCCCCGGCCAAACGACGGAAGGGGCCCGGGGCGATGATCGGTGACACGCGTGTTCCTTTTCGTTAATGGTCACGCATCAGCCGGACTCCCGGGCCTGTTCGCCTCCTTCCGTACGACCGGAGGAGGCGGGTAACGGTGGGTTAACACGCGGGCCGGTTGCATCCCTCCTCAGGCGCCGGCATCGGACCGGCGGCACACGAGGAGATGACGTGATGCGTATCCGTACGCGCGCCGCCCTGGCGGCACTGCCCGTGGCCCTCACGCTGGCGCTGGCCGGCTGCGGCTCCGACGGCGGCGGGGACGACGGGGTCGCCTCGGCCGGCGACGGCCGGAAGGACCCCAAGGCCGCCGCCTCGCCCGGCCTGAGCCGGGACGAGATGCTCGTGAAGCTCGCGCAGTGCCTGCGCGAACACGGGGTGGATGTCGAGGACCCCAAGCCCGGCGAGGGGCTGGCAGTGCCCGTCGACGGCGGCGGGCAGGCGAAGGTCGACACGGCCATGGAGGCGTGCCGCGCCTTCGAGCCCCCGGCGCCCTCGGACGAGGACAACGCCAAGGAGCGCGAGCAGATGCTCACGTTCGCCCGCTGCATGCGCGAGAACGGGGTGGAGTCCTTCAAGGACCCCAAGCCGGGCGAGGGCGTCGACCTCGGACCGGAGCAGGCACAGGACCCGGACCTCAAGGCGGCCGAGAAGAAGTGCGGCGGGACCGGGGACACCAAGAGCAGCACGGTGGGACAGTGAGCAGCGGGGAGCAGGTCCTGGACGTCCAGGACGCGCAGGACGCGCAGGCACCGCCCGGCGAGCGTCGCGGCCGTCGGCGCGAGCGCCGCGTCAGGAAGATCACCATCACCGTGTTCGTCCTGGTCGCAGCCGGTACGGCCGCCGTCGCCACCCTCGATCCGGGCGGCGGCGACGACGGTCCGGGGGCTGGGGACCTGCCGCCCCGCACCGCCGAGGTGCGGCGGCAGACGCTCAAGGACATCCGCAGCGAGGACGGCAAGCTCGGCTACGGAACGGCCGTCTCCCTGTCGGGCCGGCTGCCCGGCACGTTCACCAGGCTGCCGAAGGCCGGTACGGAGGTCTCCCGCGGGCAGGCGCTCTACACGGTGGACAACCGGCCGGTGGTGCTGATGTACGGCACGCTGCCCGCCTACCGCCTGCTGAGGGAGGGCGTCGAGGGCCCGGACGTGAAGCAGTTGGAGGCCAACCTCGCCGCCCTCGGCTACACCGGGTTCACCGTCGACGAGGAGTACAGCGGCTACACCGCCCGGGCCGTCGAACGCTGGCAGGAGGACCTGGGGCTGCCGGAGACGGGCACCGTGGAACTCGGCCGGGTGGTCTTCACCGCCGGCGCCGTCCGTATCGACGGCGTCGAGGCCGCCGCGGGCGACGAGGCGGCGCCCGGCCAGAAGGTGCTGGCCTACACCAGCACCGGCAAGGCCGTCACCCTGGAACTGGGCACCGACGACCAGCACCTGGCCGCGAAGGGCCGCAAGGTCGGCGTCCGGCTCCCCGACAGCAGTACCGTCAACGGGAGGGTCACCGAGGCCACGACCGTCCTGAAGCCCGCCGAGCAGGGGCAGGAGGCGAAGACCGTCCTCGCCGTGGTCGTCGCCCCGGCGGACGCGAAGGCCCGCAAGGCCGCCGGCGCCTACGGGCAGGCGGGCGTGCACGTGGACTTCACCTCCGGTGAGCGCGCGAACGTACTCACCGTGCCGGTGGCGGCCCTGCTCGCGCTCGCCGAGGGCGGCTTCGGCGTGGAGGTCGTACGGGGCCGCGAAGCCGTGTACGTACCCGTCACCACCGGCCTGTTCGCGGGCGGCCGGGTGGAGATAGCCGGCGACGGCATCACCGAGGGCACCAGAGTGGGGGTACCCAAGTGATCACCCTGACGGATGCCACCAAGTCCTATCCCGGCGGTGTCACCGCGCTGGCCGGCGTGACCCTGTCCATCGGCCGCGGCGAACTGGTGGGCATCATCGGCCCCTCCGGCTCCGGCAAGTCCACCATGCTCCACCTGCTCGGCACCCTGGACCGTCCCACCACCGGCACCGTACGCATCGACGGCCACGACACCGCGGCGCTCTCCGACGCCGAACTCTCCGCCCTGCGGGCCCGGCACATCGGCTTCGTCTTCCAGCACTTCCACCTGGCGGCCAACACCCCGGCGCTGGACAACGTCGCCGACGGGCTCGTCTACACCGGACTGCGCGCCGGCGAGCGCCGCCGCCGGGCAACGGCCGTCCTGCACCGCGTGGGCCTCGGCCACCGCCTGGAGCACGAACCGCACGAACTGTCCGGAGGCGAGCGCCAGCGCGTGGCCATCGCCCGCGCCGTCGCCGGCCGGCCCGCGCTGCTGCTGGCCGACGAACCCACCGGAGCCCTGGACTCCGCCTCCGGGGCCGGCGTCATGCGGCTGCTGCGTGAACTGCACTCCGCCGGCACCACCGTCGTGGTCATCACGCACGAGCGGGAGATCGCCGCGGGCCTGCCCCGGCAGGTGCGGATGCGCGACGGACGTGTCATCGCCGACGCCGCCCGGGGCGCCGCGACCTCCTCCGCGGGGGTGCGCTGATGGCCGCCGCCATCCTGCGTCCGGCGCGACTGCACCCCGCCGACGTGGTCAGGATCGGCGCCGTGGGCCTGCGCACCCGGCCGTTGCGGGCCTTTCTGTCCGCGCTGGGCATCGCCATCGGCATCGCCGCCATGGTCGCCGTCATCGGCATCTCCACCTCCTCCCGCGCCGACCTCGACCGCACCCTGGCCTCCCTGGGCACCAACCTGCTCACCGTCAGCCCCGGCAGCACGATGGCCGGCGACAGCGCGAAACTGCCCGTCACCGCCGAGGAGATGGTCGCCCGGATCAAACCGGTCACCTCCACCTCCGCACTCGGCAAGGTCAGCGGCGCGGACGTCTACCGCAGCGAGAGGATCCCCAGGACCGACAGCGGGGGCCTCGCCGCCTACGCCGCCCGCACCGACCTGCGTGCCACCACCGGCGCCGTACTGCGCAGCGGCACCTGGCTCAACACCGCCACCAGCCGCTACCCGGCGGTGGTGCTCGGCGCCGACGCCGCCGACCGCCTGGGCATCGGCCATCTGGACCCCGACACCCAAGTCCTCATCGCCGGCCGCTACTTCACCGTCATCGGCATCCTGCGCCCGGCCCCGCTCGCCCCCGAACTGGACACCGCCGCCCTCGTCGGCTGGTCCGCCGCCCGGGCCGAACTCGGCTTCGACGGCCACCCCACCACCATCTACACCCGCAGCGACGACGCCGACGTCACGGACGTCCAGTCCGTCCTGGGCGCCACCGCGAACCCGCGGAGCCCCAGCGAGGTCAAGGTCTCCCGCCCCTCCGACGCGCTCGCCGCGAAGCAGGCCGCGAGCAAGGCCTTCACCGGCCTGCTCCTGGGCCTGGGCGCGGTGGCACTGCTGGTCGGCGGCGTCGGCGTCGCCAACACCATGGTCATCTCGGTCCTCGAACGCCGCGCGGAGATCGGCCTGCGCCGCTCCCTGGGCGCCACCCGTGGCCAGATCCGCACCCAGTTCCTGGCCGAATCCCTCCTGCTCTCAGCCCTCGGCGGCCTGGGAGGCGCACTCCTGGGAGCCGGCGCGACGACCACGTACACGCTCTACCAGAACTGGCCCACGACCATCCCACCCTGGGCAATGGCGGGCGGCCTCGCCACCACCCTGGCAATAGGCGCCCTGGCGGGCCTCTACCCCGCGGTCCGCGCCGCCCGCCTCTCCCCGACGGAGGCCCTGGCGACTCCTTGATGCGCTCTCCCCGCTCGACCACACCTGCCAGGGCGGCGGCGCCGTTCCCCCGCATCGGCGCCGCCGCCCACGCAGCGCACTTCTTCTCGACCTGCGGCTGTCCAGGACGAAAGAGGCTCACTCATAGCCGACAGCTGCGCTCATAGCCCGTGCGACGAACGTCCAGTCACCGCAAGTCGGCATCTCCAGCCCGACGTTGCGGTACCACCCCGGCGAATCCTTGATCCATGCGGCCAGTGCTTCCAGGTACGACTCGATCGTGGCGTTCTCCCACTCGGCACCTCGCGCGAGCAGGTCGTCGCGCAGAGCGAGGACGTGCGCCGCCAGAGCTTCGCGGGAGTCGACCTGGTGGGCCGGGAACTCCTCGACGGCTTCCCCGTCCAAGCGCGCCAGCACGTCGTTCGCCAGCACCCGGGCCGCCGTCGACAGCTCCCGTACCCGCGCGGCATCCGGGTGCTCCGCCGCCGCCTCCAACAGCCCAGCGGCCACCCGCCGCAACCCCCGGGCCAACTCCTCGACCCGGGCCTCGACATCGCGCTCACTCATACGCTCCCCCTGCATACGGCTGCGTGCAGTGTGCCCGAGCGAAACACGGCGCGACACCCCCGGACCCGCCGTGCACCGCCTCAACGTGGGCGCCGGGCTCAGACCTTGATGGCGGTGGCGCGCGGGCCGCACAGCGCGGCGAGGTCCTCGGGGTCGGAGGTGAGGAGCGTGACGGGGCCGGGGGCGGCGAGGGCGGTGGCGGCGAGGATGGCGTCGATGGCGCACTTGTGGCCGTGCAGTCCCGCGTCGGCCAGGAGTGCGGCCGCGTGGCGGGCGATCGGTTCAGTGACCGGTTCGACGACGAGGCGGGACAGGGTCCATTCCAGAGCCGGCCGGTTGATGCGGGGGTGGACCACCTCGACGAGGGTGGCGGCGGAGGTGACGACGCGGAGGTCGTCGGCGCGGGCCAGCGCGAGCCAGCCGGTGACCGTACGGTCGCGCAGCACGGCCTTGGCCAGTCCCTCGCTGTCGAGGACGAGGGTGCCACCAGGGGCGGCGGGGGAACGCGTCACGCGGCGTCCGCCTCGCCGGGGGACTGCCCCCGCCGGGCCTGGTGGAGCTGGTCGCGCAGCGCCTGGACCTCATCGTCGGCGATGGGCCCGTGCTCGGCCTCGGCAACGCCGATGAGTTCGTTGAGGTTGTCACGCTCGATCTGCCGGGCAACGGCCGCGGCAACATAGGCGGAGAGCCCGGAGGGCCCACTGCGCCTCCGGGCAGCTTCCGCGACATCGCGCGGCATGGTGATCGAGTACTTACCGGTAGGCTCGCTCATGCCCCCTATCCTACTTCTCATCCTCCTACAGAGGGGTGGGTCATTGACCGGCGGCAGCCGAGGCAGGAAACGACAAAGAGCCGGACCCAGTGGGACTGGGTCCGGCTCTTTGTGTGTGGCACTTCTGCTGGTCAGCGGCTTGATCTCGCCGTTCCGGCGTCTGTGCCCCCGGCAGGATTCGAACCTGCACACACGGCTCCGGAGTCCGGTTCGGTTCTTGGCATACTCGCAGTTCGGACGCTTGTCGAGATCTCTAGCCGTAATGGTCATCCCGTGCATGTCCCGCGAGATCGTGATCATGATGAGGTGGGTTCCAGGGAGTTCGATGAAGATTGGGTCGAAGCATCACAGCGCAGTTTGGGGTAGCGAAGGAGTCGACCAGTCGACCGCTCCCCGGCAATCGCGCGCGAGTCATCATGCGCACATGTGACGTGTCAGACCTTCATGGCACAGCGCCTGATCATGGACATGAACGAGTTCTGGGAGTTGGTTGAGTCGGCGCGCGCAAGCAATCAGCGCTCGGGGGTAATCGTCGCCGACACCCTCATCGGACTGGGGCGCGACTGGTACGAGCGAGCCGCGGCCGCTCCCGACAGCCTTGCCGATCACCCCGCGGTGATCGAAGCCGCGGCCAGCGGAAGTGACGAGGCTGTGTTCCTTGAAGCGATCAACTACGTGGCCAGCGATGCCTTTGCACGGCAGACAGGCGATGTAGAGGACTTTTACCTAGCGTGGGACCGGTATCATTCCGCGCGCCAGGACAGCAGTGAATCGCAGATCGACATGGGGAAAGACTTCGATTTTGACGATGTTGACGAGATGCGACGGCGCCTGCCGCAGCTGACCGCGCTCTTCTACCGTTGACGGCAACGCCCCCAACACGCTTTCCAACTGTCCGTACGGTGGTCCGCCGTTGTTCGTGGCCGTATCCACATGCATGTAAGACGGCGCACCTGGATGGCAGCGAACCTCGGTGACCGGGGGTGTAGTGGACAAGGAAGTGGACAACGGGCAGCGACCCGAGCCAGCGAGCCGGCTATCGGCGCGACGTGGACCGGTTGCGCCGGAGCAGCTCCTGCATGTGCATCTGCTTGAGGTGGTAGTGCACGCCGGAGGTGCTCCGCATGCCGACCGCGTCGGTGATCTCTCGCAAGGTCGGCGGTGTGTCGTGCTCTTGTGTGTACTGCCGGATGAACTTCAGGATCTGTGCTCGCCGTGCGGTCGGCGGGACTGGGCTTGCGGTCATGCTCGGCTCCCCTTATCGGGTCGGGCTAGTTCCGGCAGCGCCATGCGGGCCGCGGGTGCCCGGCCGGCGTGCGTGGTCCAGTACGGGTGGGTGGAGACCTGCACGCTCAGCCGCTGCAACCGTCGCCGGAGCACCGTGGTCTGACTCGGTCCGTCGATGCGGTCCGCAAGCTGTCGGTAGACGGCGTACCAGGCACGCTGGCCCGCCACGAGGCCGTCGGGGAACATGTGCGCCACGCCTCAGATTCAAGCATGTGTTCGATTTCTAGTGCAGCACACGCACGGGTGAACCACGGGGTGGGATCTTCTCAGCGCTGGCGCAGGCGCCGGGCGAAGCGACGTACGGCAATCTCGCGGCGAAGCATCGGGGCGGCGTAGAACGTGGCGATGACCAGGGTTGCCGTGATCGCGAATGCCAATCAGAAGCCGAGCCATTCACGGAGCACCAGGACAACGCCGATGAGCAGCAGCAACGCGACCGCGACCGCTACACGTTGGCCGTCTTCCATCGCATCACCCCCTGCTCGAATCGCGCCTTCCCTGCCGTTCGCTGTCCATGCGGGTGATGCCCAGACTCAGGATGACCTCTGATTACAAGCTCAAACCAGGGTGGACATTGAAGGCCAAACTGGGCCAGGCGGAGGTTCCGAGACGCCACGGATGGCGTGGTCGGCCACCACGCTTGCTGTACATCGCTGCGATACGAGCCTGAAGTACACCAGGATCAATTAGGGGATATCACACAAACGGAGCAAACGGTTCAGGTGCGCCAAAGGCCAGTGCGATGTCGGCCCTGAGTGAGATACTCGCCAGGTGCACACATTGATCATTTCTGCGGATCAACAGAGCAGCTTAACGGCGATGACTCCGGCGGCAATCGTTGCTGGATGCGCTCTGGTTTTTACCGTCGTAACCTTCTGGCTACTCAACGCCTATCAAGGCAATCTCAAGTCCTGGGAACCGCAGTCGTTTTCTGCCGCCATTACAAGCAGTCTGGCACGCTTGCGACTTCCTCTCGTGTTGTACAACACGGGAGCAAAGCCCATCGTAATCCTCGATTTGAGAGTGACCTTTCCTGACGGAGGGCAATCTGTCGGGACATTGCAATGGCAGGCTGCTTGCACTCAGCTTCGCCCAAAGCAGGGCGAGGATCGAAACATGAAATCCTCCTTCGCAATTTCTGGCCGTGCGGCCGAGCAGGTTTTCATAGAGTTCGGCGCAGATTTTCCAGCCTTCATTCCAGAAGTCCGCGATTACGTGGCGCGGGTCGAAGTGAAGGTTGGACATAAAGAAGGATGGCAAACTCTTATTGATTTCACGCTCCGCATCCCTCACATCCGGTATCCGGATTCGTACATCACATACGACAACTCTTCCCGTGAGGTGGCACAAGAAGAGCGCGACTCTCTTGAGGCCGCATTCGGGAAACTACGGTCAGGCGTTTAAAGGCGAGGCGGCGAGAACGGGATCGAGCCGCCAAGTTTATTCATAGCTCATGACCGTTGCGTAGATGCAAGGAGTCCATATGCCTGTTCCCGCTCTTCCTCGCTTTCTATACCTCGACGAAAAATCACTCAGCAACTACCTATCCGTTGTTGAGGGAGGAATCTCCGATCAATCAACAACGAGGAGATCGCAGACGGAGGAACGAAGAGGAGTTGGCCCGGATCTGTCGGAAGAGAGATCAGTAAACGAAGAGCGTGAGATGATCGTGCGCGAGACGCCGAGTCATCAATTTACGCGCCTGATTCGTGCACTTGATGCCGATCCCGAGAGATGGAACTACGTGGACGTGGCGGACCTGTCCGCATCATTCGATTCGTTGTCCGTAGGGCAACTGATCAGCGTCACTGTCGAGATCGAGGTGCCTCCAACAATTCAGCTACTGAGTCAGCCCGAGCAGTTGAGTCAGATGCTCGATATGCTAGGAGCCTTCAGGTCAATTGCCCCAGTGATGGGGCATTCCGCAGACGACCTTCCGGGCCAGGAAGAAGTGCGCGCCATGCGAGACATGACAGGCGTAATTCAATCTGACGTGGTCATCGTAGGCGATCAAGAAGAAGATGGTCCAAAGGTAGCTGGAAAGTTGAGCAAGGACTACGTGGGCGAAACCCTTGAGGGCGAAGTTTGCGTAGTGGGCAAGATCGCAAGAAGGTGGCGAGTTGGGGAAAGCCATTACCTTCTTGCGCTGCCAGGCGCCTCACTGATGAATCGCAGCCAAAGGCGGCGGGCCGAAAGTGAGCCGACTTCAAATTCGGACGAGACAACGCTACGCGGCCCAGCTTTCACGATGGATATTCTAGCGATCTATCGCTAGCGGCACTAAAAGGCCGGCGGTTCGAGACTTGGGCTGAAGCTGCTCGGTAACGTGGCATGCCACTGCGGTGGATCAAGTGGAGGGCGTGAATGGCAATAGGTAATACGGCACGCAAAGTTCTATGGGCACGCTCATCTGACCTGTGCGCATTTTCGGGGTGCAATCAGCGACTCACGGTCAATCTCCATGATGACGGTTCACAAGTGTTGGAGGCTGCCGGAATCCCACTCGGGGAAGAGGCTCACATAATTTCAGGCAGCAAGGATGGTCCCAGATTCGATAGCGCGTACCCTGCAGATAATATAGATTCCTACGAGAACCTCATTTTGCTATGCCCAACTCACCATCGTCTCATCGACAAGAGGGATGGTATGGGTTATTCGGTCGAAACTCTCAGACGCATGAAAGCCGACCACGAGGCGGCACAGTACGGGCTTAAGGATGTCCAGGAGCATCACCGAGAAGAGATCGAACTTCGGGTACTTGCTCTGACTGAAACCTGGGCCCAAAAGGCAGGGTTGAACGATTGGCAGGGACTCACTTGGAGGCTGAACACTCCCGTTCCCAGGCTTTCAGAGACCGAGATTGATCGTCTCACAGAGCTGGCTGAGTGGGTTGCTACTCGATATTTCCCCGGTCAGCACCCCGAAGTTAAACGGGCGTTTGATAACTATGCTTACGCTCTGAGCGACGTTGTCAACCACATCCGATCCTCCATGGAGCCCATTATTGGAAGGGAAGGCGTGTGGGAGATTTATCGGGAATACAAGCACCGATATATGAGCCAGCCGGAGTATGACGCCGCCCTAAAGGACTTTCATTGGCGTACCGACGTTCTGTACGAACTGTCGTTGGAACTCACGAAGGCCACCAACTACGTCTGCACCGCAGTTCGATCCGAAATTGACCCGCTATATAGATTCGAGGAAGGCATACTTCCTCATCGCATAGGAGATGGGGTATTCGTGAATCGATTTACTCGCGAAGAATACGATGATGAGGCGCTGAGTCATGCCCGACCTTATCCGGGGATAGAGGCAATACAAGCCAGGGTGAGGGAGCAAGGAGGCGCGAGCCGCTAGCACTTTAAGTCATCGGAGTTTTGTAGACCGACAGCGTCGAAGGAGCTCTTCCGTGGACAGTACTCATGAGCTGGGTCCAGGGACAACGTCGCTGGTCATCGCTATCCCCTCGGGACAGAGACGGTACCGCGCGGCCGGTGCGGAGAGACTTTGGCCGAGAGTTGCGATGGGGCGGGAGAGCAGAAGGGCCTAAGCTGACCGGCGACTCCAGCGCGCCGGACTCTACGTTACGAACCTACGTGGTGTTGCGTACTACCAGGCGGCGGCAAAGCAGCCTGATCTACGCCCAGGCCAGCCGTTGCGCTTGGCGCCTGAGCCTGACAACCCCCACGACGCCTACGCTGTAGCGGTCTACCCCAACCGGGGCAACGGACCGATTGGCTACGTCAATAAGCAGAAAGCTCGTGTTTGGTCCCGATTGATCGCTGAGGGAGTGCAACTCTCGGCAGTGAGCCTGAGGGGGACGGGACCGGGAGTGAAGTGCGAGGCAGTGGCCGTTCTGGCGGGAGTTGCTGCACTGAGCTGTGGCGAAGTGGCGAAGCGGCTTGCCTGACCGCCGGCTTGGTCCCCTCGGTTCCCCGTGGTTCCTCGCACGATCTGGCACGGTTGTGGCACGGGTATCGGACGCTGCGGTTGCGACAGCGAGCCTCCGGATCGATCAAGCGCTGAAGAGCAGCAGATACGGCGAATGGCGGCCTCCGCCCAGCACTATCGGCGACCATGGGACGATCCGAAGAGGTTGCACGAGAGGCATCAACTCATCGGGCGCGAGCCACACGGGAGCTGACAGTGGACCCTCAAACGACCGGGGCGCTTCTCGCTGGCGGATTTGCCCTTGTGGGCAGTTTCGGAGGCGTGCTCATCAGCGGAAGCCTTGCTCGACGCGCGGATGAGAGACGTCTGGCGGCAGAAGACGAGCGTCGCTGGCTGACTGATCGGCGGGCGAGCTACTCAAGCTTTCTTGGGCTTGCCGAGTCGATGTTGAAGGAGATCGACAGTGTGGCGGCCTTCTTGTCGTACGACGGCGAGCAGCCGATCGCCGACGACAACGAGGAGTTGATCGTCGAGGGGTTGGCTGACTACCTTGTGAAGTGGGACGAGGCTCTTCAGCCAGCGTTGGGAGAGGTGGAACTGCTGGCAACCCCGGGGGTGGCAGATCTTGCGGGCAGGGTGTCGGGCGCGCTCCTGGAATTGACTAGCTATGTCGAGACTCGACGTGCGTTTACGGAGTACTACCCATCCTGGTTCCAGGCCCAAGACCTGGTGGAGGTGCTGAAGAACGCCATGCGCGTCGAACTCGGTGTTTCCGCAACGCTCAAGGACGCGACGCTCGGCCGTCGGTCGACAGAGTGGCCCTGGCTCCCTGACCGGCCACCTCGTGAGGCCTATTTCCAAGGGCACAGTAGACATGACTCACCGAGGCCTAGCGGCTCGCCCGGACGGCCGGCCGCTCAGTAGCCGTCGCCACGTCGGCCAAACTGGCCGGAAAACCGTCATGGCAGCGATGTCACCGTGGGTTCAAATTCCACCGCCTCCGCACTGTGAGCAGCGAGAATAGCCCCTGCCCTGGATGCTTCGGTCGGGGGCTGTTCTCGGGTCCGCGCGCTGTGGCTGCCCGCTGTTCCACGTGGTTCCCCGCTCGATCGGGCACGGTTGGGGCACGGCCACCTTCTGATCCGTAGCTCTATGCAGACTTGGTCATTGACGGTCACACCAGCTAGGCAATCGCCCTGAACGGACGCCATCGGTTGACGCCGGTTGCTGTACTCCGCTGCTGTATGGCCGACGGCCCGAAGCGGACGACTCAGGCTTGATCGTGCGCCACGCCGCATGGCCATCCAGCGAGCGGCCTCTTACTCCCACCGGTTCGGCTTGCGCCTCGGAGCGCCCCTGGGCACCACCGCTGTCGTGCAGGACAGCTCTACGACCTTCCTGCTGATGCGGCTAGACAGATTGGCTAAAGCTGGATCATACGGGCACCAGGTGACCATTTATAAATTGCGCCATAGAAAGGTTAGGGCTCATGACAGCATGGCCTTATGGATGGCGGAATCGCGGCACTCCTCGGAGCGGTAGTTGGCGTCTCAGGGACGCTTGGATCTGCATGGTTGGGATATCAGGCCTCCCGGAGGCAGATAACGGATGGAGCTGCACTATCACATGCGACTCGACTACGGGAGGAGCGACGTGAATCCTACCTCTCATACATTTCCACTACTGAACAATTGGAGCTTCTTCTAATGCAATTTAACCCGATAAATTGCACATCCCTGCAGGATGTCCCGAACGCAGATTCAGAAGGATTCGACTGGGAACTTATCTCCCGAGTATCTCGCGAGCCGCAGGACGTGCAGCATGCCATGTTCCAAGCAGTCAGCAGGGTTGACCTGGCGGGACCCAGCTCTGTCGCAAAACATTCAGGAGATGCCTGGCTACACCTATTGGCAGCGCGCGACATAATGGATTCAATAGCGTCATCAAGAGAATTTCCGGAGAGGCATCTTACTCAACTTAAGATCGAGATTTCCGCCTTCCAAGACGAGCATCATCTATTCATGCAGAGCGCTGAAAAAGCGCTACAAAAGCCGCTCCTTGGCGAATCCGAAACTTCGTAGCGAGAGGCTGGCGGAGCGGCTTTGGTTGGGATTCCTTCCCTATAGTTGGGCTGCGCTTTAGAGGATGTCTCACGTGGTGAGCTTCGCGAGTCTCTTGTAGCAGGTGAGGGCTGC
>NZ_JBHSZO010000035.1:0-59922 GCF_042663125.1 Streptomyces polyrhachis | reverse complement strand
CCGCGAGCGAGGAGCCCGCCGCGCAGCCGCCCGAGCCCGCCGCGGAGGAGAAGCCGGCCCGCAGCCGCCGCCGCGCGACCCGCAAGACCGCCGAGCCCGCGACCGCGCCGGCCGCTTCTGCGCCGGCCGCCGAGGAGAGCGGCACGACCGTGGGCGGCCGGGCCCGGGTGTCGCGGCCCGCCGCGCCGATGTTCCAGGCGCCGGTCTTCACCCAGCCGCAGTTCCAGACCCCGCAGCGCGCCGCCGCCCTGGCCCTGGAGGCCGAGCAGCGCGAGGCCGAGCGGGAGGACGAGCCCGAGGACGTCGAGATCGAGGAGATCGAGGAGACGGCCGGGGCGGACATCGAGGCGCAGGAGGACGGCGCCGACGACAGCGCCGACGACAGCGCGGACGACGACGCCGAGGATGACCGCCCCTCCTCGCGCCGCCGCCGCCGCGGTGGCCGCCGCCGTCGCCGCGGTGACCTGGCCGAGGCGCAGGAGGACGGCGCCGAGGACGGCGCGGACGAGGGCGACAGCGCCGACGCGGGCTCCGCGCCGCGCGCCGCCGCCGACGAGAGCACCGGGCGCGGTGGGCGCGACCAGGTGGAGGACGACTCCGACGAGGACGACGACGACCACGCCGGCGGCTCCAGCAGCTCCAGCCGCCGTCGCCGGCGCCGTCGCCGCCGGGCCGCCGACTCCGGTGCCGGCTCGGTCGGCACGGAGAGCGCGGGGGACAGCGTCGGTTCGCCGGACGACCCGGCCCGTACGGTCGTGAAGATCCGCGAGCCGCGCAGCGCCAAGGAAGCCGCCGACGAGGTGCAGTCCATCAAGGGCTCCACCCGTCTGGAGGCCAAGAAGCAGCGCCGCCGCGAGGGCCGCGAGCAGGGCCGCCGCCGGGTGCCGATCATCACCGAGGCGGAGTTCCTGGCGCGCCGCGAGGCCGTCGAGCGGGTCATGGTGGTGCGCGAGCTGGGTGAGCGTACCCAGATCGGTGTGCTGGAGGACGGCGTCCTCGTCGAGCACTACGTCAACAAGGAGCAGGCCACCAGCTACGTCGGCAACGTCTACCTGGGCAAGGTCCAGAACGTCCTGCCGTCCATGGAGGCCGCCTTCGTCGACATCGGCAAGGGCCGCAACGCCGTGCTCTACGCCGGCGAGGTCAACTTCGAGGCCCTGGGCCTCGGCGGCGGCCCGCGCCGTATCGAGCACGCGCTGAAGTCCGGCCAGTCGGTGCTGGTGCAGGTCACCAAGGACCCGATCGGCCACAAGGGCGCCCGCCTGACCAGCCAGGTCTCGCTGCCCGGCCGCTACCTGGTGTACGTGCCCGAGGGCTCGATGACCGGTATCAGCCGCAAGCTGCCCGACACCGAGCGCGCGCGTCTGAAGCAGATCCTCAAGAAGATCGTCCCCGAGGACGCGGGCGTCATCGTCCGCACCGCCGCGGAGGGCGCCAGCGAGGAGGAGCTGACCCGCGACGTCCAGCGGCTGCAGGCGCAGTGGGAGGAGATCCAGCACAAGGCGAAGAGCGGCAACGCCCCGACCCTGCTGTACGGCGAGCCCGACATGACCGTGCGGGTCGTGCGCGACATCTTCAACGAGGACTTCACGAAGGTCATCGTCAGCGGCGACAAGGCGTGGGACACCATCCACGGCTACGTCTCGCACGTCGCGCCGGACCTCACCGGGCGGCTGCAGAAGTGGACCTCGGACGTCGACGTCTTCGCCACGTACCGGATCGACGAGCAGCTGATGAAGGCGCTGGACCGCAAGGTCTGGCTGCCCTCCGGCGGCTCCCTGGTGATCGACAAGACCGAGGCCATGATCGTGGTCGACGTCAACACGGGCAAGTTCACCGGCCAGGGCGGCAACCTGGAGGAGACGGTCACCCGCAACAACCTGGAGGCGGCCGAGGAGATCGTCCGCCAGCTGCGGCTGCGCGACCTCGGCGGCATCGTCGTCATCGACTTCATCGACATGGTGCTGGAGTCCAACCGCGACCTGGTGCTGCGCCGCCTGATCGAGTGCCTGGGCCGGGACCGCACCAAGCACCAGGTGGCCGAGGTGACCTCGCTGGGCCTGGTGCAGATGACCCGCAAGCGGGTCGGCCAGGGGCTGCTGGAGTCCTTCTCCGAGCAGTGCGTCCACTGCAACGGGCGCGGCGTGCTGGTGCACATGGACCAGCCGACCGCGATCGGTGGCGGCGGCAAGAAGAAGAGCAAGGGCCGGAAGGACCGCGGCGCGCTGCAGCAGGTGCACGAGGCGGCGGTGGCCGGCGGGCACGAGCACGACGGGCACGAGCACGACGAGCACGACGAGCACGGTCACGACGAGCACGAGCACGAGACGGCCGCGGAGATCCTCGCGGAGACGGCGGAGCCGCAGGCGCTGCCGGAGCCGCAGTTCACGCCCGACGAGGAGCTGTACAGCAGCGCCGCGGAGGCCGAGGCGGCGGTCGGTGCCCGCCGGGGCCGGCGCCGGGCGACGCGCAAGGCGACGGCGCCCGCGGGTTCGCCGCGGGCGGAGCAGGCGCAGCTGCGGGAGGAGCGCGCGGGGGCGGCTGCCCCGGCGCCCGTACCGCAGCCGCAGCCCGAGCCGCAGCCGGAGCCCGAGCCGCCGGTGGAGGCCGCCGAGCCGGAGAAGCCGGTGCGCGCGCGCCGCCGGGCGACCCGCAAGGCGACGTCCCCGGCCGGTCCGCCGAAGGCGTCGTCGGAGGCGGCGGCGATCGTCGTCCCCAAGGCTGAGCCCAAGTCGGAGCCCAAGACGGAGCCGAAGGCCGAGGAGCCCCAGGCTGCCGAGGCCGAGCCGGCCGCCGAGGCCGAGAAGCCGAAGAAGCGCACCCGCAAGGCGCCCGCCAAGAAGACGGCGGCGGCTGCCGAGCAGGCGGAGTCCGCCGGGACGGCGGAGAAGAAGGCCCCCGCCAAGACGGCCGCGAAGAAGACGGCGGCCAAGAAGACCGCCGCCAAGCGCCCGGCGAAGAAGGCGGCCGCCAAGAAGACGGCGGCGGCCGAGCAGGACAGTTCCCGGGCGGTCACCGCCAAGACGGACGACTGACCGGGCGGCAGCGACGGCGAACGGCCCGGACACCCCGCACGGTGTCCGGGCCGTTCGCCGTCCCCGCCCCCGTACGCACACCCACACGCGCACGCACGCACGTACACACGACGGCGGCCCCGACCGAGCGCGATGCTCGGTCGGGGCCGCCGTCGTGCTGCGGAAGCCGGGGACCTCAGTCCTCCTTGGCCTTCTCCAGCATCCGGTCCACCACCCGGGCCGAGGCGCTGCCGTCGTCCAGGTCGCAGAAGTTGTGGTGGAAGCGGTCGAAGCGCTCCTGGTACTCCGCGGCCACCTCGTCGATGTTGCGGATTGAGTCGATCACCTCGTCGGAGGTGCGCAGCAGCGGGCCGGGCGAGTCCTCCTCGAAGTCGAAGTAGAAGCCGCGCAGGGTGTCGCGGTAGTGCTCCAGGTCGTACGTGAAGAAGAGCATCGGCCGCTTGAGGTGCGCGTAGTCGAACATCACCGACGAGTAGTCCGTGATCATGATGTCGGCGATCTGGTAGAGGTCGGCGATGTCCGGGTACTCCTTCATGTCCCAGACGAAGCCGTCGCCCGCGCCCGGCACCGTGTCGACGATGTTGGAGTGCGGACGCACCAGCAGCACGTGGTCCTCACCGAGCCGGCGCTGCGCCTCCTTCAGGTCCAGGCGCAGGTCGAAGCGGAACTGGCCGGCCTTGTGCGACTGGTCGTCGCGCCAGGTCGGGGCGTAGAGGACGACCTTCTTGTCCGCCGGCAGCCCGATCCGCTGCTTGATCTCGGCCATCCGCTGCTCGAGGTCCTCGGCGTAGAGGTAGTCGTTGCGCGGGTAGCCGGCCTCCAGGATCTCCCCGTCGAAGGAGAAGGCGCGCTTGAGGATCGGCGTGGAGAAGCGGTTGGAGGAGACGAGCAGGCTCCAGTTGTTCGCCTCCAGGGCGATGCGGTACTGGTACTGCTTGTCGAAGTGCAGCGTCTCGATGTCGTGGCCGATCTTCTTCAGCATCGTGCCGTGCCAGGTCTGCACGATCACCTGGCCGGGACGCCGCTCCACCCACTCCGGCAGGTGCGCGTTGGTCACGATGTACCGGGACCGGGCGAGGGCCTCGTACCACTCGGTGCCCCACATGCGGATCGGCTCGGCCGTCTCGGGGAGGACCACCTGGTCGTCGCGTACGGCCCACAGGTGCTTGAGGTCGCTGCCGCGGCGCAGCAGCTCCTCGTGCATGGCACGCGGGCTGTCGGAGTACTGCTTGCCGTTGTAGCTGAGGTAGAACACCTGGTCGCGCAGCGGCAGTTCGCGCCCCGGTCCGTAGACCTCGCGGCGCAGCTGCTCGACGCGGTACGGGCCGCGCTCCAGGTCGGAGAGCCCGGAGCGGCAGTTGAGCTGTACGAAGTGGCCCCAGCGCTGCTCAAGCCAGTAACGCCGCCCGCGCAGCTCCGCCTTGAGGGGGAAGTCCGCCAGGGCGAGGCGGTCGATGACGAACTCGATGTCCTCGGTGGCCCCTTCGGCCTTGCCCGTACGCAGGGCGAAGTTCCACCGGCCCGCCTTCAGCGGCACGGTGCCGGCCTCGTTGCCCATGACCGAGGGGTCGAAGGACGCCTCGAAGGTGCCGTCCTCGCCCCACAGGACGGGGACGGTCCGCTCCTCGAAGTGCACCTTGGACTTCAGGACCAGCTCGGAGCCGGCCAGCTCCGGGCGGGTGACGCCGGTGACGCGGATCAGGCCGTCCCGCAGCTCGGCGCCGGTGATCCGGGCGCGCCGGGAGCGGCCGGAGAGCTGGAGGTAGCCGGTGTGCCGGCCGATCACGGCCAACTCGTTGTGCGGTCCGTTCAGTTCGGCCGGCAGCGGGTAGGACTCGTCGGCCAGCCCGTCGCGCATCACCGCCGGGAACTCGCGCTCGTGGCCGTTCTCCTCGACGCCGAGGTAGACCTGCCAGTCGCGGCGCGAGCGGCGGGTGGACTCGTCGGCGCCCTCGGGGTGGACCAGGGCGATGTCGGCGATCGGGACCTGCGCGGTGAACGGCGTGACGCCGTCGGCGGTGGCCCGGCGGGTGACGGGGTAGGTCAGGACGTCGCCGCTGGCGCGGTTGGCGACCCGCAGCGTCAGGGTGGTGCCGGGCTGGATGGGCTCGCGCAGCTCGCCCTCCAGCTCGATGGAGTCGCCCGTGGAGCGGTGGTCGTTGACGAGGACCCGGACCTTCTCCACCCGCAGCTTCAGCGCCGCGTTCTCCGTGAGGGGCAGCATGCGGTAGTCGTCACCGAGCCAGTGGTACGGACCGTAGTTGCAGCCCGCGCCGCCGACCGCACCCACGCCGTGGGCGCGCATCAGGCCGCCGGCGAAGACCCGCATGCCGACGTGCCAGAGGCCCTCCTGCCAGGCGCCGCCCTTCTTCAGCTTCGCCGGGTCGAGGACGACCTCCCAGCCGCCCCAGTCGTAACTGGCGGCCCGCTGCCAGGTGTCGGCGGTGGCGGAGGGGCGGTAGGTGTTCTTCGCCGGCAGCAGGGTTCGCCTGCGCGAACCGTCCTTCTTCAGCTGCAGCACCTTCACGGAGCTGTGCCTGGAGGTGAGGTTGATCTGCTGGATGTAGGCGTCGCCCGTCAGGACCAGCTTGCCGTCGCGCCACTCCACCTCGCGCAGCGGGGCGCGGGCCTCAAGGTCCTTGTCGGACCGCAGGGCCTTCTTGGGCAGCTGGACGCTGCTGTCCTTGAGCGGCCCGAACTGCGTGTACTTGCGCACCAGCCCGGAGAGCGAGGTCGGCTCGCGGCGGCGCTGCGAGGCGAGCAGGTCGATCAGCTCGCCCATGGCGCGCTTGCGGACCAGGATCCACTGCACGCGCAGGGCGACGGGGAGGCCCATCACCAGCGCGGGGTCGATGGTGGCGAGGTAGCGGTTGGTGGAGTCGAGGAACGCCTGGCGGTACTCCTCGTCGGCGTCCGGCAGCACGTTGAGGTAGAGCCGCAGGTCGTCCTTGAGCACCCGCTCGTCGTAGTCGCGCTTGTACCCGGCGAACTCCGGCCGGGTCCTGGCCTGCTCGGCGAGGAAGTCGCTCACCCACTGGACGGCCTTGACGCGGTCCTCGATGGCCTTGACCTCGGTGCGCCGCTGGGTGATGGACGGGGCCGCCTCGCCCTCGCGCAGCCGCCAGAAGTAGCAGATCTCGCCGATGGTGTCGACGGACGCCGCCAGGTAGTGGGCGGGCATCACCACGGGGATGTCCTCGTTGAGCACGCCCTCGGGGAAGCGCAGCGCGTTCTTCTCCCAGAAGTCGCGCCGGAAGACCTTGTTGCAGGCGATGCGGTCGGCGACCAGGCGCGGGAGCCTGGAGATGTGCGTACGGGTGCGGGCGTCGCCGGCGAGGACCTTGAAGAGCGGCACCTGCCAGGTCCGGTCGCCCTTGAGGTGGAAGACGTTGCCGGAGACGAAGTCCGAGCCGGACTCGTCCAGGCTCGCCACCATCATCCGGTAGGCGTCCGGCGGGATGACGTCGTCGCTGTCCACGAAGGTCAGGAACTCGGAGTCCGGCGAGACGTTGTCGATGCCGGTGTTGCGGGCCGCGCCCAGGCCGCCGTTCTCCTTGCGGACGAGCTTGAAGCGGGGGTCCTCGGCGGCGTACTCGGCGGCGATGGCGGCGGAGCCGTCGGGCGAGCCGTCGTCGACCATCACCACCTCGATGTCCTGGAGGGTCTGCTGCCGGAGGGAGTCCAGGCAGGCGCGCAGATACTCCTCGACGTTGTACATCGGGACGATGACGCTGAGCCGGGGTGCCATGGGGTTCGGCGTTCCTTTCACTGTCAGACCCGCTCGACGAGCTCGAGCGCCTGGGGAGGGGAGGGGGCGTGGGTGCGGTGGGCGAGCGGGACGATGGGGGGTGTCTCCTCCTCGCCGAGGAAGACCCGCCGGACGACGCGCTCGGCGGCGCGGCCGTCGTCCAGGGCGCAGAAGCGCTCCCGGAACGCGGTGCGCAGCTTCGCGGCGCCGGCGTCGCGCCAGGCGCCGGAGCGCAGCAGCTCCGTCAGCTCCGGCTGGGTCGTGGCGAGGGCGCCGGGAGGCTCGGCGGTCAGGTCGAAGTAGGTGCCGCGGGCCGTGCGGTAGGCGTCCCAGTCGTCGGCGTAGACGATGATCGGGCGGTCCAGGTTGGCGTAGTCGAACATGCTGGAGGAGTAGTCCGTGACCAGCGCGTCGGCCGCGAGGTAGAGGTCCGCCACCCGGGGGTGGGCGGAGACGTCGACGATCCGGCCCTCGGCGCGCAGCCGGGCCAGGTCGGGGGAGGGGGCGGCGTCGTAGAAGTAGTGGCCGCGGACCAGCAGTGTGAACTCCCCGCCCAGCTCCCGCGCCAGGCGCGCCAGGTCCAGGCGGGGGGTGAACCGCGGGTCGTCGTCGCGGTGCGTCGGCGCGTAGAGCAGGGCCGTGGTGCGCGGGTCCAGGCCCAGCTCGCGGCGGACGCGCAGCACGTCCCGGGCGCCGGCGGTGGCCAGCACGTCGTTGCGCGGGTAGCCGTACTCCAGCGAGGTGTACGCGCAGGGGTAGACGCGCTCCCAGACCCGGGTGGAGTGGCGGTTGGCGGAGAGGCTGTAGTCCCAGCGGCCGCTGCGGGCCAGCAGCGCCTCGAAGTCCAGGCCCCTGGCGGCGGCCGGATAGCGGCGCTGGTCCAGGCCCATCGTCTTCAGCGGGGTGCCGTGGTGGGTCTGCAGGTGTACGGAGCCGGGGCGCTTGACCAGGTGGTCGGGGAAGTTGACGTTGTTGACGAGGTACTTCGCGCGCGCGATGGCCGACCAGTACGCGGGCGTACCGCTGCGGACGAAGGCCGTCCCGGCCGGCATCCGCTCCGCGTCCTGGGGCCGTACGACCCACAGCCGCCGCATCCCCGGGACCAGCCGGGCCAGCTCGGCGTCGATCGCGGCCGGGTTGCAGGCAGGGGGGCGGCCCCAGTAGGCGGAGAAGAGTGCGAGGTCCTCCTCCAGCGGGCGGCGCAGCTGGGCGGCGTAGTAGAGCCCGCGCGCGGTGCGCCCGGCCCGGCGTACCGCGCGCGCCATCCCCTGGGATCCGCGGCGCGGGATCGGGCCCGTGCGCTCCCGTATGGAGGAGCGCACGTGGTGCGCGGGCACCACCAGGGTCAGTCGGGGCATCCTTCACCGGTCCGTCGGCCTGTATGACAATGCGGCGGATCCCCCGCCGCCGCAGCGACCCAGGGTAGACGATCCGTACCGACGGCGTTCACACGCCGTTGGGGGCCTTCTCACCCGGCCGCCTCAGACACCTGATGCGTCCAGCCTACGGGGCGGCGACGAACTCCACCAAGCAGAGAACACTTGTACTAAAAGCCGCAGAACGGAGGTTCGGAGCTGGCCTATCATCGGCGGCATGACATGGATGGTGACAGGCGGCGCGGGCTACATCGGCGCCCATGTGGTGCACGCGATGGCGGCCGCGGGCGAGCCGGTGATGGTGCTGGACGACCTCTCGACGGGCTCGGCGGACCGCCTCCCCGACGGCGTCGACCTGGTGGTCGGCAGCGTGCTGGACCGGGAGCTGCTGGACCGCGTCCTGGCGGAGCGGGAGATCACCGGCGTGGTGCACATCGCCGCCAAGAAGCAGGTGCCCGAGTCGGTCGAGCGGCCCCTCTACTACTACCGGGAGAACGTCACCGGCCTGCAGACCCTGCTGGAGGCCGCCGTGGCCGCCGGCGTGGACCGCTTCGTCTTCTCCTCCTCCGCCGCCGTCTACGGGATGCCCGACGTGGACCTGGTGACGGAGGACACCCCCTGCGACCCGATCAACCCCTACGGCGAGACCAAGCTCGCCGGCGAGTGGCTGGTGCGCGCCGCCTGCCGGGCGCACGGCCTGCGCGCGGTGTCCCTGCGCTACTTCAACGTCGCCGGCGCCGCGAGCCCCGAGCTGTCCGACGCCGGGGTCTTCAACCTCGTCCCCATGGTCTTCGAGCGGCTGGAGGCCGACGAGGCCCCGCGGGTCTTCGGCGACGACTACGCGACCCCGGACGGCACCTGCGTACGCGACTTCATCCACGTCCAGGACATCGCCGCCGCGCACCTGGCGGCCGCCCGCCGACTGGGCGGCGACCCGGCCGGGACCGAGCTGACGCTGAACATCGGCCGCGGGGAGGGGGTCTCGGTCATGGACATGGTCGAGCGGATCCGTAAGATCACCGCCCGGCAGGATGTGGAACCGGTGGTCGGACCCCGCCGCGCCGGCGACCCCGCACGGGTGGTGGCCGCCGCGGAGCGGATCCGCGCCGAGCTGGGCTGGAGCGCCCGGTACGGAGTGGACGAAATGATCACGAGCGCGTGGAACGGCTGGCGGCACCGCCACCCCTGAGTAAAGCCGCCCTCTCACCCGTACGAGTGAGAGGGCGCGGATACCAATGGGTGATCAAGGCGCTGACCTCGACGTTTTCCGGGCTGTGGGGGCGTTCCGGCATACTGCTTTCGGCGGTTCGATCTAGGAGACGCACGGCATGCCGGCTGCAAACACCCCCCGATTCAGCGTGATCATCCCCGTTTACGGGGTTGAGGGATATATCCGCGAATGCCTTGACTCGGTGATTTCGCAGAACTACCGCGATGTCGAAATCATCGCGGTCGACGACTGCTCGCCCGACGGCAGCGGCGCCATCATCGACGAGTTCGCCGCCCGCGACCCCCGGGTCCGCGTCGTCCACCGGGCGGAGAACGGCGGCATCGGCGCCGCCCGCAACACTGGCCTGGACCACGCCACCGGCGACTACCTGCTCTTCGTCGACGGCGACGACTCCCTGCGCCCCGGCTCCCTGCGCGCCATGGCCGACCGGCTGGCCGAGACCGGCGACCCCGACATCCTGCTGCTCGACCACGTCCGCACCCACTGGGACGGCAGGGTCGAGCCGAGCAACTCGGGGAAGTTCCTCGCCGGCATCCGCGACGGGGCGGTCCGCCCCGCCGAGCACCTGGAGCTGCTGCGGATCTTCGCCGTGGTGTGGAACCGCGCCTACCGCCGCGACTTCTTCACCGAGGGCGGCTACCGCTTCACCGACGGGCTCTACGAGGACGCGCTGATGGTCTACACGACCATGGCCGCCGCCCGGCGCGTCGCCGGCGTGGAGTACGTGGCCGTGGAGTACCGCCAGCGCCGCCACGGCAGCTCCATGCGCAGCAGCGCCCCGCGCAAGCACTTCGTGATCTTCGAGCAGTACGGGCGGATCTTCGCGCAGCTCGCCGGCCGCCCCGGCCTGGACGAGTACCGCAAGGTCGTCTTCGAGCGGATGGTCAGCCACTTCCTGCACACCTTCGCCCGCGGCTTCCGGATACCGAAGGGCCACCGGCGCGCCTATCTGCGCCAGGCGTCCCAGGTCTACCGCCGGCTGGAGCCCGCCGGCTTCATCCCGCCGCCCGGCGTGCTGGGGCTGAAGTTCAAGGTGGTGCGCTCCGGTTCGTACACCGCCTTCCAGCTGCTCAAGCTGGCCAACGGCAGCCGCGAGGCGGCCGTGCGCACCCTCGGCCGGCTCAAGCGCTGGGCCGGCCGCAAGGCCCTGCGCGCCTACTACGCGCTGCAGCGCCGCCGCCCGCTGGACCCGGACCTCGCCGTCTACTCGGCGTACTGGGGCCGCACCCCCGCCTGCAACCCGCTCGCCGTCCACGAGGCCGCCAAGCGCCTCGCGCCCGGCGTGCGCGGCCTGTGGGTGGTCAACAAGGAGCACGCCGCCGCACTGCCGCCGGGCGTCAAGCGCCTGGCCCCGGCCACCTTCGCCTACTGGCGCGCCATGGCGCGGGCGACGTACCTGGTCAACAACGTCAACTTCGCCGACAGCGTGGTCAAACGCCCCGGCCAGATCCACCTGCAGACCCACCACGGCACCCCGCTCAAGCGGATGGGCATCGACCAGCAGCACTACCCGGCCGTCGCCCGCAGCATGGACTTCGAGGCGCTGCTGCGCCGCGTCGACCGCTGGGACTACAGCGTCTCGTCCAACCTGCACTCCACCGAGCAGTGGGAGCGCGTCTACCCGGCCGCCTTCACCTCGCTGGACACCGGCTACCCGCGCAACGACGTCTACTACCGCGCCACCGCCGCCGACGTGCGCCGCATCCGCGGCGAGCTGGGCATCGAGCACGGGCGCAGGGCGATCCTGTACTGCCCGACGGTCCGCGACCACCAGAAGGACGCCTTCGTCCCGCGCCTGGACCTGGCCCGATTCGCCCGCGAGCTGGGCCCGGACTTCGTCCTGCTGGTGCGCGCGCACTACTTCTACGGCGGCGACCCCGAGCTGGACGCCCTGGCCGCGCGCGGCGCGCTGATCGACGTCTCGGGCCACCAGTCCGTGGAGGAGCTGTGCCTGGCGGCGGACGCGCTGGTCACGGACTACTCCTCGATCATGTTCGACTACGCCAACCTCGACCGGCCGATCGTCGTCTACGCCGACGACTGGGAGTCGTACCGCACCTGCCGCGGCGTGACCTTCGACCTGCTCTCCGGCAACCCCGGCGACACCCCCGGCGCCACCGCCACCACCGAGGACCGGCTGATCGAGGTCTTCCGCTCCGGGGCCTGGGAGGGCGAGCGGGCCACCGCGCTGCGCCGCGCCTTCCGGGAGCGCTTCTGCACCTGGGACGACGGCTTCGCGGCCGAGCGCGTGGTGCGGCGGGTCCTCCTTCGCGAGGAGGGCGCCAACCCGCCCCCCGTACCGCTGGACGAGCGCACCCCGGCGCCCGCCCCGCGTATCGCGGAGGGTGTCCGCCTCCCCGCCCAGGCCCGCCGCGAGGGGCAGTCGCCGGAGGCCAGTCCGCTGGCGCAGGCCCGGTTTGACCAGTAGGTGCGTGCCCCGTAATCTAGACCGTCGGCATGCTGTTCGGGTATGCCATGCGCCAGAGCCATCTCCCTTCCCGTCCCGTACGGGGAGAGGCCGTCCGTGAGCCGTCACCGGCGTTCGCGGGGGCTAGCATCCGGCGCTCCACTTCAAGCGAGAGAGAGATCCGCGTGTACGCCATCGTGCGCACCGGCGGCCGCCAGCAGAAGGTTTCTGTGGGCGACGTCATCGAGACCAACCGCATTTCCACCAGCAACGTCGGCGACACCGTCGAGCTCTCCACGCTGCTGGTCGTGGACGGCGACACCGTCACCAGCGACCCCTGGGTCCTGGACGGCGTGAAGGTCACCGCCGAGGTCGTCGACCACCACAAGGGCGACAAGATCCGCATCCAGAAGTACAAGAACAAGACCGGTTACAAGAAGCGGATCGGTCACCGTCAGCTGCACACCGCGCTGAAGATCACCGGTATCCCCTCGCCGGCCGCGAAGTAAAGCCGCGAAGTTAAGCAAAGGACTGAGCAGACATGGCACACAAGAAGGGCGCATCGTCCACTCGGAACGGTCGCGACTCCAACGCGCAGTACCTCGGCGTCAAGCGCTTCGGCGGCCAGGTCGTCAACGCCGGTGAGATCATCGTGCGTCAGCGCGGCACCCACTTCCACCCGGGTACCGGCGTCGGCCGCGGCGGCGACGACACGCTGTTCGCGCTGATCCCCGGCGCGGTCGAGTTCGGCCGCGCGCGCGGCCGCAAGGTCGTCAACGTGGTTCCGGCCGCGGCCTGAGGCCCGTAGAAGAACTGCTCCGAGGGCGGACCCCGCTCCCGTGACCACGCGGTCACGGGAAGCGGGTCCGCCCTCGGCGTGTTACTGCTTGAAGCAAACCTGCACACAGCTCCATATGGGAGGGCCCCCGTCATGACCACCTTCGTGGACCGCGTCGAACTGAACGTCGCCGCGGGTACCGGCGGGCACGGCTGCGCCTCCGTTCACCGGGAGAAGTTCAAGCCGCTGGGCGGCCCGGACGGCGGCAACGGGGGGCGTGGCGGCGACGTCATCTTCCTCGTCGACCAGTCCGTCACCACCCTGATCGACTACCACCACCACCCGCACCGCAAGGCCACCAACGGCAAGCCCGGCGAGGGCGGCAACCGCTCCGGCAAGGAGGGCCAGGACCTCGTCCTGTCCGTCCCCGACGGCACCGTGGTGCTCTCGCGGTCCGGCGAGGTCCTCGCCGACCTCGTCGGCCACGGCACCAGCTTCGTCGCCGCCCAGGGCGGCCGCGGCGGTCTGGGCAACGCGGCGCTGGCCTCCGCCCGCCGCAAGGCGCCCGGCTTCGCCCTGCTGGGCGAGCCCGGCGAGGTGCGCGACGTGGTGCTGGAGCTGAAGACCGTCGCCGACGTGGCGCTGGTGGGCTATCCCAGCGCGGGGAAGTCCTCGCTGATCTCCGTGCTCTCCGCCGCCAAGCCGAAGATCGCCGACTACCCCTTCACCACGCTGATCCCCAACCTCGGTGTGGTGACGGCCGGTTCGACCACGTACACCATCGCCGACGTGCCCGGCCTGATCCCCGGCGCCAGCCAGGGCAAGGGACTGGGGCTGGAGTTCCTGCGCCACGTGGAGCGCTGCGAGGTGCTCGTCCACGTACTGGACACCGCCACTTTGGAGTCCGAGCGCGACCCCGTCACGGACCTGGACGTCATCGAGGCCGAGCTGTCCCAGTACGGCGGGCTGGAGAACCGCCCCCGGGTGGTCGTGCTCAACAAGACCGACGTCCCCGACGGCCAGGACCTGGCCGACCTGGTGCGCCCCGACCTGGAGGCCCGCGGCTACCGGGTCTACGAGGTCTCGGCCGTCTCCCGCGCCGGGCTGAAGGAGCTGTCCTACGCCCTGGCGAGGATCGTCGCCGAGGCGCGCGCCGCCAAGCCGCAGCAGGAGGCCACCCGCACGGTCATCCGGCCCAAGGCGGTCGACGACGCCGGCTTCACCATCGAGGCCGAGGAGAACGAGGACGGTCCCCTCTTCCGGGTGCGGGGCGAGAAGCCCGAGCGCTGGGTGCGCCAGACCGACTTCACCAACGACGAGGCCGTCGGCTACCTCGCCGACCGGCTGTCGCGCCTGGGCGTGGAGGAGCGGCTCAAGAAGTCCGGCGCCCGCCCCGGCGACACCGTCGCCATCGGCTCCGACGAGGACGCGGTCGTCTTCGACTGGGAGCCCGCGATGGCCACCGGCGCCGAGATGCTCGGCCGCCGCGGCGAGGACCACCGCTTCGAGGCCCCGCGCCCGGCCACCCAGCGGCGCAGGGAGAAGGAGGCGGAGCGCTCGGAGCAGGAGTACGAGGACTTCGACCCCTTCAGCGGGGCGGGCCCGGCGTGAGCCCGGGGCGGTAGCTGCCCTCGCACGGCACGGCTTTATTACGGGGCGCTCCGGTTCTACGGGGCGCCCCGTGGCCTTTCGGGCCCCGGTGGCGCAAGCGGACAGCGGACCGGAATGCCTTCCTCCGTGGAAACCGGTTCTGACCTGCGCGGCTTTCGTCGCGCCCGGACGCCTGCCTAGGGTGGGGCGGATGTCGTCCCCGCAGTGCGCTCCACGAAGCGGCGCCGCCGCGCCGTCCGCCCCGCCGAAGGACCGCCCCGCCCCCGGCGGGGCGGCGCCGGACACGGCCTCCCCGCCAGGCCGCAGTGCCTACTTCGACAACGCGAAGTTCCTGGCCACCGTGCTCGTCGTCGTCGCCCACGCCTGGGGGCCGCTGCGGGACAGCCGGGCCGTCGACGCGGTCCACCTGCTCGTCTACACCTTCCACATGCCCGCGTTCATCCTCATCTCGGGCTACTTCTCGCGCGGTTTCACCGCCACCCCGCACCGGGTCTTCCGGCTGGTCACCACCCTGCTGGTGCCGTACGTGGTCTTCGAGGTCGCCTACACCGTGCTGCGGCGCTCCGTGGCCGGCGACGCGGACGCCCCCTTCACCTTCTTCGACCCGTGGTACCTGACCTGGTTCCTGGTGGTCCTCTTCATCTGGCGGCTCAGCACCCCGCTCTGGCAGGCCCTGCGCTGGCCGCTGGGCACCGCGCTGGCCATCGCCGCCCTGGCGTCCATGACGCCGGGGCTCGGCACCGCCTTCGACGTGCAGCGGGTGCTGCAGTTCCTGCCGTTCTTCGTGCTGGGGCTGACCCTGCGGCCCGGGCACTTCACCCGGCTGCGCTCCTGGCCCGTGCGGCTGGCCGCGCTGCCGGTCGGCGCCGGGGCCGCCGTCTTCTCGTACTGGGCGGTGGTGCGGATGGACGACGAGTGGATGTTCCGCCGCGCCAGCGCGCAGGACATGGGCGCCCCCGCCTGGACGGGCCCGGTGATGACCCTCGCGCTCTTCGGCTGCGCGCTGGTGCTGGCCGGCTGCTTCCTGTCGTGGGTGCCGGGGCGCCGCACGTGGTTCACCCCGCTCGGCTCCGCGACGCTCTACGCCTACCTGCTGCACGGCTTCGTCCTGAAGATCGCGCAGTGGGAGGACTGGTACGCCCTGGACCGGCTGCACACCCCGCTCGGCGAGGTCGGCGTGACGGTCTTCGCCGCCGTGATGGCGGCGGCGCTGTGCACCGCGCCGGTGCGCCGGCTCCTCCGCTTCGCCGTCGAACCGCGGCTGGACTGGGCGTACGGCGGCCCGCGGTCCCGGGCCGACCCGGGCCGCGACCATCCCCCGGCCGCGGCGCCTGTACGGGAGCGGGAGCACGCGGCGGCGGGGGGCCGCTGACCGGCTACTTGCGGGATGCCCAACGCCCCCGCAGCCGCCGTTTCAGCGCCTGCGCCAACCTGCGCGCGGTGGAGCGGTCCGGGCTCGCGGGAGCCGGGCCGGTTCTCGCGGGAGCCGGACCGGTTCCCGCGGGAGCCGGCCCGGTCTTCGCGGCCGGCTTCGGGCGCGGGACGAGCGCCGTGAAGGCCGTCAGCTCCTCCGTCAGCCCCTCCGCGATCAGCCGGCAGCGCAGCCGGCCCAGCGGCGGCAGCGCGGCGACCAGCTCCTGCGGCATGAAGTCCCGCAGCAGCGCCCCCGCGAGCTTCACGTGCGCCAGCCGCGTCTCCTCCGGCAGCTTGGCGAAGCGCTCGCCGAAGCGGCCGAGGATCTCCAGGGTCAGCCAGCGGTAGAGCAGGTCGTTGCGCTGCTGTCCCGCGGGCACCAGCTCCACCACCGTGTCCAGCACGGTGCGCACGTTGGCGTAGAAGGAGACCGGCTCGGGCGACTCGCGCGTCAGGTGCGGGAAGTCGTCGCGGCGCACCAGGTAGTAGCAGTCGTAGTCGGCGACCACCGAGATCGAGCGGGCGTGCAGGTAGGCGGGGACGACGAAGACCTGCTCCTCCGCCAGCCGTACCCCCTCGGCGAAGCGCAGGCCGTGCTCCCGCACCAGCGAGTGGCGGAAGAGCTTCTGCGCGGTGAGCGTCCACACGCCCTTGGTGGAGAACAGGTCGCCGCCCTCGACGTTCTGCAGGAACGCGGCGACCGGCGCCTTGCGGCCGACCCCCTTGATTCGGCCGAGCACCACGTCGGAGTCGTTGCGCTCGGCGGCGGCGACCAGCAGCTCCAGCGCCCGCTCGCCCAGGTAGTCGTCCGGGTCGGCGAAGAAGAGGAACTCGCCCTGCGCCAGCTCGATCCCCCTGTTGCGGGGGCCGCCCGGCGCCCCCGAGTTCTCCTGGCGCACCACTCGGATCCGCTCCGGATGCCGCGCGGCCCACTCGTCGAGCAGTGCCGCGCTGCCGTCGGTGGAGCCGTCGTCGACCGCGACGACCTCCACGTTTCCGAAACCGATGGTCTGCGCGGCGATCGACTCCAGGCACTCGCCCAGGAAGTCGGCCGCGTTGTAGACCGGAATGATGACGGAGACCTTGGGGTCTCTGCCAGGCGCTGAGCGCATGTCGTTCCCTTCATCTCAACCACGCCGGAAACCCCACTCGTTCGTACGGAGCCGGCCCGGCGTACCGGGCCGGCTCCGTGTATCCGGCTATGTCCTAGACGAGGGGAGGATCGCCGGGGTTGCACACGGTTGGGTAAAGGTCTCGACCGGCAGGCGCGTACCCGCCGCGCCGTACGCGGATCGAGGCGCACCACTAACGACCGCGTACACAAGGGAGTTACCGCGGCGATGTCCGCTTCACCGCCGGGGGTGAGAAGGCGGCGGATCCACTGACGGGGCGTCCGTACGCTGGACGAATCGGCGCTGTGATCCCCTGCCGCGTAGATTGGGCGCCTCGGCGAGGAGGACGGCAGTGGCAGAGGGCAGGCGGGCGGACGTCGCCCGCGCGGGGCGCGACGAGGTCGCCCGCGCGCGGCGCGTCGTGGTGAAGGTGGGCTCGTCCTCCCTGACCACCGCGGCCGGCGGACTGGACGCCGACCGGGTGGACGCCCTGGTCGACGCGCTCGCCGCCGTCGCCGCCGGGCGGGAGGTGGTGCTCGTCTCCTCCGGCGCGATCGCCGCCGGACTCGCCCCGCTCGGACTGCCGCGCCGCCCCCGCGACCTCGCCCGCCAGCAGGCCGCCGCCAGCGTCGGCCAGGGCCTGCTGGTCGCCCGCTACACCGCCTCCTTCGCCCGCTACGGGCGCCGCGTCGGCCAGATCCTGCTCACCACCGACGACATGAGCCGCCGCGTCCACTACCGCAACGCCCACCGCACCCTGGAGCAGCTGCTGGCGATGGGCGCCGTGCCGGTGGTCAACGAGAACGACACCGTCGCCACCGACGAGATCCGCTTCGGCGACAACGACCGCCTCGCCGCCCTCGTCGCCCATCTCGTCCGCGCCGACCTGCTCGTCCTGCTCTCCGACGTCGACGGCCTCTACGACGGCCACCCCTCCGACCCGGCCAGCTCCCCCATCGCGGAGGTACGCGACCACGCCCAGCTCGCCGGCGTCGACACCACCCGGCCCGGCGCGGCCGGGGTCGGCACCGGCGGGATGGCGACGAAGGTCGAGGCGGCCCGTATCGCCGCGGCGGCCGGCGTCCCCGTCGTCCTGGCCGCCGCGGCCCAGGCCGCCGACGCGCTGGCCGGGCGCCCCACCGGCACCTACTTCCACCCCGCCGCCCGCCGGGCCCGCGGCCGGCTGCTGTGGCTGGCGCACGCCTCCACCCCGCAGGGCGCGCTGGTCCTCGACGACGGCGCGGTGCAGGCCGTGACGGGCCGGCGCAGCTCGCTGCTGCCCGCCGGGATCAAGGCCGTCGAGGGCTCCTTCAGCGCGGGCGACCCGGTGGAGCTGCACGACACCGCCGGGCGCCCCGTCGCGCGCGGGCTGGTCAACTTCGACTCCGGCGAGCTGCCCCGGCTGCTGGGCCGCTCCACCCGGGAGCTGGCCAGGGAGCTGGGCCCGGCCTACGAACGCGAGGTCGTCCACCGCGACGACCTGGTGGTGCTGACGCGCTGAACCGCGGGCGGACCCCGTACGACGCGCGGTGGACCGGCGGCCTCCAGGACGGTGACGATCCCGTGGCCGTTCGGTACTGATCCACAACCACCTATGGACCTCGGCGCGCCCGTTGTGAAGACTGCACCGCACACAAGCGTTTCCAGGGGGTCTCCGCACCATGGCGTCAGCCGCACGTCCTCGTTTCAGCATCGTCATACCCGCCCACGGCGTGCAGGCGTACATCCGGGAGTGCCTGGAGTCGGTGCTGGCGCAGAGCTTCACCGACTTCGAGGTCATCGCGGTGGACGACTGCTCCCCGGACGCCGGCGGCGCGATCATCGACGAGATCGCCGCCCGCGACCCCCGCGTCATCGCCGTCCACCACGAGGAGAACGGCGGCCTGGGCCGCGCCCGCAACACCGGGGTGGAGCACGCGAGCGGCGACTACCTGCTCTTCCTGGACGGGGACGACACCTACCTCCCCGGCTCGCTGCGGGCCCTCGCCGAGCGGCTGGAGGAGACCGGCGAGGTCGACCTGCTGATGTTCGACCACGTACGCAGCTACTGGACCGGCGAGGTGCACACCAGCACCACCCCGCGCATCCTCGCCCCCGTCGGCGACCGGGTGCTCCGGCCCGTCGAGGAGCCGGCGTTCTTCCACCACTTCGCCATCGTCTGCAACCGCGCCTTCCGCCGGGACTTCTACACCGGGCACGGCCTCACCTTCACCGACGGCTACTACGAGGACGCGCTGATGGTCTACAAGGTGCTGCTCAGCGCCCGGACCGCCGCGTACTGCGGGCACCGGGTCCTCGACTACCGCCAGCGCCGCCAGGGCCAGCAGACGCAGACGCCCGACCGCCGGCAGTTCTCCATCTTCGACCAGTACCAGCGGCTCTTCGACTTCCTCGACGAGCGCCCGCAGCCCGCGAAGATACGCACGCTGCTCTTCGAGCGGATGGTCAGCCACTTCCTCTTCGCCCTGGCCCGCCGCAGCCGCGTACCGGGCCCGCTGCGGCGGCCCTACCTGCGCCGGGCCAGCGCCCAGTACCGCCGCCTCAGACCTGCCGGCTACACTCCGCCGGCCAGCGTCCTGGGGCTGAAGTTCCGCGCCGTGGGCTGGGGTTCGTACCCCCTCTTCCAGCTGCTCAAGTACGCCAACGGCACCCGCGAGCGGCTGACCGGCGCCGCGCGCGCGGCCGTGCGCGGTGTGCTGCCGCGGCTGAAGCGGGCCGCCGGACGGCTCGTCTACCGCGGCTACTACGCGCTGCAGCGCCGCCGCCCGCTCGACCCCGGCCTCGCCGTCTACGGCGCCTACTGGGGCCGCACCCCCGCCTGCAACCCCCTCGCCGTCTACGAGGCCGCGCGCCGGCTGGCACCGCACTCGCGCGGGGTGTGGGTGGTGCGCAGGGAGCACGCCGCCTCCGTCCCGCGGGGCATGGACCACGTGGTGCAGGGCTCCCGCCGCTACTGGGCGGCCGTGGCGCGGGCCACGTACTTCGTCAACAACGTCAACTTCCCCGACGCCCTCGTCAAACGGCCCGGGCAGCGGCACCTGATGACCCACCACGGCACCCCGCTCAAGCGGATGGGCCTGGACCAGCAGCGCTACCCCATGACCGCCAAGGACATCGACTTCGACGCCCTGCTGGCGCGCTGCGACCGCTGGACCCACAGCCTCTCGGCCAATCCGCACTCCACCGAGTACTGGAGCCGGGTCTACCCCAGCGACTTCACCTCGCTGGACACCGGCTACCCGCGCAACGACGTCTACTACCGCGCCACCGCCGCCGAGGTACGCGAGGCCCGCGCCGCGCTGGGCATCGCGCCGGGGCAGCGGGCCGTGCTGTACGCCCCGACGACCCGCGAGCACCAGGACGGCTACGTACCGCGCCTGGACTTCGCCCGGGTCGCGGCGGCGCTGGGCGAGGACACGGTGCTGCTGGTACGCAGCCACTACTCCTATGACACCGCCACCACCCCCGAGCCGCCCGCCGGTGTGCTCGACGTCTCCCGCCACCCGAGCGTCGAACAGCTCTGCCTGGCCGCCGACGCGCTGGTCACGGACTACTCCTCGATCATGTTCGACTACGCCAACCTCGACCGACCGATCGTCATCCACGCCGACGACTGGCAGACCTACGCGGCCGTCCGCGGCGTCACCTTCGACCTGCTCTCCGGCGAGCCCGGCGACACCCCCGGCCCGGTCACCACCACCGAGGACGAGCTGGTCGACGCCTTCACCTCCGGCGCCTGGGAGGACGCGCGGTCCACCCGGCTGCGCGGCGCCTTCCGGGCGCGCTTCTGCCGCTACGACGACGGCTTCGCCGCCGAGCGCGTGGTGCGCCGGGTGCTGCTGGACCAGCGCGACGCGCCCGCCGTCGTCCCGCTCGCTCAGCGCACTCCGGCCCCCTCGCCGCGTACGGCCGAGGGGGCGGGAGAGCGTACGCGGCGGGTGCCGGGGCCCAGGCGCGCCGAGAGTTCGTCAGAACGGCCGAAAACGCCCCCGACACATGCCGGGCTTGGGTAAAACGCCTCCACGGGCGGCCGGGGGCTGGTCAACTTTGTTGTGGAGGGCCGCCGAGCGGTCCGCGCAGACTCGTATCCCGCGTATTCAGGAGGCCGCCCGTGAGGCAAGGGCGCCTGGGGGCCCAGCCCCGTGCCAGGGCCGAGCGCCGGCTGTCGAGCGTCGGGATGCCGCCCGAGGGCGGCGCCCCGGCCGACGCGGCGCCGCCCGACCCGCAGAGCGCGCAGCGCGGCGGTGACGCCGCGGCGGTCCCGCGACTGTGGCACATCACGCTCAGCGTCTCCGGTCCGGAAGCGCCGCTGAAGGAGGTCAGGCGCGGGCTGGAGCAGCTCGCCCACGACCACCCCTTCCTGCTCACCAGCCGGTACGCCAACGACCACGCGGAGATCCGCTACTGGGAGGAGGCGCGCGATCTGCACGACGCGGCCGCGGTCGCGCTGCGGCTGTGGGGCGAGCACCGCACCACCGCGGGGCTGCCGCCCTGGCAGATCGTCGGGCTGGAGGTCATCGACCGCGACACCTACCACCAGCGCATCGCCGACGGCTACGGTCCGCCGCCCGCGGCGCCCGTGGGCGTGCACCCCTTTTGAGCCTTTCCGTCTGAGACGGCCGTCTCATCCAGCGGAAACCCCGGCCGGCGCCCGCCGCGTACTCGCTACGCTGCCCCCATGAGCAGCGTCACGACCACGCCCTTCGACGACCTCTCCCCGGTCCTGCGGGCCGCCTACCGCGCCCGCAGCGCCGCCGCCGAGCTGGCCGTACTGCCACGCGCCGCGAAGGACGACGCGCTGCTCGCAGTCGCGGACGCCCTGGAGGTCCGCACCCGCGAGATCGTCGAGGCCAACGCCGCCGACACCGACCGGGCACGCGCGGCCGGCGCCTCCGACACGGTCGTCGACCGCCTCACCCTCACCCCCGAGCGGGTGCGCGCCATCGCCTCCGACGTGCGCGACGTGGTCGCGCTGCCCGACCCGGTGGGCGAGGTGGTGCGCGGCTCCACCCTCCCCAACGGCCTGGAGCTGCGCCAGCTGCGCGTCCCCCTGGGCGTCGTCGGCATCATCTACGAGGGCCGGCCCAACGTCACCGTGGACGCGGCCTCCCTGTGCCTGAAGGCCGGCAACGCCGTCCTGCTGCGCGGCTCCTCCTCCGCCTACGCCTCCAACACCGCGCTGGTGCGCGCCGTGCGCGACGCGGTGCACGGCGCCGGACTGCCCGCCGACAGCGTGCAGCTGGTGCCGGGCGAGACCCGCGAGTCCGCGCAGGAGCTGATGCGGGCGCGCGGCATGGTCGACGTGCTGATCCCGCGCGGCGGCGCCGGGCTGATCAGGGCCGTGGTGGAGCAGTCCACCGTCCCCGTCATCGAGACCGGCACGGGCAACTGCCACGTGTACGTCGACGAGCACGCCGACCTGGACACCGCGCTGGCGATCCTGGTCAACGCCAAGGCCCAGCGCCCCGGTGTCTGCAACGCCGCCGAGACCGTGCTCGTCCACCGCGCCGTCGCCGGGGAGTTCCTGCCCCGCGCGCTCGCGGCGCTGACCGGGGCCGGCGTGCGCGTCCACGGCGACGAGGCGTGGCAGAAGGCGGGCGCCGCGGCCGGGATCGAGGTCGAGCCCGCGACCGCGGAGGACTGGGAGACGGAGTACCTCTCCTACGATCTCGCCGCCGCCGTCGTGGACTCCCTCGACGCCGCCGTGCAGCACATCCGCCTGTGGTCCTCCGGGCACACCGAGGCCATCGTCACCCGCGACACCGCCGCCGCGCGGCGCTTCACCGCGACCGTCGACTCGGCCGCCGTGATGGTCAACGCCTCCACCCGCTTCACCGACGGCTCCCAGTTCGGCTTCGGCGCCGAGATCGGCATCTCCACCCAGAAGCTGCACGCGCGCGGCCCGATGGGGCTGCCCGAGCTGACCTCCACGAAGTACGTGGTCACGGGCGACGGGCACGTACGGGACTGATCCGCGGCGGGGGTACGGGCGCGCCCCGCGCGGCGTGGGGAAATCCACCGGCGGCCCGCCCACCCTGCCCAAACCGGATGAAGCGGTCTACCCTTTCCCACGTGGCGGACGACGTGGGGGGCCGGCCGTTCTTCCCGGACGGCGACGAGCCCGACAGCCAGCACCGCACCCCGGACCACGGACACGCGAAGGACGACTTCGCCGCCGTGGTCCTCGACGAGGACTTCGTCCGGGCCGCGGTGGTCCACGAGCCCACCGCCGTGGAGCGGATGGTCGCCGCCGCCGAGGCGCGGGCGGCGGCGGACCGCGCCCTGGCCGAGGGCCGGGCGCAGGCGGACGCCGAGGCCCGCGGCGACGTGGACGACCCCGACGGGGGGTTCGGCCCGTACGGGCCCTACGGCGGCCCGCTCGGCCCGTACCGCGCCGTGCACTGGCAGCGGCCGGTGGCGCTGCTGCTGGCCGTGGTGATGGGCGTCGGCATCGTCGCCCTGGTCTTCACCGCCGTCTACCGCAGCGGCTCCGCGGACCGGGACGAGGCGCCCGCGCCGGGCGGCTCCAGCTCCACCTCGGCGGAGTCCGGCGCTCCGGACAGGTCCCTTCCGGCACCCTGAGGCAACTGCCGCCCGATAGGCGGGACTTGTCGGTGACGGGGGCGTTTACAACGCCGCGCCCGGGCCTACCCTCACTATATGACCGGGCGTGGCAACCCTCCCGGGGGGACGCCCGAGGGCGTCCCGGGAAGCGGTGACGACGAGTTCCGTTCGCTCGTCTTCGACGAGTCGTTCGTGGCTGCCGCACGCCTGGAGGAGTTCTCGGCGCGGGAGCGGATGAGCGACCACTCCCCGGCCGTGCGCCGCCGCCGCAGCACCGCCCCCGGAGCGCCCCGCCAGGCCATGGTCCTCGTCCTGCTCATCGCCGTGGCCTTCGGCGCCGCGATCTACCTGGGCATGCGCCGGCCCTACCAGGAGGAGGCGCGCCAGCCCGTGCCGGCGCTGCGCAGCCGCATCATCGCGCTCACCGCCGTCGAGCCCGTCCCCGGCGGACCCTCGGCCGACCTCTTCGCCCACAGCCCGGCCGCGCGCTACCGGATCGGCGGCGCGGGCTACGTCCTGCCGCGGGCCGGGCCCACCGGGCACTTCGGCAAGGAGCAGGTGCTCGACGCGCTCACCGCGGCCCAGGAGTACCTGCGCGCCTCCACCGTGGTGCCCGGCGTGCTCACCGGCCGCGACGTGCGCAGCGTGCGGCTGCAGCTCAACCCCGGTCTGCTGGACCAGTTCGACGCGAGCCTGGAGCAGCCGGCCGACGACGGCGCCCACGCCGCGACCGCCTGGATGATCCGCTTCGACCCGCGTCGGGTCGAACTCGCCGACCAGGGCGTCCGCGTCGACGGCACGATCACCTACAGCGAGCCGGACTCCGCCCATCTGGAGGTCACCGGCGACCACACCGTCGTCTACGCCCTGCGCCGGGCCGGGGCACCGGACGCGGGCGCCGCCCGCGAGCGCGCCTCGCTGCTCACCGTGCACCGCGTGGTGCGGATGCGCTTCGACCGCGAGGACCTGCGCACCAAGCAGCTGCAGCTCACCGACGTACAGCTCACCGCCGGCCCGCTGCCCTGCACCGCCGACCGGGCCGACCGGCTGCGCCCGCTGCTCGCGGGGGAGCGGGCGCAGCCGGTCGGCACGGATCCCTACGCCCGGGGCGGCGAGAAGGCCGCCGCGGTGTGCGGCGCCCTGGCCCCCGGCGCGCAGCCCAGCCTGCCGGAGCCGGGTCCGTAAGGCCGCTCAGTCCTGCGCGTCCCGCGGCGGAGGCGTCGAACTCCCGTTTCCACCACCGCCGTTGCCGTCATCACCGCCGCCCTCGCCACTGCCGCGCCCGCCCCCGCCGCGGAAGGTGTCGCGCAGCCGGCCGCCGAGGTCGCCCGCGCCGCCCGCTATGTCCCGCACCAGCCCCAGCAGCGGGTCCCTGCTGTTCTTCGCCGCACCGGCGTAGTGCGCGGCGGCCTCCGTGTAGGCGTCGGAGACGGAGGTCGAGCCGTCCTCCTCGCGCCGGGGGTAGTGGCCGTCCATGATCCGCTGGTAGTCGCGGCTCTCCGCCCAGCGCTTGAGCTGCGCCGCCCGCACCGTGGTGAAGGGGTGGGTGCGCCCCCACACCGTCAGGATCTTCAGCACGGAGTCGCGGACGTCGCCGCCCTGCTCGTACTCCTCGGCCTGCTTGAGGAACTCGTCCACGTTCATCTCGTGGAGGTGGTTGCCGCCGGCCAGCTTCATCAGACCGCGCATCGAGGCCCGCAGATCCTGGCCCACCAGCAGCCCCGCCCGGTCCGCGGACAGCTCCGACTTGCGGAACCACTCCATCAGCGCCGCCACGATCGCCCGGATCGCCAGCGCCCCCAGCGGGATCCAGGCCACGGCCAGCGCCAGGTTGGTGAGGAAGAGCAGGATCGTGCGGTACACCGCGTGGCCGGAGAGGGCGTGGCCGACCTCGTGGCCGATGACGGCCCGCATCTCCTCCTCGTCCAGCAGCTCCACCAGGCCCGTCGTCACCACGATGATCGGCGCGTCCATGCCGATGCACATGGCGTTGGGCTGCGGGTCCTGCGTGACGTACATCGAGGGGACCTTCTCCAAGTCCAGGATGTGGCAGGCGTCGCGCAGCATGTCGTTGAGGTGCTGGAACTGCCGGTCGCTGACGCGCACCGAGTCGGAGAGGAAGAGCAGCCGCAGCGAGCGCTCCGGGATCAGGCCGCTGATCGCCTTGAACACCGCGTCGAATCCGGTCAGTTTGCGCAGCGTCACCAGCGCCGAGCGGTCGGCCGGATGCTCGTAGGCCCGCGAGGAGATCCCCGGGAACCTCCTGCGTTCGCGCGCCGGCGCGGTCTCGTGCGTCTCGCTCATCGGTGCCTTCCCCTCCCGTGTCCTGCCCCTGTACTGCCCCCGTGCGCCCGGAGCCCGTCCGGAGGCGCTGTCGCGCCCAGCCTAGGCGCCCGCTGTGACAACGCGGGCGGCTGTGCGGCAGGTTCCCGGGACGGCGGGGGAACGGGCGGGGACGGGGGGGGACGGGAGCGCCGGGGGCGTGCGCCCCCGCACCGCGGCCCGGCCCCGGATGGCGGAGCCCGGATCATCGGCCCGAGGGGGGCCGCATACGATAACGCTCACAGGTACGGCCCGACCACGACTCACCCTGGATAGGTCCCGCTGAGATGAGCGCTCTCCACACCGCCCACACCCTCGCCGCCACGCTCGCCTCGGGAACCGAGGAGCACGGCCACGACACCCTCAACCCCTACGCGATCGGCGGCGGCGCCCTGGCCGCCCTGCTGCTCCTGCTGTGGATCACCACGCGCTTCAACCGTGACCGCTGACACCTCCGCACCGGGCTCCGGCCCGTACACCGCACCGGGCCCCAAGCGGCGCCTGGGCGTGATGGGCGGCACCTTCGACCCCGTCCACAACGGGCACCTGGTGGCGGCCAACGAGGTCGCCCACCGCTTCCACCTCGACGAGGTGGTCTTCGTCCCCACGGGCCAGCCGTGGCAGAAGTCCCACCGCACGGTGACGCCCGCCGAGGACCGCTATCTGATGACGGTGATCGCCACCGCCTCCAACCCGATGTTCTCCGTGAGCCGGATCGACGTCGACCGGGGCGGTGCCACCTACACCATCGACACCCTGCGGGAGCTGCGGGCCCTCAATCCCGACGCCGACCTCTTCTTCATCACCGGCGCGGACGCCCTGGGCCAGATCCTCACCTGGCGCGACGCGCGCGAGCTGTTCGAACTCGCGCACTTCGTCGGGGTCACCCGCCCCGGCCACACCCTCTCCGACCAGGGGCTTCCCGATGGCGGCGTCTCCCTCGTGGAGGTCCCCGCGCTGGCCATCTCCTCCACCGACTGCCGCAACCGCGTCGCCCACGGGGAGCCGGTCTGGTATTTGGTCCCGGACGGAGTCGTGCGCTACATCAGTAAGCGAAACCTTTACCGCGACCCTGTTCAACCAGCAGGATGCGGGTAGCGGGGGGACGGGGGACACGTACGGGGACTCATGGGCCTGCCCGACTTCAGGCCCGCCACGGAAGGGGCACCGGTGAACGACGCATACTCCGGCCAGCGCTATGACGCGCAGGGTCCGGATGGTCGCGATCCCTACGGACGGGACCCCTACGACCCCCAGGCCCCCTACGGGCAGCAGGGCTACGCCACCGGGCAGCAGCCCGGCTACCAGCAGACGTACGACGCGGACGGCCGCCCCGTCTACCCGGCGGGCGGCCAGCCGGCGTACGACACCGGCGCCTACCCGGCGTACGACACCGGGACCTACCCCACCCACGGCGGCCTCCCGCAGCAGGACCAGGGCTACGGCCAGCAGGGCTACGCCACCGGGCAGCCGGGCTACCAGCACCCCGGCCACCAGCAGGCGTACGACACCGGCGCCTACCCGGCGTACGACACCGGGACCTACCCCGCCTACGGAGGCGGGCAGCCCGGCCACCAGCAGCCGGCGCAGTACGCCCCCCGGACCGCCACCGAGACCGGCGAGTGGCAGGCCGTCCCCCAGAGCGCCCAGGCACCCCACGTCCCCCAGCAGCCCTCCGCGCCCGAGCGGGAGTACCACACGGAGCAGTTCGCCTTCGTCGAGGAGGAGACCGAGCAGGCCGAGGACGCGATCGACTGGCTGAAGTTCACCGAGAGCCGCACCGAGCGGCGCGAGGAGGCCAAGCGGCGCGGCAGGAGCCGCCGCAGCATGCTCGTCGTGCTGCTCTGCCTCGCCCTCCTGGGCAGCACCGGCTATCTCTGGTACGCGGACAAGCTGCCCTTCCTCGCCGGCCCGGCCGGCTCCGACGCCGCCGAGGCCGGCGTCAAGCGCGACGTGATCGTCGTCCACCTCAAGCCGCTGCGCAGCTCCGACAGCGCCACCGCCCTGCTGGTCGACAACGAGACGACCGGCAGGGCCACCACCGTGCTCCTCCCCGGCAACCTCGCCGTCACCACCGACGACGGCGGCTCCACCACGCTGGCCAAGTCCGTCGAGGACGAGGCGGCCGGCGCCACCCGCGACGCGGTCGACTCGGTGCTCGGCTCCCAGATCAAGGGCACCTGGCGGCTGGACGCACCCTTCCTGGAGTTGCTCGTCGAGGGCGTCGGCGGCCTCACGCTGGACGCCACCGCGACCGTCCCCGGCGCGAAGAAGGGCGCCAAGCCGCTGGTGGTGAAGGGCAAGGACCGCGAGCTGAACGGCGCGGCGGCAGCGGCGTACGCCAGTTACCGGGCCGCGGGCGAGAGCCCCGACGCGCCCCTGGAGCGCTTCGGCGCCGTGCTGCAGGCGCTCCTGGAGAAGCTCCCCTCCGACAAGGAGGGCGTCGGCCAGATCGTGAAGAGCATGGGCGCCATCGCCGACCCCTCGCTCAGCGAGGGCGAGCTGGCCGCCTCCCTCGCCGCGCTCTCCACCCGCGCCAAGGAGGGCGACTACGCCACCCGGATGCTGCCCGTACGCCAGGACGGCACGCTGGACGAGAAGGCGTCGGAGAAGGTCGTCAAGGACATCCTGGGCGGCACGGTGAAGAACGCCGACCCCGGCGCCACCGCCAAGGTCGCGGTCCGCAACGCCAGCGGCGACAAGGCCAGGGCCAGCAGTGCCCAGGTCGCCCTGGTCAACGGCGGCTACAACTTCGCCGGCGCCTCCGCCGCCGAGAAGGCGCAGCCCGCCTCGCAGGTGCTCTACAGCGACGCCTCCCGGGCGGAGGCCGCCCAGGAGGTCGCCAAGACCCTGGGCCTGGGCGCCAAGGCCGTCAAGAAGGGCACGGGCGCCGCGGGCGCGGACATCACGGTGGTCCTGGGGCAGGACTACAAGGGCTGAGGAGGATCCGTACAGAAGGGGCCGGCGCGGGAGACCCGCGCCGGCCCCTTTGCGTACGGGCTGACGCGACGTGAGACCTCGCAGGGGACGTGAGACCCTGAGGGGGTCAACCGCACCTCGATCGGAAGCCCTGCCTGTGACCGCGACAGACCGTTCCACCGAGCTGATCCAGACCGCCGCCCAGGCGGCCGCGGACAAGCTCGCGCACGACATCATCGCGTACGACGTCAGCGAGGTGCTGGCGATCACCGACGCCTTCCTCCTGGCCTCCGCGCCCAACGACCGGCAGGTCAAGGCGATCACCGACGCCGTCGAGGAGACGCTGCAGCGGGAGCACGGCGCCAAGCCCATCCGCCGCGAGGGCGAGCGCGACGGCCGCTGGGTGCTGCTGGACTACGGCGACATCGTGGTGCACGTCCAGCACTCCGAGGAGCGCGTCTTCTACGCCCTGGAGCGGCTGTGGAAGGACTGCCCGCTGCTGGAGCTGCCCCCGGACGCCAAGGCCACCCACGGCAAGGGCGCCGAGCACGCCGAGGCGAACCCCGAGTCGGGGATGCGGGAGTAGGGCCCCGATGACCTCGACGGCCGCAATCCCCGGCGGGCGCGACCGGCGGATCGTGCTGTGGCGGCACGGCCAGACCCCGTGGAACCTGGAGCGCCGCTTCCAGGGCTCCACGGACATCGAGCTGACCCCGGCCGGCGTGGCCCAGGCCCGCCGGTCGGCACGGCTGCTGGCCGCGCTGGAGCCGGACGCGATCATCTCCTCCGACCTCAGCCGCGCCCGCGCCACGGCCACCGAGCTGGCGGCGGTGACCGGGCTGGAGGCGCTCCACGACCCGGCGCTGCGCGAGACGTACGCGGGGGAGTGGCAGGGCCTCACCCACGACGAGATCATCGAGCGCTACGGCGAGCAGTACGCGGCGTGGAAGCGCGGCGAGCCGGTGCGCCGGGGCGGCGGCGAGCTGGAGACGGAGGTCGCCGACCGTGCGGCCCCGGTCGTCCTGGCGCACGCCGACAAGCTCCCCGACGGCGGCACGCTGGTCGTCGTCAGCCATGGCGGCACGATCCGCACCACGATCGGCCGGCTGCTGGGCATCGAGCCGCACCACTGGGAGTCGCTGGGCGGCCTGTCGAACTGCTGCTGGTCGGTCCTGGGCGAGGGCGCGCGCGGCTGGCGGCTGCAGGAGCACAACGCCGGGACGCTGCCGGAGCCGGTGCTGGGCGACGACGACTGACGGCGGCCGGCGATTTTTGTTTCTGCCCGATCAGCGGCTAAGCTTTGGCTCGTTCGCACGGGCACTCGCCCGCAGCGGGCGCGCGGGGCTATAGCTCAGTTGGTAGAGCGCTTGCATGGCATGCAAGAGGTCAGGAGTTCGATTCTCCTTAGCTCCACAGCGGCAGTACGAAGATCCCGTCCGGTCCACCGGGCGGGATCTTCGCGTTTCGGGCCGGCCCCGGCCGCCGTGGCGGCGGCCGGTGCGCTCGCGCCGCTGACCTGGCGGCCGGGGCGTGGCAGAATCCATGACGGCGGGTAGGGGCCCGGCACCGGAGGGAGGGTCTGCCGGATGAGGCAGAGCGACGCCCAGGGGTGCCGCGGGCGGTCTCCCGCCCTCGTCCAGGCGGCGGCCGGGGCTGCGCTGCAGTGTCCGGCGTGCGGTTCGACTCATGTCGCCCAGGTGCTCGGCGACAACGGCGGAGTGACGTATGTGTGCACGGCCTGCGGGCATAGCTGGAGCTGAGTGATGGGCGCTCACAGCCGGAAGTGCGACTGGTGCGGCAACGGCACCCCGATCGTGCGCGACATGGAGCCGCTCAACCCCGACTACCAGTACTGGTGCGAGGAGTGCGCCCGCGCGCTGATCATCAAGGGCGACCCGATCGAGACGTACCGCGAGCTGGAGGGCGAGCCCATCTACGGCCGCCTGCTGGACGAGCACTGCACGCTGAAGCGCTTCTACTCCTTCGCGACGGCGTGAGCTGCGCGCCGCCTGCGTGCGCCCGCGTGCGAAAGGTGGTCGATCCGGCCTGCGGGGGTCGTGTAAAGTAGGCGGAGCCGAAGCGGGTGACCGCGACGGAGATGCGGGGCTATAGCTCAGTTGGTAGAGCGCTTGCATGGCATGCAAGAGGTCAAGAGTTCGATTCTCTTTAGCTCCACAGAAAAGATCCCCCCAGACCGGGTCCGGTCCGGGGGGATCTTCTTATTCCGGGTGCGGTGGCGCGACGACCCGCTAATCTGCCTCCTGATCACTGCCAGGGGGGGGACCTGTGACGAGCAACAGCGCCAGACACCGCATGACGGCCACCGACGCCGCCCACCGGGTCACCTCGGGCGAGCTCTTCTTCGACCTCGTCTTCGTCTGCGCCATCACGCAGGTGACCGCGCTCATGGCCGCCGACCCCACCTGGCTGCGGCTCTTCGGCGCCGCGGTGGTGCTCGCGCTGCTGTGGTGGTGCTGGAGCTGCTTCGCCTGGCTGGGCAACGTGGTGCGCGCCGACTCCGGGCCGCTCTTCGGCGTGCTGATCGCCGTGATGTCGATCGTCATGGTCACCTCGCTGGTGGTCCCCGAGGTCTACGAGGACAAGGCCGGCGGAGTGCCCGCCGCGCTGGTCTTCGTGCTCTGCTACGGATCGGTCCGGCTGCTGCACCTCGCCTCCTACTGGGTCGCCCACCCCGGCGACGCCGCCCTGCGGGCCGTCCTGCGCCGGACGGCGCTGATCTCCGTGCTGCCCCCGTTCGTCCTGCTGCTGGCCGGCAGCCAGTTGCACGGCCGGGCGCAGGTGCTGGTCTGGCTCGGCGCCGTCGCCATCGACTACCTGGGCATCTACGTCACCGGCTCATCCGGCTGGCGCGTCAACTCCGCCGGGCACTTCGCCGAGCGGCACGGGCTGATCGTGATCATCGCGCTGGGCGAGTCGCTCGTGGCGATCGGCGTGGGAGCCGCCGGCTACGCCGTCACCGGCGCGGTGCTGGCCGCCGGGGTCGCCGGCGTGCTGGTCGCCGCCGGACTGTGGCTGCTGTACTTCCGCCGCGTCGCCGAGCCCGTCGAGGAGCGGCTGGCCTCGCTGGAGGGGGACGCCCGTACGACGCTGGCCCGCGACGCGTACACCTTCCTGCACCTGCCGCTGATCGCCGGCGTCGTCCTCACCGCCCTGGGTGTGGAGTCGGTGCTGCACCAGGCCGCCGACAGCGGGCACTACGACCTCGCCGAGCCGCTGCACGGCGTCCAGGCGTGGGCGCTGACCGGCGGCGTCGGCCTCTTCCTGCTGGGCACGGCGGCGATCCTGCTGCGCGTCGGCGCCCGGCGCCCGACCGCGCTCCTGGTCGCCGGGGCGCTCTGCCTGCCGGCCGGCCTGCTGGTCGCCCTGGTGCCGGCGCTGCTCGCGCTGGGCCTGCTCACGCTGGTGGTCCCGGCCGCGCTGCTCCTGCACCGCCGCGCCGGGCGCCGGGCGCCCGCGCAGGGGTGACGGCCCCTGTGCGGAGCGCTTCCGCACTGCGATACCCTGGCGCCATGCGTTCCGTACGCCTTCTGCTTAGCGGGCCGCGCTGACCAGGCAGCACCTCAGCGCGGCGTCCCCTCCTGTGCGAGGGGTTTTTTCATTCCCGGGCCCCGACCGCAGCGGTCACCGCGCCCGTAACCGCAGGCAGACGACGACCCCCGATGGAGCTTGAGGACGATGAGCGAGAGCACACCCGCCACCGAGGCGGCAGCCAACCCGCATCGATACACCGCCGGGCTGGCGGCGGACATCGAGGCACGCTGGCAGGACTTCTGGGACGAGCACGGCACCTACGCCGCCGAGGCCGAGCCCGGTTCGGAGCGCCCCTCGCGCTTCATCATGGACATGTTTCCCTACCCCTCGGGTGCGGGACTGCACGTCGGCCATCCGCTGGGCTACATCGCCACCGACGTCTCCGCCCGCTTCGACCGGATGACCGGCAAGAACGTCCTGCACACGCTGGGCTTCGACGCCTTCGGCCTGCCCGCCGAGCAGCACGCCGTCGCCACCGGCGAGCACCCCCGGATCACCACCGAGGCGGCCATCGCCACCATGAAGTCCCAGCTGCGCCGGCTGGGCCTGGGCCACGACAAGCGCCGCTCGTTCGCCACGATCGACCCGGACTACTACAAGTGGACCCAGTGGATCTTCCTGCAGATCTACAACTCCTGGTACGACGAGGAGGCCGGCAGCGCCCGCCCGATCGACACCCTGGTCGCGAAGTTCGAGGCCGGGGAGAAGGCCACCCCCGACGGCCGCCCCTGGTCCGGGCTGTCCGGGGTCGAGCGCGCCGATGTGCTGAGCGGCTACCGGCTGGCCTACTCCTCCGACTCGCCCGTCAACTGGTGCCCCGGGCTGGGCACCGTGCTGGCCAACGAGGAGGTCACCGCCGACGGCCGCTCCGAGCGCGGCAACTTCCCCGTCTTCAAGGCCAACCTGCGCCAGTGGATGATGCGCATCACCGCCTACGCCGACCGGCTGCTGGACGACCTGGACGGGCTGGACTGGCCCGAGGCCATCAAGCTGCAGCAGCGCAACTGGATCGGCCGCAGCGAGGGCGCCCGCGTCGACTTCGCCGTCGACGGCGCGGACGGCGAGAACATCACCGTCTTCACCACCCGCCCCGACACCCTGTGGGGCGCCACCTACATGGTGCTGGCGCCCGAACACCCGCTGGTGGAGAAGTTCACCCCGGCCGCCTGGCCCGAGGGCACCCGCGAGGCGTGGACCGGCGGGCACGCCTCGCCCGCCGAGGCCGTCGCCGAGTACCGCCGCCAGGCCGCCGCGAAGTCCGACGTCGAACGCCAGGCGGAGGCCAAGGACAAGACCGGCGTCTTCACCGGCGTCCACGCCGTCAACCCCGTCAACGGCGAGCGCGTCCCGGTCTTCATCGCCGACTACGTGCTGATGGGCTACGGCACCGGCGCCATCATGGCCGTCCCCGCCCACGACAGCCGCGACTTCGCCTTCGCCCGCGCCTTCGAGGTGCCGATGACCTGCGTCGTGGCGCCCACCGACGGCCGCGGGACGGACCCGGCCGGGTGGGACGAGGCATTCGTCTCGTACGAGGCGACGATCACCAACTCCGCCAACGAGCAGATCTCGCTGGACGGACTGGGCGTGGCCGAGGCCAAGGCCGCCGTCACCGACTGGCTGGCCGAGCGCGGCATCGGCGAAGGCACCGTCAACTTCCGGCTGCGCGACTGGCTCTTCTCCCGCCAGCGCTACTGGGGCGAGCCCTTCCCGATCGTCTACGACGAGCAGGGCGTCGCCCACGCGCTGCCCGAGTCGATGCTGCCGCTGGAGCTGCCGGAGGTCGAGGACTACTCGCCGCGCACCTTCGACGCGGACGACGCCGACACCGAGCCCGAGACGCCGCTGTCGCGCAACGAGGACTGGGTGAATGTCACCCTGGACCTGGGCGACGGCCCCAAGGCGTACCGGCGCGAGACCAACACGATGCCCAACTGGGCGGGCTCGTGCTGGTACGAGCTGCGCTACCTGGACCCGCACAACAGCGAGCAGCTGGTCGCGCCCGCGCTGGAGCGCTACTGGATGGGCCCCACCGAGGGCAAGCCGCACGGCGGCGTCGACCTGTACGTGGGCGGCGCGGAGCACGCGGTGCTGCACCTGCTGTACGCGCGCTTCTGGTCGAAGGTCCTGTACGACCTGGGTTATGTCTCCTCCGCCGAGCCCTTCCACAAGCTGTTCAACCAGGGCATGATCCAGGCGTTCGTCTACCGCGACGAGCGCGGCTTCCCGGTGGCGGCCACCGAGGTCGAGGAGCGCGACGGCGGCTTCTTCCACCAGGGCGAGCCCGTCCGGCGCGAGCTGGGCAAGATGGGCAAGTCGCTGAAGAACTCCGTCACGCCGGAGACCATCTGCGCCGAGTACGGGGCGGACACCCTGCGGCTGTACGAGATGGCGATGGGCCCGCTGGACGTCTCCCGCCCCTGGGACACCCGCGCGGTCGTCGGCCAGTACCGGCTGCTGCAGCGGCTGTGGCGCAACGTCGTCGACGAGGCCACCGGCGAGAGCACGGTCGTGGACGAGGCGCCGGACGAGGCGACCCTGCGCGCCGTGCACAAGGCGATCGACGGGGTCGGCGCCGACATGGCCGCCCTGCGCTTCAACACCGCCATCGCCAAGATCACCGAGCTGAACAACCAGGTGGTCAAGCTGGAGCGGGTCCCGCGCGAGGTGGCGGAGACGCTGGTGAAGCTGATCGCGCCGCTGGCCCCGCACGTGGCGGAGGAGCTGTGGCATCGGCTGGGGCACCAGACCTCGGTGGTCTACGAGGCGTTCCCCGTGGCCGACCCGGCCTACGTCGTGGACGAGTCCGTGACCTGCGTCGTGCAGATCAAGGGCAAGGTCAAGGCCCGGCTGGAGGTGTCCCCGTCGATCGGCGACACGGAGCTGGAGGCGGCGGCGCTGGCGGACCCGGCGATCGTCGCGGCGCTGGACGGCGCGACGATCCGCAAGGTCGTCGTGCGGGCGCCGAAGCTGGTGAACATCGTCGTGTGACGAGCGGGTAGGGGACTTCCCCCAGGGGAAGGCCGAGGGTCCTTCGGGCACCTTCGGCCTTCCCCTTCCGTTTAGGCTGGAGGAGTAAGGCTTCCGTCGGAAGGGGACCTCGTGGAGCTCGCGTTCTTGCTGCTGACGCTGCTGTTCGTGGTGTTCGTCGTCCTCGGCGCGGTCGCCGTGGTCAAGACCACCAAGGCGGTCAAGCGCGGTGTGGAGCGGACGGTCGCCGACACCCGCCGCTCCGTCACGGACGCTTCGCTGAAGGTGCGCAGCGCCGCCCAGCCGGGCGCCCTGGGCGAGATCGCCGCCGTCCGGCTGCGGCTGCGGACCTCCCTTGACTCGGCCCGTACGACGCTGCGGGCGGCGGCCCCCGGCGACAGCGGGGTCCAGGAGTCGCTGCAGCTGCTGGACCGGCTGTCCGAGTACGGCAGTCTGCTCGACGAGGAGCTGCGCCGGCTGGAGCGCGAGCCCGACAAGGCGCGTGTCGCGGAGCGGCTGGTGGAGGCCCGCCAGCGGGCGGAGCGCATCGGGCACTCGGCGGACTCCCTGCGCTGGGCGGCCCAGGACCGGGCGCGGCACGCGCAGGCCGACGGGCTGGAGGCGCTGCGGTCCGAGATCGACGTGGAGGCCGGGGCGCTGCGGCACTGGACGCCGCAGACGGCCGGCGAGGCGGAGGCGGCCTCGGGCGTGGGCGCCTCCCGGCCGGTTGACGGCGGTGCGGGCGCCGGGGCGCGCGGGATCGAGGCGGGGCGGGGCGAGACCCCGGACGCGTTCCAGACGCTGCTGGGAAGGATCGAGAAGGTGCGGCGGGCCGATCCGGCGTAGGGTCCGGCCGCCGGTGGGCCGGTGGCCCCCGCCCGCCGGCGGGTGCGTACGAGCTGGCCTGCGGTGACGGCTGCCGCCGGTCCCAGTAGGGTCTGGGGCATGTCCCGCAAGGTCGCCATTGTCACCGATTCCACGGCCTATCTGCCGCAGGAGGCGATCAGGCGCCACGGCATCACCGCCGTCCCCCTCACCGTCGTCCTCGGCGACCGCGCGCTGGAGGAGGGCACGGAGATTTCGGCGGTGTCCGTCGCGGAGGCGCTGCGCAGGCGCCGGCCGGTGACGACCTCGCGCCCGGCGCCCGAGCTCTTCGCCCGTACCTACGAGGAGGCGGCGGCCGCGGGGGCGGAGGGGATCGTCTCGCTGCACCTGTCGGCGGAGTTCTCCGGTACGTACGAGGCGGCGCTGCTCGCCGCGCGGGAGGCACCGGTCCCGGTGCGGGTGGTGGACACCGGCATGGTGGCGATGGCGCTGGGCTTCTGCGCGCTGGCGGCGGCCGAGACCGCCGAGGCGGGCGGCCCGCTGGACGAGGTGGTGGCGGCGGCGCGGCGCCGGGCTGCCGGGACCTCGACGTTCTTCTACGTGGACACGCTGGACTATCTGCGCCGGGGCGGCCGGATCGGCGCGGCGCAGGCGCTGCTGGGCTCGGCGCTGGCGGTGAAGCCGCTGCTGTCGCTGGAGGACGGTCGCATCCAGCTGCTGGAGAAGGTGCGGACCGCCTCGAAGGCGATCGCGCGGCTGGAGGAGCTGGTCGTCTCGCGGGTGGCGGCCGGTGAGGCGCAGGGGCCGGTGGACGTGGCGGTACACCATCTGGCGTCGATCGAGCGGGCCGAGGCGCTGGCGGAGCGGCTGCGGAAGCGGGTTGCGGGGCTGCGGGAGCTGTACGTCTCCGAGGTGGGGGCGGTCATCGGGGCGCATACGGGGCCGGGGCTGCTGGGGGTCGTCGTCTCGCGGTGAGGTGCTGGCGGGCGCTGTGACGTCACTCTGACGAGTGGCGGAGTTGTCCACAACCGGTGGGTTATCCCCAGCTATTGCCGCTGCTCGGCGCGGAGGGCCGGGGCGTGGCTAGCTTCGGGGCATGAGCACAGGAAACGCGACGACGGGGCCCGGGCGAGGGCCGGAGGTGCGGGAGCGGGACGGCCGTGGGCCGGGCGGCGGGCGGGGGCCGGGTGACGGCCGGCCGGGGCGGCGGAGGCTGGGCGGGGGGCGGGCGCGGGCAGCGGAGGTCCGGGCGCAGGCGGTGCGGGTGCGGGCGGGAGCGCTGTTCACGCCGAGGCTGCCGGGGGCAGGTCGGTCGGGAGTCACCGGTCACTCGGGTGCCGATCGCCCGGACCTCGGTCAACCGGGCGTTCCTCGACGGGACTTAGACCGGCGGGGCGTCGATCCGCAAGGCGTCGATCCGCAAGACGTGGGCGGGAGCGCTGACGCACGGGCGCCGTCGCCGGTCGGGCGGCTGCGGCTCTGGCTGTGGCTGCGCTGCGGGATGGAGCTGCGGACCGTGCTGGCCCTCACCGTGGTGCTCGTGGCCGCCGCCGCGTTCGCGGTGCACCATCTGTGGACGAGCCGCCCGCAGCCGCTGGCCCCGCCGCAGGCCGAGCGCCGGGCGGTCGCCGGGCCGCCCGCCGCTGCCGTCCCACAGCAACTCCCGGGCGCCGCACGGGAGGAGAGCGGGGCCGCTGGACAGGCCGCGGGGCAGATCGTGGTGGACGTGGTCGGCAAGGTCCGCCGCCCCGGCCTGCAGCGGCTGGCGCGCGGCGCCCGGGTGGAGGACGCGCTGACGGCGGCGGGCGGGGTGCGTCCGGGCACGGACACCGGGACGCTGAACCGCGCCCGGCTGCTCACCGACGGCGAGCAGCTCGTGGTCGGCGCCGCGCAGCCGCCCGGGGCGGCTCCCGGAATCCCGAATCAGGCAGCCCAGCCCGGCGCTCCTCTCAGCCTCAACACGGCGACGGCCGAGCAGCTCGACGGGCTGCCGGGCATCGGTCCGGTGCTGGCCGGGCACATCGTCGACTACCGCGCTCAGCACGGGGCGTTCACCTCGCTGGACCAGCTGCGCGAGGTGAACGGGATCGGTCCGCAGCGGTTCGCGGAGCTGAAGCGGTTGGTGACGCTGTGAGGCGGCGCTCCGGGCCGGACACGGCCGCGGGCCGGCGGGCGGCGGAAGGGGCGGTGGCAGCAGGGCCTGTGGCGGAAGGGCCTGTGGACCTGCGGCTGGTGCCGCCCGCGGTGGGCGCCTGGGCAGCGGCGGCGGTGGCGCTCGGCGCGCCGGGCGGCTGGGCGCCGGCCGCCTGTGCGGTGGGGGTGCTGGTGGGCGTGGGGCTGGTGCTGGTGGCGGTGCGGCAGCTGGAGTGGGGCGCGGGGACGGGGGCCGGGTCCGCCGGGGAGGAGGGTGGCGGTGGGGAGGCCGGTGGTGAGGGCGGCGGGGAGACCGCGCGGCGGTTGCTCGGCGCCGCTGCCGCGACGGTGTTCTGCGCGGCGACGTCCGCCGGTGTCGCGGCGGTGCACGGCGCGGATGTCACGCGCGGGCCTGTCCAGGGGCTTGCGCGGTCGTACGGGGAGGGGCGGTTCGAGGTGGAGGTCACGGCCGATCCGCGCGCCACCCGGCCGCGGGTGCGGGGCGCTGCCCGGGCGCCGGTGGGGGTGGTGGTCGAGGGGCGGGCGGTGCGGGTGGCGGAGGAGTCGGGGAGGGAGACGCGGACGCACACGCCTGTGCTGGTGATCGTCACGCCGGAGCCGGAGCCGGAGCCGGAGCCGGAGCCGGAGCCGGAGCCGGAGCCGGAGCCGGGATCCGAGTCGGGATCCGAGTCGGGATCGGTGGTGGAGGAGGGGCCGGATGCGGAGGAGGGGGCGGGCGGATCAGCGCAGGGGGCGTGGCTGGCTTTGCTGCCCTCGACGCGTATCCGGGTGGAGGCCCGCGCCGCGCCGCCCTCCTTCGGGGGCGACGCCTTCGCTGCCGCGCTGCGGGTGCGCGGGGGCGGGCCGCCCGACGTCGTGCGGGGGCCGAGCGGGGTGCAGCGTTTCGCCGGGGAGCTGCGGGCCGGGCTGCGGGAGGCCGCCGATCCGCTGGGGGCGGATGCCCGTGCCCTGCTGCCGGGGCTGGTCGTGGGGGACACCTCGCGGATCACCGCCGAGCTGAGCGACGCCTTCCACACCACCGACCTCACCCACCTGCTGGCCGTGTCCGGCGCCAATCTCACCATTGTGCTGGCCGTGCTCATCGGACCGCCGCACCTGGCCGCCCGCGCCGAACGGCGGGGCCTCGCACGCCGGTTGGGGCTCTCGATACGGACGACCGTGCTCGCCGCCGGCGGTCTCACGCTCGCCTTCGTGGTCGTCTGCCGGCCCGAGCCCAGCGTGCTGCGCGCCGCCGCCTGCGGGCTGATCACCCTGCTCGCCATCGCCACCGGGCGCCGCCGCTCGCTCCTGCCCGCGCTGGCCGGGGCCGTGCTGCTCCTGGTCCTCCTCGACCCCTGGCTGGCCCGCGACTACGGCTTCCTGCTCTCCGTGCTCGCCACCGGCGCCCTGCTCACCCTCGCGCCCCGCTGGGCCGCCGGGCTGCGGGCCCGGGGCTGGCCGCCGCGCCTGGCCGAGGGCCTCGCGGCGGCCGGGGCGGCGCACGCGGTCTGCGCACCGGTGGTGGCGGTGCTCGCCGCCCGCGTCAGCCTGGTCGCCGTCCCCTGCAACCTGCTCGCCGAACCGGCCGTCGCCCCCGCCACCGTGCTGGGCTTCGCCGCGCTCGCCACCGCGCCCCTCGCGCTCCCCGTGGCGCGGGGGCTCGCCCGGCTGGCGTCCTGGCCGGTGGAGTGGATCGCCGGAGTCGCCCGCACCGGCGCCTCGCTGCCGGGCGCCCAACTCCCCTGGCCGGGCAGCTGGCCGGGGGCGCTCCTCCTCGCGCTGGCGATCCTCGCCGTGCTGCTCACCGGGCGCAGGCTGCTGCGCCGCGGCCGGGTCTGCGCCCTGGTGGCGCTGCTGCTGCTCGTCGTGATCACCCGGCCGCCGCCGCTGACGCGCGTCCTCACCGGCTGGCCGCCGTCCGGCTGGCGGCTGGCGGCCTGCGCGGTGGGGCAGGGCGACGCGCTGGTGGTGTCGCTCGGCGGCGGCTCCGCGCTGGTCGTGGACGCGGGGCCCGAGCCGCGCCCGGTGGACCACTGCCTGCGCCGACTCGGAGTCACCCGCATCCCGCTGCTGGTGCTCACGCACTTCCACGCCGACCACGTGGACGGGCTGCCCGGCGTCCTGCGCGGCCGGTCGGTCGGCGCCGTGCAGACGACCACGCTGGACGAACCACCGGGCCAGGCCGCCTTCGTCCACCGCCTGGCCGCCCGGGCGCGCGTGCCGGTGATCCGGGCGCAGGCAGGGGAGCGGCGCCGCTCGGGCGGGGTGTCGTGGGAGGTGCTGTGGCCGGCGGCGGGCCGGGCCGACGGCCCGAACGACGCCAGCGTCACCCTGCTCGTGCGCACGGCGGACCTGACCCTGCTCCTTCCCGGCGACCTGGAGCCCCCGGCCCAGGAGGAGCTCCTGGCCGCCCACCCCGCGCTCCCCCCGATCGACGTCCTGAAGGTCCCCCACCACGGCTCCGCCTACCAGCACCCCGCCCTCCTCACGGGACTGTCCCCCCGCGTCGCCCTGGTCAGCGCGGGCCGGGACAACCCGTACGGCCACCCCTCCCCCCGCACCCTCGACGCCCTGCGGATATCCGGCGCGCGGGTCCTGCGCACCGACACCCAGGGCTCGCTGGCCGTACTGCCGGGCGCCCGCACGGTCGTCTCCGGTGGCCCGTAGCGCCGTGCCCACCCGCCTCTGGGACACTCGGCCCGTGAGTGAAGCCACGCAGCGCCATGTCCTCGTCCTGCCCGACCGCGACGCCGCCGAGGAGGTGGCGGAGGAGATCGCCGAGACCTTCGCGCCGCCCTCGGAGCCCCGGCTCGTGCGGGACGCCCTGGCCGGCGAGGACGACGCCGAGGACGCCCAGTGGCTCGTCGTGGTCGAGGACCCGGACGGCGCGCTGCCGGCGGCCCGGCTGGCGGAGTTGGCCGCCGACCGCGAAGGGTGGCTGGAGGCCCCCTGACCCCGGCCGCCGGGCGGCCGGCGGCGCTCGGCCCCACCCGGTCGCGGGCCGCCCGGCCGCGCTGTCGGTGGGCCGTGCCATGCTGGACCGCGATGGCCAGGAAAACAGCAGCAGACGACAGCAGTCCCCTCGCCCCCCTCACGGTGGCCGTGGGCCAGGAGGAGCTGCTCCTGGACCGCGCGGTGGCCGAGGTGGTGGCGGCGGCCCGCGCCGGCGACCCCGACACGGACGTGCGGGAGCTGCTGCCCGACGCCCTCCAGCCGGGCACGCTGGCGGAGTTGACCAGCCCCTCGCTCTTCGCCGAGCGCAAGGTCGTCGTGGTGCGCCAGGCGCAGGACCTCTCGGCGGACACGGTCAAGGACGTGAAGGCGTATCTGGCCGCGCCCGCCGAGGAGATCACGCTGGTGCTGCTGCACGCGGGCGGCGCCAAGGGCAAGGGCCTGCTCGACGCGGCGCGCAAGTCCGGCGCCCGCGAGGTGGCCTGCGCCAAGCTGACCAAGCCGGCCGACCGACTCGCTTTCGTACGGGGGGAGTTCCGTGCCGCCGGCCGGCAGGCGTCCCCCGCGGCCTGCGAGGCGCTCGTCGACGCCCTCGGCAGCGATCTGCGGGAGCTGGCCTCCGCGGCGGCGCAGCTCGCGGCGGACGTCGAGGGCGCGATCGACGAGCGGGTGGTCGCGCGCTACTACACGGGCCGCGCGGAGGCGTCGAGCTTCGAGATCGCCGACCGCGCGGTGGAGGGCCGCCCGGCCGAGGCGCTGGAGGCGCTGCGCTGGGCGCTGGGCACGGGCGTGGCCCCGGTGCTGATCACCAGCGCGCTGGCCCAGGGCGTCCGCTCCATCGGCAAGCTGGCCTCCGCGCCGCGGACCATGCGGCCGGGCGACCTCGCCCGCGAGCTGGGGATGCCGCCGTGGAAGATCGACCGGGTCCGCCAGCAGATGCGCAACTGGTCCGCGGACGGCGTCTCGCGGGCCCTGCGCGCGGTGGCGGAGGCGGACGCCGCGGTCAAGGGAGCCGGCGCCGACCCGGCGTACGCGCTGGAGCGTGCGGTGGTGACGATCGCCCAGGCGGCGCGCGGGCGCTGACCGGGCCGGCGCCCCTACTCCGCCCGCACCACCAGCATCGCCAGATCGTCCTCCGGCGGCGTGGGCCCGAAGGTGTGCACCGCCTGGCGGATCCGCGCGGCCACACCCGCCGCCGTGAGCCCCGTACAGCCGGCGAGGGCCGCCGCCAGCCCGTCGTTGTCGTCGAAGAGCCGCTTCCCGCTCCGGTGCTCGGTCACCCCGTCGGTCACACAGAGCAGGGTGTCCCCGGCGGCGAGGTCGAATGACTCCGCCCCGTAGCGGGCGTCCTCCACCACCCCGAGCAGCACCTGCGGCGAGGCCACCGTCCGCACCTTCCCGTCCGGACTCAAAACGAGCGGCAGCGGATGCCCCGCCGAGGCCAGCGTGCAGTGCGCGCCGCCGCGCCCCTCGCCGTAGGGCAGCAGCTCGCCGTAGAGCAGCGAGAGGAACTTCGCCGAGTCGGGCGCCGAGGGCGTCGAGGGAAGGTGCCCGCTCACCGCCGCGGCCGCCGCCCCGACGGCCACCACCGCGTCCTGCGCCAGCGTCCGGTTGAGCCGGCGCAGCACCTCCGCCACCGAGCACCCCTCCCGCCCCAGCAGCCGCAGCACCGGCCGGGCCAGGCCCGTCACCACCGCCGCCTCGGGCCCGTTGCCGCAGACATCGCCCAGCGCGAAGCACCAGCGTCCGTCGCCGATGGGGAAGAGGTCCCAGAAGTCGCCCCCGGCCCAGGCGTGGTCGGCCGGCTCGTAGACGACGTGCACGTCCAGGCCCGGGGGCTTGGGCACCCCGCTGGGCAGCAGCGCGCGCTGGAGCACCGTGCTGATGGTCTCCTGGCGGGTGTAGCGCCGCGCGGCGGTCAGCGCGTGCGCGACCCGCCGCGCGAACTCCTCGATCACGTCGGGGACCTCACCGGACGGCGCAGCGTGCCCCTCCGGCCCCGAACGCCCCAGCGCCACCGCGCCGACCCGTCGCCCGCCGGCGACCAGCCGGCACACCACCGCCGATCCGCCCAGCGCCTCGCGCACCCCCGCAAGACCGTCCCCGCAGTGCACCACGGCGGCCCGCTCACCGTGGGGCGGCTTTGGGGACCACCGCTCCAGGGAGTCGCGCACCCCGTCGATCCGGTCCTCCCGCAGATGCCAGACCTGCGCGAGGCGCGGCCGCCCCGGGGAGGCCCCCGCGCCGCCCGGGTCCTCCAGCCAGATCGCGGCCCAGTCCGCGAACCTCGGCACCAGCAGCTGCGCCGCCAGCGAGGCGACCAGCTCCTCGTCGAACTGGCCGGTCAGGATGTCGGAGGTCTCGGCGAGGAAGGAGTAGCCGGCCGCCGCGTGGCCGTGCTGCCGGCGCACCTGCACCGCGGTCTCCTGCGCGTACGCGTGGGAGGACGGGTGGACGGGCGGGACGTGCCGGGGGGCCACCAGCCGCGGCGCGTCGCCCTGCTCCCAGGAGCCTTGGACCGCCTCGCCCCCGTCCCACGGCGCCCCCGTCAGCGCCAGCCGGAACCACACCGTCTTCCCCGACCGCCGGTAGACCACTCCCCACGAGTCCGCCAGCTCCGCGACCACCCGCAGCCCGATCCCCCGGCGCGACCGCTCCTCCACCACGGCCGCCGGACCCTCGGCCCCCGGCACCCCTAACGCGCCCTGCCCGTCGCGCACCTCGCCCACCAGCGCCGGACCGTGCTCCTCCGTCGGCCCCGGGCCGCAGTCCGCGCCCGGGGCGAGCCGCAGCCGGATCTCGACGTCGGTACGCGCGTGCAGCACGGCGTTGGTCACCAGCTCGCTGGTCAGCAGCAGGGCGTCGTCGATCACCTCGGCGCCGAGACGGTGGCCGTCGTCCCTCGCCCGCCAGTCGTACAGGGTGGCCCGTACGAACGCGCGGGCCGTCGTCGCGGCCGTCTCGTCGCCGCGCAGCGCTGTGGTCGCCTCGCGGAGGTCGCAGCGATCGCTTCGAAGCGGTGTCGAGCCCACTCTCACGCCGCCAGGGTGGCAGACCGGGGGCGGCTATACGCGCCAAGTTACGGAAGTGGCGGCTTTCGGTGGCGGCGCGGCGAACGCGTACGGAACGCCGGTGGGCGCGGACGGGACCCCGTCCGCGCCCACCGGGGCACCACCGCCCACCGGCGCCTACTTGGCCACGGAGCCCTCGTACATCTCATCGATCAGCGCCTTGAACTGCCGCTCCACCACCGGCCGCTTGAGCTTCAGGCTCGGCGTCAGCTCACCGTGCTCGATGTCCAGGTCGCGCGGCAGGATGCGGAACTGCTTGACCGTCTGCCAGCGCTGCAGCCCCTCGTTGAGCTGCTTGACGTAGGCCGCCAGCATCGCCTGGGTCTCGGCCGCGGCCAGCAGCTCGGAGTAGTCCTTGCCCGCCAGGCCCTCCTGCTCGGCGCCCCAGCCCAGCAGCGCCGGCTCGTCCAGGGAGATCAGCGCGGTGCAGAAGTTGCGGTTGGCGCCGATGACGACGATCGAGCCGACGTACGGGCAGATCGCCTTGAAGCGGCCCTCGACCTCGCTCGGGGCGATGTACTTGCCGCCGGACGTCTTGATCAGGTCCTTCTTGCGGTCCGTGATGCGCAGGTAGCCGTCCGCGGACAGCTCCCCGATGTCGCCGGTGTGGAACCAGCCGTCGGACTCCAGCACCTCCGCCGTCTGCTCGGGGAGGTTGTGGTAGCCCTGCATGACACCCGGGCCGCGCAGCAGGATCTCGCCGTCCTCGGCGATGCGCACCTCGCAGCCGGGGACCGGCTTGCCGACCATGCCCGTGCGGTACGACTCGTGGCGGTTGACGAAGCTGGCGGCGGAGGTCTCCGTGAGCCCGTAGCCCTCCAGGACCGGGATGCCCGCGCCGGCGAAGAAGTAGCCGATCTCCGGGGAGAGCGCCGCCGAGCCGGAGACGCAGCCCTTCATCCGGCCGCCGAACGCCGCACGCAGCTTGACGTAGACCAGCTTGTCGGCCACGGCGTGCTTGAGGCCCAGCCCCAGCGGCACCGTGCGGTTGCCGGTCTTGACGTAGTTGGCCTGGCCGGCCTTGGCGTACTCGCGGGCGACCTCCGCCGCCCACTGGAAGATCCTGTACTTGGCGCCGCCCGCCGCCCGCGCCTTGTTGGCGACCCCGTTGTAGACCTTCTCGTAGATCCGCGGCACGCCGCACATCTTCGTCGGGCGGATCGTCGGCAGGTTCTCCACGATCTTGTCGACCCGGCCGTCCACCGCCATCACATGGCCGACCGTGATGTGCCCGGCCACCAGCACCTTGCCGAAGACGTGCGCCAGCGGCAGCCAGAGGTACTCCACGTCCTCCGGCTCCAGCAGGTCGATCGACCTGATCGCCAGCCCCATGTACGACCAGCTGTCGTGCGCCAGGCGCACGCCCTTGGGGCGGCCCGTGGTGCCGGAGGTGTAGATCAGGGTGGCCAGCTGCCCGGGACGCAGCGAGGCGATGCGCTCGGTGACCGCCTCCGGGTTCTTCTCCAGGTAGGCGGCGCCCCGCTCCTCCAGCTGCGCCAGGGACAGCACGAAGTCCTCCGGGTCGCCCTCGGCGGCGGTGGCGTCCTCGGCGGCGATGACCACGACGTGCCGCAGCTCCGGCAGCTCGGCGCGCCGCTCGCGCACCTTGGCCAGCTGCACACCGTCCTCGGCGATCAGCACCCGGCTGCCGGAGTCGGCGAGGATGTACGCGGTCTCCTCGACGTTCGTCGTCGGGTAGACGGTGGTGTTCGCCGCGCCCGCGCACAGCAGGCCCAGGTCGGCCAGGATCCACTCGACCCGGGTGGCGGAGGCCACCGCGACACGCTCCTCCGGCTGGACACCCAGGTCGATCAGACCGGCCGCGATACGGAACACCCGCTGGGCGGCCTGGCCCCAGGTCAGCTCCAGCCACTCCTCGCCACCCCCCGCGGCGGCCGCCGGGAAGCGGAACGCGGTGCGGTCGGGGGTCGCCGCCACACGCTCCTGGAACAGGATGGCCACCGAGGAAGGACGGCTCTCGAGCAGCTTCTGGGTGTCGTTCACGGTCACAACGTCCTCCGGGCAAGGGGGGCGGGCACAGCGTCGTCGCTGGGGTAACTCACGAGTAACCGCAGGTTAATAGTCCACCGGTGGCGAGCGGTAGAGGAATCAGCTCCTCATTTTCGCCGCGTACCGGCTGTGAGACGACAAAGCGGCGCGAACGGCACGCCGTGGCGGTTGTACGGACGCGGACCCCGCCCGTACGAGCGACCGGACCGCCCCCTCGCACAAGCGAGGGGGCCCGGAAGACCGGACCCCCTCGCTGCCCCGCGGCGCCCTGGCGCCACGGCCCGCTACTTCTTGCCCTTGTCCCCGTCGTCCGAGGAGAGCACCGCGATGAACGCCTCCTGGGGGACCTCCACGGACCCGACCATCTTCATCCGCTTCTTGCCCTCCTTCTGCTTCTCCAGCAGCTTGCGCTTACGCGAGATGTCACCGCCGTAGCACTTGGCGAGCACGTCCTTGCGGATCGCGCGGATCGTCTCGCGGGCGATCACCCGCGCGCCGACCGCCGCCTGCACCGGCACCTCGAAGTTCTGCCGCGGGATCAGCTCCCGCAGCTTCGCCACCAGCCGCACACCGTAGGCGTACGCCTTGTCCTTGTGGGTGATCGCCGAGAAGGCGTCCACCTTGTCGCCGTGCAGCAGGATGTCGACCTTCACCAGGTCGCCGCTCTGCTCGCCGGTGGGCTCGTAGTCCAGCGAGGCGTAGCCGCGGGTCTTGGACTTCAGCTGGTCGAAGAAGTCGAAGACGACCTCGGCCAGGGGCAGGGTGTAGCGGATCTCCACCCGGTCCTCGGAGAGGTAGTCCATGCCCATCAGCGCGCCGCGCCGGGTCTGGCACAGCTCCATGATCGCGCCGATGAACTCGCTCGGGGCGAGGATCGTGGCCCGTACGACCGGCTCGAAGACCTCATCGATCTTGCCGGTGGGGAACTCGGAGGGGTTGGTCACCGTGTGCTCGGTGCCGTCCTCCATGATCACGCGGTAGACCACGTTCGGCGCGGTCGCGATCAGGTCGAGGCCGAACTCGCGCTCCAGCCGCTCGCGCACGACCTCCAGGTGCAGCAGCCCCAGGAAGCCCACGCGGAAGCCGAAGCCCAGCGCGGCGGAGGTCTCCGGCTCGTAGACCAGCGCGGCGTCGTTGAGCTGCAGCTTGTCCAGCGCCTCGCGCAGCTCGGGATAGTCCGAGCCGTCCAGCGGGTACAGGCCCGAGAACACCATCGGCTTGGGGTCCTTGTAGCCGCCGAGCGCCTCGGTGGCGCCCTTGGCGGACGAGGTGATGGTGTCGCCGACCTTCGACTGGCGGACGTCCTTCACGCCGGTGATCAGATAGCCCACCTCGCCGACCGAGAGGCCGTCGGCGGGCGTCATCTCGGGGGAACTGACGCCGATCTCCAGCAGCTCGTGCTGGGCGCCGGTCGACATCATCCTGATCTTCTCGCGGCGGCTCAGCGTGCCATCCACGACCTTCACGTACGTCACGACGCCGCGGTAGGAGTCGTAGACCGAGTCGAAGATCATCGCCCGGGGCGGGGCGTCCTTGACGCCGACCGGCGCCGGGACGTGCTTGACGACCTCGTTGAGCAGCTCCTCCACGCCCTCGCCGGTCTTCGCCGAGACCCGCAGGACCTCCGAGGGGTCGCAGCCGATCAGGCCGGCCAGCTCGGCGGCGAACTTCTCCGGCTGGGCGGCCGGCAGGTCGATCTTGTTCAGCACCGGGATGATCGTGAGGTCGTTCTCCATCGCCAGGTAGAGGTTGGCGAGGGTCTGCGCCTCGATGCCCTGCGCCGCGTCCACCAGCAGCACGCAGCCCTCGCAGGCCGCCAGGGAGCGGGAGACCTCGTAGGTGAAGTCCACGTGGCCCGGGGTGTCGATCATGTTGAGGATGTGCGTCGTGTTCGCGTCGCCGCCCTCGGTGGGCGCCCAGGGCAGCCGGACCGCCTGGGACTTGATCGTGATGCCCCGCTCGCGCTCGATGTCCATGCGGTCGAGGTACTGGGCGCGCATCTGGCGCTGGTCGACGACGCCGGTGATCTGGAGCATCCGGTCCGCGAGTGTCGACTTGCCGTGGTCGATGTGCGCGATGATGCAGAAGTTGCGGATCAGCGCCGGATCGGTGCGGCTGGGCTCCGGCACGTTGGTTGGGGTCGCGGGCACCTTGGTCCTGTCGGATCTCTGGAGGGCTTACGGGGGTCTGGCTTTACGGGGGTCTGGCTTGGGTCGGGTCTGCGCCCATCGTCCCATGCGCGGGCGCCAGTGTGCGGTTTGGGAGGGCTGCGGGGGTGCTGGTAGCCTGGAGTGCTGTGTCTGCAGTCAGGGCACAGGTCGATATCAACGAACAGCAGAGGCTTATTCGTGGCGAACATCAAGTCCCAGATCAAGCGGAACAAGACGAACGAGAAGGCGCGCCTGCGCAACAAGGCCGTCAAGTCCTCGCTCCGTACCGCCGTCCGCAAGACCCGCGAGGCCGTCGAGGCCGGTAACCTCGAGGCCGCCGTCGTCGCCCAGCGCGAGGCTTCGCGCAAGCTCGACAAGGCCGTCAGCAAGGGTGTCATCCACCAGAACGCCGCCGCCAACAAGAAGTCGGCGCTGGCCCTGCAGGTGGACGCGCTCAAGGGCTGACCCCCGCACTCTGGCTTGACCCGCCGGGAAGCGGGTTGCAGCGGCCCCTCTCTCCGCTCCGTCTCCCAGCAGCACGTCCCGCACGCGATCTGCGTTCGCCACGCGGGTGCGGGATGCACCTCTTTGCTTCACCGGGCCCCGTCCCACCACGCCTGATTCACCGGGCGGGTGGGGCGGGGCTTCGTGTGGTCCGGGGGCGGGCCGCTTCGTACGGGGCGGGGGTCGTACGGGGCGGGGGTCGTACGGGCGGGGACCGCGCGGGGGCCTGGGACAATGGGCGTATGCCCTCCGCACTCCCCGACGGTCTTCCCATGCCCGAAGACGGCGCGCTGCCCTCCGAGGCGCTCGGCGGCTCCGCCCCTCTGGGGTTCTACGTCCACGTCCCGTACTGCGCCACCCGGTGCGGCTACTGCGACTTCAACACCTACACCGCCGGCGAGCTGCGCGGCACCTCGCGCGACGACTACGCCGGGCACCTGGTGGACGAGGTCCGCCTCGCCCGCAAGGTCCTCGGCGACGACCCCCGGGCTGTCGAGACCGTCTTCGTCGGCGGCGGTACGCCCACCCTGCTGCCCGCCGCCGACCTGGGGCGGATGCTCGCCGCGATCCGGGAGGAGTTCGGGCTCGCGGACAGCGCCGAGGTGACGACCGAGGCCAATCCGGAGTCCGTGGACCCGGCGTACCTGGCGGAGCTGCGGGCGGCCGGCTTCAACCGGATCTCCTTCGGGATGCAGAGCGCACGGCAGCACGTACTGAAGGTGCTGGACCGCACCCACACCCCGGGGCGGCCCGAGGCGTGCGTGGCCGAGGCGCGGGCCGCCGGGTTCGAGCACGTGAACCTGGATCTCATCTACGGGACCCCCGGCGAGAGCGACGACGACTGGCGGGCCTCGCTGGACGCGGCGATCGGGGCCGGGCCCGACCACGTCTCCGCCTACGCGCTGATCGTCGAGGAGGGCACGCAGCTGGCCCGGCGGATCCGGCGCGGTGAGGTGGCGCCCACCGACGACGACGAGCACGCCGACCGGTACCTGATCGCGGAGGAGATGCTCTCCCAGGCGGGCTTCTCCTGGTACGAGGTGTCGAACTGGGCCACGTCGGACGCCGCGCGCTGCCGGCACAACGAGCTGTACTGGACCGGAGCCGACTGGTGGGGGGCCGGGCCGGGGGCGCACAGCCACGTCGGGGGAGTGCGGTGGTGGAACGTCAAGCATCCCGCCGCGTACGCGCAGGCGCTCTTTGGGGGGCGGTCGCCGGGGGCCGGGCGGGAGCTGCTCGCGGGGGAGGACCGGCGGGTGGAGCGGATCCTGCTGGAGCTGCGGCTCGCGGCGGGGTGTCCGGTGTCGCTGCTTGCTCCGGCGGGGATGGCCGCGGCGGGGCGGGCCGTGGAGGCGGGGCTGCTGGAGGCGTCCGCGTTCGATGCGGGGCGGGCGGTGCTTACCCTGCGGGGGCGGTTGCTGGCGGATGCGGTGGTGCGGGAGCTGGTGGACTGAGGGGTTGGTTCCGGGGGCGCGTGGGGTGCGTCGGTGGGGCCTCTTCGTGTGGGGCGGGGCTTCGTGCTTGTGGGGCGGGGCCTCTCCGCGACAACTCCGAAAAGCCATAGGGATTGACTTGCCATCGGTCGATTTGCTGCTCTGTCGGGGGCCTGCGTTGCGGTGCGTCTTTTCGGAGTCGTCGCTCCGGGCCCCTCACACGGGCGGGTGGGGTCCTGTCGTGCTGTGGTTGCTACGTGTGTGGGGGGCTTGTGACGAAGTCGATCAGTTCTTCCACTCTGCCCAGTAGTTCCGGTTCCAGGTCCTTGTACGTGGTTACCGTCGCCAGGATGCGTTGCCAGGCGGCGCCTGTGTTCTCCGGCCAGTTCAGGGCTCGGCAGACTCCGGTCTTCCAGTCCTGGCCCCGGGGGATTGCGGGCCAGGCCGCGATGCCGACGGACGCCGGTTTCACCGCCTCCCAGACGTCGATGTACGGGTGGCCCACCACCAGGGCGTGGGCGCTGGTCACCTCGGCCGCGATACGGGACTCCTTGGAGCCGGGGACCAGGTGGTCGACCAGGATGCCCAGGCGGGCGTCCTGGTCGGGGGCGAAGTCCGCGACGATCGCGGGGAGGTCGTCGATGCCGGAGAGGTACTCCACCACCACGCCCTCGATCCGCAGGTCGTCGCCCCAGACCTTCTCCACCAGCTCCGCGTCGTGGCGGCCCTCGACGTAGATACGGCCCGCGCGGGCCACGCGGGCGCGGGCGTTCGGTACGGCCAGCGAGCCGGAGGCGGTGCGGGTGGGGCGCTGCGGTGCGGCCGCCGCGGGGCGGACCAGGGTGACCGTACGGCCGTCGATCATGAAGGCGCGGGGGGCCAGGGGGAAGACCCGGTGCCTGCCGAAGCGGTCCTCCAGGGTGACCGTGGGGCCCTCGGCGGTCTTCTCGGTACGGATCACCGCGCCGCAGAAGCCCGTCGCGACCTCCTCCGCCACCAGCCCGGGTTCGGCGGGGACCTCGGGGGCCGGGTGGGACTTCTTCCACGGGGGTGTCAGGTCGACGTGGCCGTAACGCATTCGAGGAGGTTATCCGAACCGGTGGGCCAGCTCGGTGCGTTGACGCCGTACGAACGCCGCGTCCACGACCGCGCCGTGGCCGGGGACGTACCGCGCGTCCTCGCCGCCCAGGTCCAGCAGGCGGTCCAGGGCGGCCGGCCAGTGGGCGGGGTGTGCGTCGGGGCCCGCCTGCGGGGGGCCGGACTCCTCCACGAGGTCGCCGCAGAAGACGAGCGCGGGATGCCCCGGCACCACCACCGCCAGGTCCTGCGCCGAGTGCGCCGCCCCCAGGTTCACCAGTCGTACCTCCCGGTCGCCCAGGTCCAGCGTGTGCACGTCCGCCACCAGGTGGTCGGGGGCCCGCAGGGCCGCCGCGGCCTTTGCCGCCGCCCGGTGCGGCACACCCTGGCGGATCGCGTCCTCCCGCAGCTCCTCGCGGCCCTCGGTGAGCGCCGCCCCGATGCCGGCGGGGCCGTGCAGGCGGGCGCCGGGGAAGGACGCCGTGCCCAGGACGTGGTCGAAGTGGGCGTGGGTGAGGGCGAGATCCGTCACAGGGCGGCCGAGGAGTGCCCGTACCTGCGCGGCGATCCGCGCGCCCTCCGGCAGGGTGGAGCCGGAGTCGATCAGCAGCACTTTCGTGGCGCCGGCCACCACGCCCACCGTCGCGTCCCAGCCCGGCAGCCTGCGCCGCAGCACTCCAGGGGCCAGTGCTTCCCAGTCCCGCGCCGCCATGCGGTCCTCCCTCGTGCGTACGTTGTCCACAGCCCGTGGCCTCGGGCTTGCTCCGGTCGCGGGGCGTCCCCGTACACTGGCCTGGGAAAAGCTGGCACTCGCAGATGCAGAGTGCCAGGGGTGAGACTACGGACCGAGGCCGGAGGTGGACGGCATGCTCAGTGAGCGCAGACTCGAGGTGCTGCGTGCCATCGTCCAGGACTACGTCGGCACGGAGGAGCCCGTGGGCTCCAAGGCGCTCACCGAGCGGCACAGCCTCGGCGTCTCCCCGGCCACCGTCCGCAACGACATGGCCGTGCTGGAGGACGAGGGGTACATCGCCCAGCCGCACACCAGCGCCGGGCGCATCCCCACCGACAAGGGCTACCGCCTCTTCGTCGACCAGCTCGCCGACGTCAAGCCGCTCTCCGCGCCCGAGCGGCGCGCCATCCACCACTTCCTCGACGGCGCCGTCGACCTCGACGACGTCGTGGCCCGCACGGTGCGCCTCCTGGCGCAGCTCACCCGGCAGGTCGCGGTCGTGCAGTACCCCTCGCTGACCCGCTCCACCGTGCGCCACGTCGAGCTGCTCGCGCTCTCCCCGGCCCGGCTGATGCTCGTGGTGATCACGGACACGGGGCGGGTGGAGCAGCGCCTGGTCGACTGCCAGCCGCCCTTCCCCGACACCTCGCTCGCCGATCTGCGCGCCCGGCTCAACAGCCGGGTCGTGGGCCGCCGGTTCGCGGACGTACCGCAGCTGGTGCAGGACCTGCCGGACTCCTTCGGCGCGGACGACCGCCCGACGGTCTCGGCGGTGCTGTCGACGCTGATGGAGACGCTGGTCGAGGAGACCGAGGAGCGGCTGATCATAGGCGGTACGGCCAATCTGACCCGCTTCGACCACGACTTCCCGCTGAGCATCGGGCCCGTGCTGGAGGCGCTGGAGGAGCAGGTCGTGCTGCTGCGGCTGCTCGGCGAGGCCAAGGACTCCACCATGATGGTGCGAATCGGGCACGAGAACGCACATCAGGGACTCACCTCCGCATCGGTCGTCTCCGTCGGCTACGGTGCCGGGGGTCTCGAAAACGAGGCACTGGCCAAACTCGGCGTGGTCGGACCGACCCGCATGGATTACCCGGGAACGATGGGAGCAGTACGCGCTGTGGCACGTTACGTCGGACAGATCCTGGCGGAGTCGTAAGTGGCGACGGACTACTACGGGATCCTCGGGGTGCGGCGCGACGCCTCCCAGGAGGAGATCAAGAAGGCGTTCCGGCGGCTCGCGCGCGAGCTGCACCCGGACGTGAATCCGGATCCGAAGACCCAGGAGCGGTTCAAGGAGATCAACGCCGCCTACGAGGTCCTCTCCGATCCGGAGAAGAAGCAGGTCTACGACCTGGGCGGGGACCCGCTGTCGATGAGCGGCGGCGGCTTCGGCGGCGGCCAGGGCTTCGGCAACTTCTCCGACATCATGGACGCCTTCTTCGGTACGGCCTCGCAGCGCGGCCCGCGCTCGCGGACCCGCCGGGGCCAGGACGCCATGATCCGCCTGGACATCGAGCTGGACGAGGCCGCCTTCGGCGCGACCAAGGACCTCCAGGTCGACACGGCGATCGTCTGCACCACCTGCAGCGGCGAGGGCGCGGCCCCCGGCACCACGGCGCAGACCTGCGACATGTGCCGCGGGCGCGGTGAGGTCTCGCAGGTCACGCGGTCCTTCCTGGGGCAGGTCATGACCTCCCGCCCCTGCCCGCAGTGCCAGGGCTTCGGCACGGTCGTGCCCACCCCCTGCCCCGAGTGCGCCGGCGACGGCCGGGTGCGCTCGCGCCGCAACCTCACGGTGAAGATCCCGGCGGGTGTGGACAACGGCACCCGTATCCAGCTCGCCGGCGAGGGCGAGGTCGGCCCCGGCGGCGGCCCGGCGGGCGATCTCTACGTGGAGATCCACGAGCTGCCGCACTCCACCTTCCAGCGGCGCGGCGACGACCTGCACTGCACGGTGACGATCCCGATGACGGCGGCGGCGCTGGGCACCAAGGTCTCGCTGGAGACGCTGGACGGACTGGAGGAGGTCGACATCCGGCCCGGCACCCAGTCCGGCCAGTCGATCCCGCTGCACCAGCGCGGTGTCACGCATCTGCGCGGCGGCGGTCGCGGTGACCTCATCGTGCACGTGGAGGTCACCACGCCGACGAAGCTCGATGCCGAGCAGGAGCGGCTGATGCGCCAGCTCGCCGCCCTGCGCGACGAGGAGCGGCCGCTGGGGCAGTTCCAGCCGGGCCAGCAGGGGCTGTTCTCCCGGCTGAAGGACGCGTTCAACGGCCGGTAGGGCCGCTTCTCCGTCCGGACCGGGGGTGCCGCCGGGCCCCTCCTCCCGCCCCGCGCGGGGGAGGGGCCCGGCGGATACTGGTGCGGATGTCCCCCGATACCGGTGACGAGCCGCGGGCGCCCCTGCGGCCCGCCCTGGAGGTGACGCCGTGACGGCGCCCGTCTTCGTGTCCCCCGACCTCGCCGCGGCGGCGCCCGGCGCCACGCTGGTGCTGGACGGCCCCGAGGGCCGCCACGCGGTCTCCGTCAAGCGCCTGCGGGTGGGCGAGGAGGTCGTGCTCACCGACGGCGCCGGCCTCGGCGTGCGCGCGCGGGTCGACGCTCTCGAGGGCCGCGACCGCCTCGTCGTACGGGTCGCGGAGGTTCTCGCCGAGCCGGAGCCGGCCCCGCGTATCACGGTCGTCCAGGCCCTCCCCAAGGGCGACCGGGGCGAGCTGGCGGTGGAGACGATGACGGAGACCGGCGTCGACGGGGTCGTCCCCTGGCAGGCGGCGCGCTGCGTCACGCAGTGGAAGGGCGAGCGGGGCGCCAAGGCGCTGCACAAGTGGCGCGCGACGGCCCGCGAGGCGGGCAAGCAGTCCCGCCGGCTGCGCTTCCCCGAGGTCGCGGAGGCCCGTACGACGAAGCAGGTCGCCGAGCTGCTCCGCGCGGCGGACTTCGCGGCCGTCCTGCACGAGGAGGGCTCCCTGCCCCTGGCGGCGGCCCGACTGCCCGCCGCGGGCTCGGTGGTGCTGGTCGTCGGTCCGGAAGGGGGCGTCTCCCCCGAGGAGTTGGCGCTCTTCGGGGAAGCGGGCGCCAAGCCCTACCGCCTGGGCCCCACCGTCCTGCGCACCTCCACGGCCGGCACGGCGGCGGCCGCCCTGCTGCTGGGCCGCTCGGGGCGCTGGGGCTGAGCGGTTGCCGGGGGCCGGTAGCATCGGCGCACTGATCCATCCGATCCATGTCCGACTACGCGAGGAGGGCCGCGCACATGGCCGGTGAGGCGCAGGGCGACTGCCTGTTCTGCAAGATGGCCGCCGGGAGGATTCCCGCGGACGTGGTGCGCGAGAGCGAGACCACGCTCGCCTTCCGCGACATCAACCCGCAGGCCCCCACCCACGTACTGGTGATCCCCAAGGCCCACTACCCCGACGCCGCCGCGCTGGCCGCCGCCGCGCCGCAGGTCATGGCCGACGTGCTGCGCGAGGCCGGGGAGGTCGCCGCCGCCGAGGGCGTCGCGGAGAGCGGCTACCGGATCGTCCTCAACACCGGCGCCGGCGCCGGGCAGACCGTCTTCCACGCGCACGCCCACGTCCTGGGCGGGCGCGGCTTCACCTGGCCCCCCGGGTAACGGGCCGTGGCGGCACGGGAGTTCACGGTTCTGGGCAGCGCCAGCCAGGTGCCCACCCGGACCCGCAACCACAACGGCTACTTCCTGCGCTGGGACCGCGAGGGCATCCTCTTCGACCCCGGCGAGGGCACCCAGCGCCAGCTGCTGCACGCCTCCGTGGCGGCGTACGACCTGACGCGCATCTGCGTCACGCACTTCCACGGCGACCACTCCCTGGGACTGGCCGGCATCATCCAGCGCATCAACCTCGACGGCGTCCCGCACCCGATCGCCGCGCACTACCCGGCGAGCGGGCAGGCGTACTTCGACCGGCTGCGGTACGCCACCGCGTACCGCGAGCGGGTGCGGCTGCGCGAGGAGCCGGTCGCCGCCGACGGGACGGTCGCCGCCACGCCGTCGTTCACGCTGAGCGCGCGGCGCCTGGCGCACCCCGTCGACACCTTCGGCTACCGGCTCGTGGAGCCCGACGGGCGCCGGATGCTCCCCGAGCGGCTGCGGGCCGCGGGGATCGCCGGCCCGGACGTCTCGCGCCTCCAGCGCGAGGGCTCCCTGGGCGGGGTCCGGCTGGAGGAGGTCAGCGAGCCGCGGCCCGGGCAGGTCTTCGCGTTCGTCATGGACACCGGCATGTGCGAGGCCGTCCACGAACTGGCGGCGGGGGCCGACCTGCTCGTACTGGAGTCGACCTTCCTCGCCCGCGACGCCGCCCTCGCGGCGGAGGTCGGCCACCTGACGGCCGGGCAGGCGGGGGAGATCGCGGCGAAGGCGGGCGCGCGGCACCTGGTGCTCACGCACTTCTCGCAGCGCTATCCGGACCCCGCGTGCTTCGCCGCGGAGGCCCGCGCGGCGGGCTACACCGGCGGGCTGACGGTGGCGGAGGACCTGGCGACGGTCCCGGTGCCGGGGCGCCGGGGCTGAGGGCGGGGGGCCGGCCGCGCGGGGTGATCGCGCCGGGCCGGTCACGGAGCGTCGCGCCGCGCTGTCGGACCCCTCGGGCAGACTGGGCGCCATCCCCGCATGTGCCGTACGGAGGTGAGCCCCCATGGGCCGGACCCACATCGATCCCCTCGCCCCCCTCCGCCGCCCGGAGGACCCGGAGATCGACGTCTACCTCACGGGCATGGTCTTCCTCGACATCATCTTCACCGGCCTGGACACCGCCCCCGTGCGCGGCACCGAGTCCTGGGCCCGCGGCATGGGCATGAGCCCCGGCGGCGTCGCCAACATGGCCGCCGCCATGGCGCGCCTGGGCCTGCGCACGCACCTCGCGGGCGCCTTCGGCGACGACATGTACGGCGACTACTGCCGCGAGGCCCTGGAGCTGGGCGAGGGCATCGACCTCAGCCTCTCGCGCACCATCCCCGGCTGGCACTCCCCGGTCACGGTCTCCATGGCCTACGAGGGAGAGCGCACCATGGTCTCCCACGGCCACGAGGCACCCCCGCCGCCCTCACCGCCGCGCTGCCCGCCCCGCTCCCGCGCCGCCATAGCGTCCCTCACCGCCGGCCGGGGCGAGCCCTGGGTGGCGCAGTCGGCGGCCGACGGCAGCCTCGTCTTCGCCGACACCGGCTGGGACGAGACCGGCCGCTGGGACCTGGCGGCACTGCCCGACCTCGCCCACTGCCACGCCTTCCTGCCCAACGCCGGGGAGGCGATGCGCTACACGGGGACGAGCTCCGCGCGCGCCGCCGCCCACGCCCTGGCCGAGCGGGTGCCGCTGGCGGTGGTCACGATGGGCTCCGCGGGGGCGTACGCGGTGGACGCCGCCACCGGCGAGACGGCCGAGGTCCCGGCGATCTCCGTCGAGGAGCTGGACCCGACGGGCGCGGGGGACGTCTTCGTCGCCGGCTTCGTCACGGGCACGCTCGCCGGCTGGCCGCTCGCCGACCGCCTCGCCTTCGCGGGCCTGACGGCGGCGCTCTCGGTGCAGGAGTTCGGCGGCTCCCAGTCCGCCCCCGGCTGGATCGAGATCGCCTCCTGGTGGGAGCGCGTCAGCGCCCTCACCCCCACCACCCAGGACCCCCAGGCCCTCTCCCGCTACGCCTTCCTCCACCCCCTCCTCCCCTGCCCCACCCGCCCCTGGCCCCTCCGCCGCGCAGCCCCCACCATCGGCTTCCGCCCACCGCGCAGCGCGTAACGGGCTGCCGCCGGGCTGGGGAGTGTCTCGGTTTTTGTGTATGCCTCTTCTTTGACGTTGTGCTGGTTTAGCTTGGGTGGGTCACTCGGCGGTGTTGAGGTGGAATCCGTCGAGGTCGATGCGGTCGCCGTAGTAGCCGGCGAGGACGTTGATCGCGGCTTTCCAGTTGTGGGTGCGTCCGGTGGGGTTGGGGCGGTTGGGCTCGCGGTGGCGGATGGTCAGGTAGAGGACTTTCAGGGCGGCGTCCTCGCTGGGGAAGTGCCCGCGTCGGCGGCTGGCCTGGCGGAAGCGGGCGTTCAGCGCTTCGATCTTGTTGGTGGTGTAGACGATCTTGCGGACGCCGGGTGGGAACTTCAAGAACTCGGCGAAGTGCATCCAGTTCTTGCGCCACAGTCCGGTCATCGCCGGATACTGCACTCCCCGTTTCTCCTCGAACTCCTCGAACCGGGCCCGGGCGGCGTCCTGGGTGGGGGCGGTGTAGATGTGGCGGAGTTCCTTGGTGATGGCCTGCCAGTGGGCGCGTGAAGCGAACCGCAGCGAGTTCCTGACCATGTGCACGACGCACAGGTGGACGTCGGTTCGGGGCCAGATCGCGGTGAGGGAGTCGGGCAGGCCCTTCAGTCCGTCGCAGCAGGAGATCAGGACGTCCTGGACACCGCGGTTGCGGAGTTCGGCGAGCCAGGTCATCCACTGCTTGGCGCCCTCGCCGCCGGTGCCGACCCACATGCCCAGCACGTCGCGTTCGCCTTCGAGGTTGATCCCCACCGCGATGTAGACGGGCCGGTTGGAGACCGCACTGTCACGGATCTTCAGGACGATCGCGTCGATCATGAGGACTGCGTAGATCTTGTCCAGCGGACGGGACCGCCATGCGTCGACCTCGTCCTTGATCTTGTCGGTGGCCCGTGAGATCAGTCCGCGTGAGACGTCCATGTCGTAGATCTCCGCGAGAGGGGCCTGGATCTCCCCCGTGGTCAGCCCCTTCGCATACAACGAGAGCACGGCCTCGTCGAAGCCCTCCACCTTGCGCTGGTGCTTGGGCACGATCTACGGCTCGAAACCGCCCTCACGATCGCGTGGCACCGCGATCTCCACCTCGCCGATATCCGTGCGCACCCGCTTCGTGGACGTGCCGTTGCGCGCGTTGGACGCCCCCCGGCCGGCCGGATCACCCTTCTCGTAGCCGAGGTGCTCCGACATCTCCGCCTCCAGAGCACCCTCCAGCACCATCTTCAACAACCCCTTGAACAGGCTGTTCTCCCCGACCAGGTTCACGCCCTCCTCACGGGCCCGCTCAACCAACTGCCGCGCGATCTCCTGATCCTGCGCCTGCCGCTGCGTCAACTCAGCCCCCGTACGTACGATGCTCGAACGCTTGCCTGTTTCCTGCCTGTCACCCATCATGATCCTTCCCGACACCGGTCACCCCGATGCCATCCAGTCATACCGGGCACACACAAACTTCAGAACAGACCCATTCTTGGTGAGGATTGAGTGGTGAAATTGGACACCAGACAATCAATTGAACTACTTTGGCGACAGGTTGTAGAAATAGGACGCCCGATTGTCCGATTTCGAAATCCGGGGATCGCTAAAATTCAACTGGAAGCAGCTATCGGAGTGACTGTTCCGGATGATGTGGTTGCATGGTTCGAGAGTTGCAATGGTGCTAGGTTTGAGCCAGGGCAACGCCAAGATGATGTTTATCTCATCCCAGCGTTCGAACCCCTCTCTGTCGAACAGGCACTGGAAATGCGGAGAATTTATGGGGATGGGGACCCGATCCTCGGTGAATCCTGGTTCCCGCTCCTGGGGAATGCTAGCGGAGATATGTATGCGGCGGTATGGGATGCGAGTGACACGCCGCCTAGGGTCGCGGTTGTGATTAGCGAGAGTTTCCCGCAGATCAGTTATTCTAGCGTGCAGGAAATGGCAATCTCATTCCTGGAATGCTATCGCCGTGGCGTCTTCTTTGTTAAGGATGGTGGCCTCCTAGATGTAGATGTTCAAAAGTGGGAGGAAGTAGACATGGAGGTACGTGCAAGATTGGAATAGAATAATTGGTTCAATTGTCTCCCATCATGAATGATTTGTTCGTTCTGACTTCCCGATTCGGAGCGTGCCAATTTGGGGCAGATGTGACCTTGATTCTTCGGCGGTGGTGGGACGGCGATTGGCTCGGTCGGTTGCCCTTAGACCGTGTCCTATGTGGGGCGGGCTCGTTGGGGTCGTCATGGGGCGGGGTG